>NZ_JBPTTK010000008.1:0-247199 GCF_053290175.1 Enterobacter sp. 186315 | reverse complement strand
TGTTGATGGTGATACCACGAGCTTTTTCTTCTGGTGCGTTATCGATCTGGTCGAATGCACGAGCAGAACCACCGTAGGTTTTTGCCAGAACGGTAGTGATTGCAGCGGTCAGCGTTGTTTTACCATGGTCAACGTGGCCGATAGTACCGACGTTAACGTGCGGTTTTGTACGTTCAAACTTTTCTTTAGACATCGATTGTCCCTCTAAGACACGGATAAATCGGTGATATCACCACATCAACCAGGCGAAATGCCTGAACTGTTGAATACATTTAAATTGAAACAGAGAGAAACGGGAGGGAGAAGTGAAGTGGTGCTGATACCCAGAGTCGAACTGGGGACCTCACCCTTACCAAGGGTGCGCTCTACCAACTGAGCCATATCAGCACGTATTGGAGCGGGCAGCGGGAATCGAACCCGCATCATCAGCTTGGAAGGCTGAGGTAATAGCCATTATACGATGCCCGCATCCTGAAACTCGGCTACCCAGTTCTTTCTGTAACAAAAAAAGAGATTTCTCTCTTTTCATGTTCGAGCTGATTAAATTTTTTTAACCAGCTCCGGCGGCATTTACGCTGCCAGAAAGTGGTGGTGGGGGAAGGATTCGAACCTTCGAAGTCTGTGACGGCAGATTTACAGTCTGCTCCCTTTGGCCGCTCGGGAACCCCACCGGACTTGATGGTGCCGACTACCGGAATCGAACTGGTGACCTACTGATTACAAGTCAGTTGCTCTACCTACTGAGCTAAGTCGGCATCAAGTAGCGCGCATTCTATGGAGACATGCGCAGTCATGCAACTAAAAAATTGCATAAAACGTTCTTTCGCTCACATTTTATGCGAAAGAAGGCATAAGCGCTGTAAAATCACCCACTCACGGTTAAAAATCCATCGCCAGAAGGCAATTTACCCCCAATATCACGTATCGTGACGGCTTTCGCGTAACGCAGCGGCCCCCATATTTTTTCTTATTATTCCTGTCATCTGGTGTTAACCTCCTGCCCATTGTCCAAAATTAACTATGTGATGGGCCATGACGCGGCAGTTTCGTCCGTGGTTCACGAAAACGTGCTTATGAGCAAAAAAGAGCAAACGTTAATGACGCCTTATCTCCAGTTTAACCGTAGCCAGTGGGCTGCCCTGCGCGATTCCGTCCCGATGACGCTGACGGAAGGTGAAATCGCACGGTTGAAAGGGATAAACGAAGATTTGTCGCTGGAAGAGGTGGCAGAGATCTATTTACCTCTGTCTCGCCTGCTTAACTTCTATATTAGTTCTAACCTGCGCCGCCAGGCGGTACTGGAGCAGTTTCTCGGCACGAACGGGCAACGTATACCTTATATCATCAGCATTGCCGGAAGCGTCGCCGTTGGCAAAAGTACCACCGCGCGCGTATTGCAGGCGCTGCTGAGCCGCTGGCCAGAGCACCGCAGCGTTGAGCTGATTACCACCGACGGCTTTTTGCACCCTAATGAGGTGTTAAAAGAACGCGGCCTGATGAAGAAGAAGGGTTTCCCGCTCTCCTATGATATGCATCGTCTGGTTAAATTCGTTTCCGATTTGAAATCGGGTGCGCCAAACGTGACTGCGCCGGTCTATTCGCATCTGATTTACGACCGCATCCCGGACGGTGATAAAACCGTTGTCCAGCCAGACATTCTGATTCTGGAAGGGTTGAACGTGCTGCAAAGCGGCATGGACTACCCGCACGATCCGCATCATGTGTTTGTGTCTGACTTCGTCGATTTCTCTATTTATGTCGATGCGCCGGAAGACCTGCTGCAAAGCTGGTACATCAACCGCTTCCTGAAGTTCCGCGAAGGGGCGTTCACCGATCCTGACTCTTACTTCCATAACTATGCTCAGCTCTCGAAAGAAGAGGCCATTAAGGTGGCGACGGGGCTGTGGAATGAGATCAACTACGTGAACCTGAAAGAGAACATCCTGCCGACGCGCGAGCGTGCCAGCCTGATCCTCACCAAAAGTGAGAAACACGCGGTCGACCAGATACGTTTGCGGAAGTCATAACGCAGAGATAAAAAAACCGGCGATATCGCCGGTTTTTTTTCGTCTTACGACAGCGGTTTTTCGCCGTTCTCGTCCTGGTCCACCGCAAAGCAGGCCACCAGCTGACCGTTGTAGTCTTTTAGCTGTGGCTGCAACTGCGTGCAAGGGCCAAAGCGACGACGGCAGCGGGCGTTAAACGCGCATCCCGGAGGCGGATTCAGCGGGCTTGGCAGCTCGCCGGTCAGCTTGATGCGTTCGCGACGGTCGTCCGGGTTCAGGCGCGGCGTCGCAGACAGCAGCGCCTGGGTGTACGGGTGACGAGGATTATTAAAGATCTGGTCTTTGGTCCCCTTCTCCACGCAGCGCCCTAAGTACATCACCATCACTTCATCGGCGATATGTTCAACCACCGACAGGTCGTGCGAAATGAACACGTAGGACAGCCCCAGATCCTGCTGGAGATCCATCATCAGGTTCAGCACCTGCGCACGTACGGACACGTCGAGCGCGGAAACGGGTTCATCGGCGATCACCACGTCCGGGTCGAGCATCAGCCCACGGGCGATAGCGATACGCTGACGCTGGCCGCCGGAGAACATGTGCGGATAGCGGTCGTAGTGCTCGGTTTTCAGGCCCACTTTCGCCATCATCGCCAGCGCTTTTTCACGGCGCTGCTCTTTGCTCAGATTGCTGTTAATCAGCAGCGGCTCTTCCAGAATCTGCCCCACTTTCTTACGCGGGTTCAGGGAGCCGTACGGGTTCTGGAACACGATCTGAATTTTCTGGCGACGCAGCTTCTGCGCCTGCGGATCGTGCTTGAGCAGATCCTGCCCCTGATAATAAAGCTCACCGCCGGTAGGCGTTTCGATCATCGTCAGCAGGCGGCCCAGGGTCGATTTGCCGCAGCCGGACTCGCCGACCACCGCCAGGGTTTTACCGCGCTCGAGGGTAAAGGAAACGCCGTCCAGCGCTTTGACCAGGCGTTCAGGCGCAAACAGCCCCTTCTTCACCGGATAGTGTTTTTTCAGGTCGATGGCCTGCAACAGCAGTTGTTGCGTACTCATAGTGTTGGCCTCCCGGCATCATCGAGTGGGTAGTGGCATTTCGACTGACGACCGTCAGCTAACAGGTTCAGCTCGGGCTCATCGACACGGCATTTGTCCGTTGCGTACGGGCAGCGCGGGTTGAGCAGACAGCCCTGCGGACGGTCATATTTGCCCGGCACCACGCCCGGCAGCGAAGCCAGACGCGCTTTATCCTGAGCAAACTCCGGCAGGGCGCGCAGCAGCGCCTGGGTGTACGGATGACGCGGCGCGCGGAAGATATCGTGCGAACTGCCGGTCTCGACCACCTGCCCCGCGTACATCACGATGATTTTGTGTGCCGCTTCAGCCACCAGTGCCAGGTCGTGCGTAATCAGCACCAGCGCCATGTTCTCTTTCTGCTGTAACTCCAGCAGCAGTTCGATGATTTGCGCCTGAATGGTGACATCCAGCGCGGTTGTCGGTTCATCCGCGATCAGCAGTTTTGGCCGACAGGCGATCGCCATTGCGATCATCACGCGCTGGCTCATCCCACCGGAGAGCTGATGCGGATAAACGTCCAGGCGCGATGCCGGGTCAGGGATACCTACCTGGGTGAGCAGGTCGATGGCACGCTGACGACGGGTTTTCTTATTGCCGCCCTGATGCACCTTAATCGCTTCCATAATCTGGAAACCGACGGTGTAGCACGGGTTCAGGCTGGTCATCGGATCCTGGAAAATCATCGCCACTTCCGCGCCCACCAGCTGGCGGCGCTGTTTTTCGGAAATGCGCTTCAGATCCTGTCCGTTAAACTCCAGGCTTTCGGCCATTACGCGGCCCGGATAATCAATCAGCCCCATAATCGCCAGCGAGCTGACGGACTTACCGGAACCGGATTCCCCAACGATGCCGACCACTTCGCCCTGATTTACGCTGTAGCTGATGCGGTCCACGGCGCGAAACGGTGTGCCTTCGTCGCCGAAGTGCACCGATAATTTATCTACATTTAATAACGCCATCTCTTGCCTCTTACTGCTTCAGTTTGGGATCAAGTGCATCACGCAGACCATCACCCATCAGGTTAAATGCCAGCACCGTCAGCAGAATCGCCAGACCAGGGAAGGTGACGACCCACCACGCGCTTTGTGCGAACTGCAACACGTCGGAGAGCATGGTGCCCCACTCTGGTGTTGGCGGCTGCGCACCCATGCCGAGGAAGCCAAGAGCGGCCATATCGAGAATGGCGTTAGAGAAACCGAGCGACGCCTGAACGATCAGCGGCGCAAGGCAGTTTGGGAAAATGTTTACGAACATCTGGCGCATCGCACCGGCACCCGCCACGCGGGAAGCGGTGACGTAGTCGCGGTTGACCTCCACCAGCACCGCCGCGCGGGTTAAACGCACGTAGTGAGGGAGCGCCACGAACGTTAGCGCCAGCGCGGCGTTACCGATTGACGGACCGAAGATAGCCACCAGCACCAGCGCCAGCAGCAGGCTTGGCAGCGCCAGCATGATGTCGACGATACGCATGATGATGTTATCAACGATGCCGCCGAAGTAACCGGCAACCAGACCCAGGACTACGCCCATGACCAGCGACAGCACCACCACAAGGCAGCCGACCAGCAGCGACAGACGCGCGCCGTACATCAGACGCGACAGCACGTCGCGGCCCACATCGTCGGTACCTAACAGATGCGCCAGGCTACCGCCGTCCTGCCAGGCCGGTGGCGCGAGCAGCACGTCGCGGAACTGGTCCGCCGGGTTGTACGGTGCGAGGAAGTTCGCAAACACCGCAATCAGGATCATGATGGTGACATACACCAGCCCTACTACTGCGCCTTTGTTGCGTTTGAAGTAGTGCCAGAACTCCTGCAACGGCGTCATTGGAACCGGTGCAGCGACAGCTTTGTTTTCAGAAACGTGTGACATGATGGCCCCTTACTTCTTATGACGAATACGCGGGTTCACCACGCCGTACAGCAGATCGACCAGCAGGTTGACGAGAATAATCATCGTCGCCACCAGCAGCACGCCGCCCTGCACAACCGGGTAATCACGGCGTTGCAGCGCGTCAATCAGCCAACGTCCAAGCCCCGGCCAGGAGAAGATGGTTTCGGTCAGGATCGCCCCCGCCAGCAGCGTGCCCACCTGGAGACCGATAACGGTGACCACCGGCAGCATGGCGTTACGCAGGGCATGAACGATGATCACGCGCATACGGGTCAGCCCCTTGGCGCGCGCGGTACGGATGTAGTCTTCCCCCAGCACTTCCAGCATGGAGGAGCGGGTCATACGCACGATAACCGCCAGCGGGATAGTCCCGAGCACCATCGCCGGGAGGATCATGTGGGCCACGGCATCAATAAAGTTGCCCTGTTCGCCCCAGATTGCGGTGTCGATCAGCATAAAGCCGGTCAGCGGATTGGAGTCATCAAGGAACACCATGTCGCTGACGCGCCCCGAGACCGGCGTCAGGTTCCACTGCACCGAGACCAGCATGATCAGCATCATGCCCCACCAGAAGATAGGCATGGAGTAGCCGGTCAGCGCCAGGCCAACGGCGGTATGGTCGAAGATGGAGCCACGCTTCACGGCAGCCAGTACCCCAACAGGAATACCCACCGCAGTGGCAAAAATCATGGCGCAGACGCCCAGTTCAAGCGTCGCTTTAAAGCGCGGCACGAACTCGTCCCACACCGGAAGACGGCTTTTCAGCGAAATACCCAAATCACCGTGCAACACGCCCCAGATATAGTTGAGGTATTGCTGCCACAGCGGCTTGTTCAGGCCAAGCTCCGCCAGCAGCTGTGCATGGCGTTCAGGGGAGATACCACGCTCGCCCGCCATAATCATTACCGGGTCGCCGGGGATCATATGGACAAAGGCAAAAGTGAGAAGGGTGATACCGATAAACGTGGGGATAACAAGCCCCAGACGTCGGAGGATGAACTGCAACATAACCCGGATTCTCTCTGATGACGCACGACAAAGGCGTGACGTCTGTATTGCTCACAAATGTAAATTCCCTCTCTCTGGGAGAGGGTTAGGGTGAGGGTCGAACAGGCTTCCCCTCACCCCTGCCCTCTCCCAAAGGGAGAGGGAGAACACCCTACTTATTATTCAACAGACACGTTTTCGAAGTGGTGTTTGCCCAGTGGATCAACCACGTAGCCTTTAACTTCTTTACGCACTGGCTCGTACACGGTGGAGTGAGCAACAATCAGCGCCGGAGCCTGATCGTGCATAACAACCTGAGCCTGCTTGTACAGTTCGATACGTTTGTTGTGATCGTCGGTCGCACGCGCCGGCTGGATCAGGTCTTCGAACGGCTTGTAGCACCAGCGAGAGTAGTTAGAACCGTCTTTCGCCGCCGCGCAGCTGAACAGGGTCGCGAAGAAGTTGTCCGGATCCCCGTTGTCACCGGTCCAGCCCATCATCACAGCCTGGTGCTCACCCGCTTTGGCGCGCTTCAGATATTCGCCCCACTCGTAGGTCACAATCTTGGCCTGAACGCCGATCTTCGCCCAGTCAGCCTGAACCATTTCCGCCATACGGCGTGCGTTCGGGTTGTACGGACGCTGAACAGGCATCGCCCACAGCTCAACGGTGAAGCCTTTATCCTGGCCCGCTTCTTTCAGCAGCGCTTTCGCCTTCTCAGGATCGTAGGTGTAGTCTTTCACGTCATCGTTGTAGCCCCACATGGTTGGTGGGATCAGGTTCTTGGCCGCAACGCCCGCGCCCTGATAAACCGCTTTGATGATCGCTTCTTTGTTCACCGCGTAGGTCAGCGCCTGACGCACTTTCACGTCATCAAACGGTTTCTTCTCGGTGTTGAAGGAGAGATAGCCCACGTTCAGGCCCGCCTGCTCCAGCAGGTTGATGTTTTTGTCCTGCTTCATGCGTGCAATGTCAGCCGGGTTCGGGTACGGCATAACCTGGCACTCGTTTTTTTGCAGCTTGGCATAACGTACTGACGCGTCCGGGGTGATGGAGAAGACCAGACGGTCGATCTGCGGCTTGGTGCCCCAGTAGCCTTCAAAGGCTTTGTACAAAATGCGGGAATCTTTCTGGTATTGCAGCAGCTGGAATGGACCGGTACCGATTGGGTTCAGGTCAACTTTTTCCGGGGTGCCGGCTTTCAGCATGTTGTCCGCGTACTCTTTAGACAGAATAGAGGCGAAGTCCATTGCCAGATCGGCCAGGAACGGCGCTTCCGGGCGAGTCAGCACGAACTGGACGGTTTTATCGTCTACTTTTTTCACTTCTGAGATCAGATCCGGCAGACCCATCCCTTCGAAGTATTCATAGCTGCCGCCGGAGACTTTGTGGTACGGGTTCTGGGCGTTTTTCTGACGATCGAAAGAGAACACCACGTCATCGGCGTTGAAGTCGCGCGTTGGTTTGAACTCTTTGCTGTCCTGCCACTTCACGCCCTGGCGCAGGTGGAAGGTATAGGTTTTGCCGTCTTCGCTGACGTCCCATTTCTCAGCCAGACCCGGAATCACTTCCGTGGTGCCGGTTTTGAATTCAACCAGACGGTTATAGATAGGTACAGAGCTGGCGTCGTAAGTCGTACCAGAGGTAAAGAGCTGTGGGTTAAAGCCTTCCGGCGAGCCTTCAGAACAGTAAACCAGGGTTTTTGCCTGTACGCTTGCTGCGACGGTCATGGCCACCAGGCTCAGACCAAGCTTCAGCATCCCTGACTTCTTCAAGGAAATACTCATTATTCTGCTCCAATGTGATGTTTTGCTTTGTTGTGTTACGCCGCCTGACCTTTATTTATTTTTTACCCGGTCCGGTCGGAGCTGCCCGAAGGCGTTAAAGGGATGGAGAATCCTTTCAGAAGAGCGTTTGAGTTGCAGCGCAGATCCTCCCTGAAATGCCCCTCGTGCCCTACAATCTGTCAACAGAATGTGAAAACGTCAATACAGGTGACGGGGATTTACGTGGAGTGTGAGAAACAGCAAACAAAGATTAAAAAAACTCAGGGCGCCAGTTTTCAGCAGGGAAATTTATGCTACTCGCCATGTTGCAGCACAATTCTCTTAATATTTTGCAACATCCAGTGATTAACTTTTATTCAGATTGGGTGAATTTTCTTAATTAATGGTGATAATCTGAGCACTAAATTCCACGAACGTTAAAACGCACAGCGAAAAATGCTGAGGTTAACCATAAGCAACGCGAAAAAAGATCAAACCATATATAAAAAAATACAATGGATAATGTCACAAAAGCGTTAACAGGCAGGGTGAAACGGGGCAAAGGGGCATTTTGGTTAATCAGGCTGGCTAACGCCATAATGCAAAAAGGGCTAACCTTGCGGTTAGCCCTTTTTATCGAATGTGGTCGGCGAGAGAGGATTCGAACCTCCGACCCACTGGTCCCAAACCAGTTGCGCTACCAAGCTGCGCTACTCGCCGAATGCGGAGCGCATCTTACTGCTGAGGTGCGCCCCCGTCAATCCCTTAAATTAAAAAAGCCATTCAACTGGTGAGAAACTCGCCATACGCCCTACTGCGCGGCTTTGGCGGGGCTGTCAGGGAGCTTACACCAGTTGTTGTTTTCGTTAATCCCACCGTCCGGTGAGGTATAACCCAGGCAGCCTAAAATGGTGTCGTACAGCTCAACGTGGCGGCGCGGCACCTTCATGTCGGCCTCTTTCTTCAGATGGGCAAACATCTGCGCCTTGTCAGGCTCGGCCAGATACTTGTCAGACATCCACACCATCATCGGCACGCGGAACTGCTCTGGCGGCGCCATCTTGCGCGGCGTACCGTGCAGGTGCTCGAACTCGTTGATCGACTCACCGTGGTCGGACGCGTAAAACACGATCGCTTTCTTATCGCGCACCTGGTCAATCACGCTGTCAATAAAGTGGTCAACGTAGGTCACCGAGTTATCGAAGGAGTTAACTAACTCCTCTTTAGTACAGTCTTTGTCTACACCCACGCACTCTGGCGTCCACTTCGCGAAGCTGCGCGGGTAACGCTGCGTATAGTTAAAGTGCGACCCTTTGGTGTGCAGGATGATCAGGTGCTTCCCGTCCGGATTTCCGTTCAGGGAGACTTTCATCTCGTCGATCAGCAGCATGTCATCAACCGATTTGCCGCGGTTGCGCGGCTCCGCACCGATTTGCTCACGGTAGGCGATGTTCTGAGCCATGGTATTGCTGTAGAACCACATTTCGCTTTGCATCGCATAGAGGTCAGAGCTAAACCCGAGCTGATGCAGCACCGAGAAGACGTTCTGCTCTTTCAGGGTACGCTGCGGGTTATCGCTCGCCCCGCCCTCACGCACGAACATACAGCGCAACGAGAGCTTGGTTGCCGTATCGCAGGAGTAGCCGCGATAGGCGATCAGGTTTTTCTCCTGCGCCAGCTTCGGCGTGGTGTCTCGGTCATAGCCCAGAATCCCCATGTGATCCCAGCGGGTGGTTTCACCGATAATAAAGACGACGTAGGTATCATCGATATCTTTCGGGGCGACATAGGTAAATTTCTTCGCCGGATTCATCAGCGATTTGTTATCTGACGACTCATCCACCTGCGCCCAGGCGTAGAGGCCCAGCGCGGAAATCCAGTTGGAAGGCAGATAGGAGTTCGCCACCACGCCGCCGTAGCTCGGCATATCCACGCCGGAGGTGCGCTCGTCATACTTTTGCTTCACGTCCAGCAGGCGAATCGGCCCCCATACCAGCAGCCCGGCAACCAGCACCACCGCTACGCTTCTGAAACGTTTACCCGGCGTGCGGATCTGATGCACCAGCGTATAGCGGCAGCGGTTACTCCAGATGAGCAGCAGCGGCAGCGCGCTTACCGCCACCAGCCAGAGAATAAAGTGCAGGCCAACGACCTCTTTCGAGAGATCGATATCCGTGGTCATCACCGAGGCAATAATGCCGTAGCCGATAACCACGTTCATAAAGGTCATGTAATAGCTGGCGCCAGCCGAGAACAGCACGACCAGGGTCGCCAGCACTCGCCATACGCGGCGGCCAAACAAAGAAAGAATACGGAACAAGAAGAAGGTGACCAGTACTGCAGCGACCAGTTCGACAACCGCTGCAATTCCTTTCCAGACGGTAAAATCCTGCGCGTAACCGTCAAACCGACGGAAAAAAACTGCGCCATTCATAAACAGGCCGATGTACAACGCCAGCAAAAAGCAGAGCTTTTGTTGCGCCATCGATTTAATGTATTTCATGCAAGCTACCCGGACAAAGGGACGGTAACACCGCCTACCTCTGGAGAAGAGGTGGACAGATTAAATATTCGCTCAGGGAATCGTTCTAAGAAACGTCTACAAGCGTGGTCAGTAGACCACAGGGAAGCAAAAAAGTGGCAGCAGAGAATGTGATCGGAACAGTTATTTACAAAAAATCAATTCCTGATGCGTACATTTTCAACTAAATCGCTGTTTGACAGACATAAAAAAGGCCGGACATCCGGCCTTTTCTGCATACAGGAGAAAGGGATTATGCGTGCGCCTCGTTGAACACTTCGCGCTGCGGCTGGCGAATGGTCGTGGACAGCGCCAGGGAAATTATCAGCAGGGCGAATATGACGCAGAAGGTCACGTAGAATCCGCCAAACAGAGAGGCAATCAGCGAGCCGCAAATACTGCCGATACCGAAGCCTAAATAGATAACGCCGTAGTTTTTCGCCAGGTTGTTCAGGCCGAAGAATTCGCTGACCAGCGACGGGAAGACGGTGATCGTACCGCCGAAGTTGAAGGCCACGCAGGCAATCGCGGCGAAGAAGGTTGCTTCGTTCAGCGGCGCAAAGAGCAGCGCGGCCATCCCCACCAGCGATACCACCTGCCCCAGCGTAATGACGCGGATACGGGCGATTTTATCGGAGAGGATCCCCAGCACCAGACGGCCGGACAGGTTGGCGATAGAGATCACGGTCACCGCGTTAGCCGCCGTCATCGCATCCAGTTTCACCATCCCCTGCGCGATATCTTTCGCTACGCCAATCACATACAGACCGCTCATGCAGGCCGTCAGGAACATTACCGCCAGCATCCAGTACTGCGGTTTACGCATGGACTGCGCCAGGGTGAAGTCATTTTCCATCACGCCGTTAACCGATTTCACCTCCTGCTGCGGCGCATCTTTCATCAGCGTCGCACCAAACAGGATCATCACCAGCACGATGGCGCCCCAGATCATGAAGGTTTTTTCAAGGCCAACGGACGCCAGCAGGTGGGAGTCGATGAATTTAAAGCCGAGACTGCCCAAGCCGTAAGAGCCGATGGCAAATGCCGAAATCAGCCCCTTACGCTCCGGGAACCATTTCACGCAGTTCGACAGGGTTAACAGGTAGCCCGCGCCGTCTGCCAGCCCCACCAGCACCCCGGCGCTCAGCCACAGCATCATCAGGTTGCTGGAGTGCGCCGTCAGGAAGAAGCCGACGCCTAACAGAATGCCGGAGGCCATGGTGACGCGCTTAACGCCAAAACGTTCCTGTAATTTGCCCGCGATGGATGAGGAAATCGCCAGCCCTAAGCTCAGCAGGCCGAACGAAAACGCGACCTGGCTGACCGGAGCATCGAGCTTATCGGACAGCGCGCTGTTAAACAGGCTCCAGGTATAGACCGAACCCAGCGCAAACTGGGTCACGATGGTGCCGATAAGGGTCAGCCAGCGAGTGCGGTTGTATGTTGATGTGTTCATGGCAGTTGTCCTGCAAGAGAAAGTAAGAAATTCGCTGAGGACTACGATAAACAAAACCTTACAGCAAAGGGGGAAAACGGCATGAAGTGCAGGAGAAACGGAATGAAATGCCTGGAATCAGGAATGAATGACCTTGCCGGGGAACAAATCGACCATAAGTTAGTAGCCACTATCGCTGCAACCCCGGTGGTCATTGTGTTAAATATGTTATCGCAACGTTGAAAAAAGCGACACCCCTAAAATTTGGCGCTGACGCCGAGGGTATACAGCATGTCTTCTCCGGTGGTAGGGCTGTCCGCCTGAGATAACGAGGCGTAGGCCGCCATGCGCGGGTAAAGCAGCATATCCGCGCCTACGGTTACGTCCATCCAGTTGCCGTATTGCATCGGCGCGGGGGACGTGGACATGCCGGACTGCGATTTCCACTGATTTTCACCAAACTGCTGGTTATAGCTGATCTGCGCCCAGGGGCGCACGCCGCCGTATTGCGTATCCACACGCCAGCCCAGCGAGCTAACGCTCGCGTGCCAGAGCGGATCGGTCAGGGATTGCGTGGTCGCGGTATCGCCAAATTCGTTGTACATATTCGGCGCGCTGCCGTCATAGCGCCACGCCACGACCGGCCCGGTGGTAGTGTGACCCGACAGCGGAAAATTCCAGCCGACGCTCATGCCGCCGGGCACGTCAGACGAGGTATCTGAAGGAAGATTCAGCGCGAACCCGGCCGTATTCTGCGCAGAGTTGATCCGCTCCGCGAGAATATCTTCGTAACGTGGTTGGTGATCGGCGTCCCATGTATAACGTTCTGCCGTATTACTTTGCGCATCTGAAACGATATATTCCTGTTGCCAGGCGAATGCTGCGGTATCAAAAAGCAAACAGGCTGAAACACCCACCAGGCCCAAAACGGCATGGCGACCACTGATTTTTTTTATCATCATCAAAGCGACTCCAGAAAGAGCCGAATTCGGCGATATTTGTCGTTGTCTGGAAGAGGTTTAAGGGCTTATATACCCGAAGACGCAGAGTTATGACCCTGTATTAACTATTGTCTCTTTGAAAGACACGTCAAGCCTGACAGATTGAAAATTTTCGATTCAGTATCAATAAGGGAGATAACCTATGCAACGTTGCGGCTGGGTAAGCCAGGATCAGCTTTATATCGACTACCACGATCGCGAGTGGGGCGTGGCGCAAAGAGAGGGGCAAAAGCTCTTTGAGATGATCTGCCTTGAGGGGCAGCAGGCGGGCCTGTCGTGGATCACCGTACTGAAGAAGCGCGAAAACTACCGCGCGGCCTTCCATCAGTTTGATCCGGTGAAGGTCGCGGCGATGACCGACGAGGATGTCGAACGGCTGGTGCTCGACGCCGGGATTATCCGCCATCGCGGCAAGATCCAGGCGATTATCGGCAACGCCCGCGCCTATCTGGCGATGGAGCAGAACGGCGAGCCTTTTTCATCGTTCGTCTGGTCGTTCGTGGACAACACGCCGAAGGTGACCCAGGCGGCCACGCTCGCCGACATCCCCACCTCCACGCCCGCGTCGGACGCCCTCTCTAAGGCGCTCAAGAAGAAAGGGTTTAAGTTTGTGGGCACCACCATCTGTTACTCCTTTATGCAGGCCTGTGGGCTGGTGAATGACCATATCACAGGCTGTTTCTGTCACCCCGGGGGCGTTGATGATCCGCAAATGGGAAAGTGAGAACACCGCGCCGTTACTGAGCCTGTGGCTGGAAAGCACCACCGAGGCGCATCCGTTTATCGATCCGGGATACTGGAAAGAGAACGAGAGCCTGGTGCGCGAGGTGTATCTCCCGTCCGCCGAAACCTGGGTCTGGGAAGAGAACGGATGCCTGCGGGGATTTGTCAGCGTGATGCAGTCGCAGTTTGTCGGCGCGCTGTTCGTCGCCCCGGCGTACATCGGGAAAGGAATTGGGCGCGCGCTGCTGAATTTTGTCCAGCAGCGCTACGACTGGCTAACCCTTGAGGTGTACCAGAAAAACGTCCGGGCGGTGAATTTCTACCACGCGCAGGGCTTTCGCATTGAAGACAGCGCCTGGCAGGATGATACCCAACACCCGACGTGGATCATGAGCTGGCAGGCGGATCAAACGCCGTAAGCGTCAGCTCTGGCCCCTGATACTTCTCGACCCACGCCAGCGCCGTATTTCCCGCGCAGCCATTCCCCAGCTTCGAGCTGGGGAGATCTTTGGTTAACACGTTCACCGCGCCGTTTTTACAGATCCCGCCCTCGCCCGGCTCCAGATCGGGCCATGCCCCCTGGTGAATACAGATCACGCCAGGCCGGATGCCGTCGCTCACCACCGCCCCGGCCAGCACCTGCCCGCGCGCGTTCCAGACCCGCACCAGGTCGCCATCCGCAATGCCCCGCGCTTTCGCATCGTCGGTGTGCAGCGTAATCGGCTCGCGCCCGGCCACCGCATATGACTCGCGTAAAGAGGAGTAGTTGAGCTGGCTGTGCAGACGATGCGCCGGGTGGGCAGAGAGCACCTGAAGCTGCTGCGGCTGCGCGTTGCCGTGCCACTCGTCCGGCTCCAGCCATTTCGGATGCGGCGGACAGTCGGCGTAGCCAAAGCTGGCGATGCGCTGGCTATGGATGACGATTTTTCCGCTCTCGGTTTTCAGCGGATGGCCTTGCGGATCGCGGCGGAAATCCGCGAAGCGGACAAACCGCGCGTTCTGCTCGCTTTCCGGCATCTCGAGGATCTCGTTCGCCTCCCAGAAGTCGGCAAACGGCGGCAGCGTCACCCCCTGCGCTTCGCCGCGCTGTGCGGCAATCTGGTAGAAGGTTTCCAGCCATTGCAGGTCGGTTTTACCTTCCATAAAGCGCTCGCGCCCGCCCGCTTCCCAAAGCTCGCTCAGATCGGCAAACACCTCCAGATCGTCACGCGCTTCGTCGCGCGGCGCCACCACGCGCTTCATCGGCACCATATGCTGGTTGCTGTAGTCGCCGGTCATGGTGAGGTCGTTACGTTCAAACGAGGTGGTGGCAGGCAAGACGATATCCGCGTGTTTCGCGGCCGCCGTCCAGAAGCATTCGGAAATCACCACCAGCTCCGGCTTCTGCCAGGCGCGGATCAGGCGGTTGGTGTCCTGATGATGGGTGAAGTTCGCGCCGCCCGCCCACCAGACGAAGCGGATATCCGGGAAGTGGCGGTCCATACCGTTGTGCTGATAAAAACCGCCGGGATTTTCCAGCGCTTCCACGATACGCGCCACCGGGATCTTCTCCACCGCATCGGTGCCGTTCTGCACCGAGCCCTGCATCGAGGCCAGCACCGCCGCTCTGCGCGTTGGGTTGCCGCCGTTGGCAAAGTGATAAGAAAGACCAAAACCGCCGCCCGGCGTGCCGATCTGCCCCAGCATGGCGGCGAGCGTGACCAGCATCCAGTGCTTCTGCTCGCCAAACTGCTGGCGCTGCATTCCCCATCCGGACATCAGCATCGTGGTGTTTTCGTGGAACAATTGCGCCAGTTCGCGAATTTTATCGGCCTCTACGCCGCAAATCCCTGCCGCCCACGCTGCCGTTTTCGGCACGCCGTCGGTTTTGCCGGTAACGTAGTCGGCGAACACCTCATACCCGCTGGTGCAGCGCGTCAGGAACGCATCGTCCTGCCAGCCGTTTTCAATAAGGGTGTGGGCGATGCCGAGCATCATCGCCACGTCGGTGCCCATGTGCGGCGCAATCCATTCGGCACTGTCGCCGAAGAAATCCATCGTTTCGGAGTGCATCGGGTCAATGCAGATAATGCGTTTGCCGCTTTTACGCAGCGCGTCGAAGTACGAAACTCCCTGCTCGTCGGAGGCGTTCCACGCAATCTTCAGCGTATTAAGCGGGTTGGCACTCCAGAGCACCACCACGTCGGTGTGTTCCAGCACCAGCGGCCAGCTGGTCTGCTGCTGGTAGACCTCATTTCCACCCACCACGTAGGGCATGATGGCCTGCGCCGCGCCGGTGGAATAATCCCCCAGATGGCCGGTATAGCCCCCGGCAAGGCTCATGTAGCGCTGCAACAGCGTGGCGGCTTTGTGCAGCACGCCGTTTGAACGCCAGCCGTAAGAGCCTGCAAAAATCGACGACGGGCCATAGGTTTCACGGATGCGTTTGTGCTGAGAATGGATAAGCGCGAGCGCATCGTCCCAGCTTACGCGGACAAACTCGTCCTGCCCGCGCGTCCCCTGCGGTTTATCCGGCGAGGCCAGAAAGCCTTTACGCACCATCGGCCAGCGCACGCGCGTTTTGCTGTGAACCTGGTCGCGTACCACGGTTTGCAGCGAGTTGGGATGTTGGGTTGGCAGTGCCCCGCGGGACGACAGGACATTTTCGCCATCGGTTTCGACCAGCATCGGGCCCCAGTGGGCGGCGGTCAGAATGGTTTTCGTTGAGGTGCTCAAGCGTGCGCTCCTGGATGCGTGCAGGTTGACGGCCTTCTTACTGAGGCTGTTTATGGTTTGACACAAATTTCAGAGTTATACCGGGAATTTTCTCCGTATCTGGACGTCATAATCAACCGCCAGACTCGTCGTGGCAAAGAATAAAAAGGATTAAGGAAATAAGATGAAAAAACGCGTACTGGTTATTGCCGCTATTGTGAGCGGCACGCTGGCTATTTCAGGCTGCACAACCAACCCTTACACCGGCGAACGTGAAGCGGGTAAATCCGGCATCGGCGCGGGTATCGGCTCGCTGGTAGGCGCGGGTATTGGCGCACTCTCCTCGTCCAAGAAAGATCGCGGTAAAGGCGCGCTGATCGGTGCCGCCGCAGGCGCAGCGCTGGGCGGCGGCGCGGGCTATTACATGGATGTGCAGGAATCCAAACTGCGCGAGAAAATGCAGGGCACCGGCGTGAGCGTAACGCGCAACGGTGACAATATCATCCTGAACATGCCCAATAACGTGACCTTCGACTCCAGCAGCGCAACGCTGAAACCGGCAGGCGCCAACACCCTGACCGGCGTGGCGATGGTGCTGAAAGAGTATCCAAAAACCGCCGTTAACGTGTTTGGCTTTACCGATAACACCGGCAGCCTGGATCTCAACAACCGTCTGTCGCAGCAGCGCGCCGATGCGGTCTCCAGCGAGCTGATCACCCAGGGCGTCGCGGCGAACCGCATCAACAGCAAAGGGATGGGCCCGTCAAATCCAATCGCCAGCAACAGCACGGCTGAAGGGAAAGCACAGAACCGTCGCGTAGAGATTACGCTGAGTCCGATGCAGTAAGCGTTTGATCTCTCTCCCTGAGGGAGAGGGTTAGGGTGAGGGGAACATACGGCTCTGGTGGTCATTCCGTTCACCTTAGGTCCCCTGCTTCTCTGTCGCCACACTACTTGTGAACGTGTCAGGGCGGTTCACCGCCACCGCCCTGACAACCCGGGCTCCCGGCAAGAAAATCGCCGCTTCGCGGTTCCCTCAGCTTATTCCTTCAGGCTATCGGGTCGGGCACCAGCCTGCATCCATGCAGGCTATGCCCTCTCGGCGCGTCCATGCGCCTCGCCCCGGCCTTACGGAAACGCTTCGGCGATTTACAGCCGGACCAGTGTGCCATTTGCCAGCACTATAGCCGCTGGAACACTTCCCTCTCCCTGTGGGAGAGGGTCAGGGTGAGGGCATCACCCCGCACGATCCCCTTGCCATCGTTGATTTTCCCGCTAAGGTATTCCCACCAAATTCAGGGAAATCAGCGATGCGCAAATCCACACGGGCCACCATCAGCGACGTGGCGAAAGCCGCCAAAACCGGTAAAACCAGTATTTCGCGCTATCTCAACGGCGAGAAACATCTGCTTTCCGACGCGCTGCTCGCCCGTATTGAACAGGCTATCGCCGAGCTCGACTACCGCCCAAGCCTGATGGCCCGCGGCCTGAAGCATGGCCGTACCCGCCTTATCGGGCTGATTATCGCCGACATCACCAATCCCTACTCCGTCAACGTGCTGAGCGGCATCGAGGCCGCCTGTCGTGAAAAAGGCTTCACCCCGCTGGTTTGTAACACCAACAACGAACTCGATCAGGAGCTGCATTACCTCGATCTGCTGCGCAGCTATCAGGTGGAAGGCATTGTGGTTAACGCCGTGGGGATGCGCGAAGAGGGGCTGAACCGCCTGCAACAATCTTCCCTGCCGATGGTGCTGATCGACCGAAAAATCCCGGAATTTGCCTGCGACGTGGTCGGGCTGGACAATACCCAGGCGGCCACCACCGCGACCGAGCACCTGATTGAACAAGGCTTCGAGGCGATCCTGTTTCTCAGCGAACCGCTCGGCATGGTCAATACCCGCCGCGATCGCCTGAGCGCCTTCCGCGCGACCCTGGCGCGCTATCCGGGCGTGATCGCCGAAAACGCCGAAACCCCGCTCCACGAGTCAGAGCAGATCGACAATACCCTGCGCCAGTTCCACACCCGCCACCGCGGGATGCGCAAGGCGGTGATCTCCGCCAACGGTGCGCTCACACTTCAGGTTGCCCGATCCCTTAAGCGCATCGGCCTGCACTGGGGCAGCGATATCGGCCTGCTGGGCTTTGACGAACTCGAATGGGCCGAGCTGGCGGGCGTGGGCATTACCACCCTCAAACAGCCTACCTGGCAGATCGGCTATGCCGCTGTCGAACAGGTGGTTCGGCGCATTGAAGGGGAAAGCGACGCGGTTCGCGAGCAGGTTTTCTCCGGTGAACTGATCGTTCGCGGCTCAACCTCCCGTTAATTTTCCCTTCGTGATAGCGATCATAAATTCAACATCCTGACCTTTCCTTTGGAACCGGTACCATCTAGCGTATTACTATCAATACAGGCGATGGAGTCAGGCAATGAGCAGGAAAATTATGGTGGTCACCGCCGCGTACGGCGCGGATCGGGTGCGAGAGGCGGGCGGACAACGAGCGATGCTGCCCGTGATTGCCGCCGCAGGTGCCGACGGGGTGGAGATCCGCCGCGAACTGTTCACCAGCGAGGAGCTACAGACGCTGCCCGCGCTGGGCGAATCCATCGAACTGCTGGGCCTGCTGGCCTGCTACTCCGCCCCTGCCCCTCTGTTTACCACAGACGGCAAGCTCAATCCGGACCTGTCACGCTATCTGGCGGAAGCCAGCACCCTCAGCGCCCTGTGGCTCAAGGTCTCTCTCGGTCATTTTCAGGATAAACAGCCGCTTGACGCCCTTCGCGCTTTGCTGAATGAAAGCGGCATGGCGCTGGTGGTGGAAAACGATCAGACCGACTGCGGCCAGCTCGCCCCGATGCAGCGCTTCAAGGCGGCCTGCCGGGTGATGTCCCTGCCGATCACGCTGACCTTTGATATGGGCAACTGGCTGTGGGTCGGCGATTCGCCGGAAGAGGCCGCGCGTCATCTGGCACCTGCCGTCAGCTATATCCACGTCAAAGCCGCCGTCGCGTACAACGCACAGTTTCGTGCCGTTGCGCCGGATAACGCCGACGCCCGCTGGCTGGCGCTGCTCGATCGGCTGCCTTCCGATGCGCCGCGCGGTATCGAATTCCCGCTGGAGGGGGCGGATTTAACCGCCGTCACCCGTCATTACGTCAACCTGCTGCGCGAGGAGTAAATCATGCATAAGACGCTGGATGTAATCACTATCGGCGAAGCCATGGCGATGTTTGTTGCTACCGAAACGGGCGAGCTGAGCGCGGTCGAGAGCTTTATCAAACGCGTGGCGGGCGCAGAGCTGAACGTCGCGACGGGCCTGGCGCGTCTGGGCCTGAACGTGGGCTGGGTGAGCCGCGTGGGCGACGACAGCTTCGGCCATTTCGTTCTGGATTCACTGAAAAAAGAGGGGATAGATGCCGCGGGCGTGACGCTCGACGGGCGCTTCCCGACCGGCTTCCAGCTGAAATCTAAGGTGGAAAATGGAACCGATCCCACCGTGGAGTATTTCCGCAAAGGCTCTGCCGCAAGCCATCTTTCGGTAGACGATTTTGACGCCCGCTACTTCGGCTCTGCGCGACATATTCACCTGAGCGGCGTCGCCGCCGCGCTGTCTGCCAGCTCGTACGATTTACTGGATCACGCCGCCTCGGCGATGAAGGCGCAGGGCAAGACGATCTCGTTCGATCCAAATCTGCGCCCGGTGCTGTGGAAAAGCGAAGCGGAGATGGTCGAAAAACTTAACCGTCTGGCGTTTCAGGCCGACTGGGTGCTGCCGGGAGTCAAAGAAGGGATGATCCTCACGGGTGAAAAGACGCCGGAGGGGATTGCCGATTTCTACCTGAATCAAGGGGTTAAAGCCGTGGTGCTGAAAACCGGCGCCGACGGCGCCTGGTTTAAAACCGCCAGCGGCGAGCAGGGCGCGGTGGCGGCGGTTAAGGTCGATAACGTGGTCGATACCGTTGGCGCAGGCGATGGATTCGCCGTCGGCGTGATCAGCGCCCTGCTGGAAGGAAAAACGCTGCAACAGGCCGTAGCGCGGGGCAACAGGATTGGCTCGCTGGCAATCCAGGTGCAGGGCGACAGCGAAGGATTACCCACTCGCGCGCAGCTCGACGAATAGATCCGAGGGGGTAATCACCTCCACAACAGAGGCAAGCCTATGAACAGTTCGACCAATGCAGTAAAACGCTGGTGGTACATCATGCCAATCGTGTTTATCACGTACAGCCTGGCGTACCTCGATCGTGCCAACTTCAGTTTCGCGTCCGCCGCGGGGATCACCGAAGATCTTGGTATCACTAAAGGTATCTCTTCCCTGCTCGGCGCCCTCTTCTTCCTCGGCTACTTCTTCTTCCAGATCCCCGGTGCGATCTACGCCGAGCGCCGCAGCGTGCGTAAGCTTATCTTCATCTGCCTGATTTTGTGGGGCGGCTGCGCGTCGCTGACCGGGGTGGTGAACAATATCCCGGCGCTGGCGGCCATCCGCTTTATCCTCGGCGTGGTCGAGGCGGCGGTTATGCCCGCGATGCTGATCTACATCAGCAACTGGTTTACCAAATCCGAACGCTCTCGTGCCAATACCTTCCTGATCCTCGGCAATCCGGTCACGGTGCTGTGGATGTCGGTAGTGTCCGGCTACCTGATCCAGTCCTTTGGCTGGCGCGAAATGTTTATCATCGAAGGCGTCCCGGCGGTAATTTGGGCGTTCTGCTGGTGGGTGCTGGTGAAAGATAAGCCGGCCCAGGCGAAATGGCTTTCCGAAGACGAAAAAGCGGCGTTGCAGGCGCAGCTCGATAAAGAACAGCAGGGGCTGAAGGCGGTGCGTAACTACGGCGAAGCGTTCCGCTCGCGTAACGTGATCCTGCTGTGCGCCCAGTATTTTACCTGGAGCATTGGCGTGTATGGCTTCGTGCTGTGGCTGCCGTCGATTATCCGCAGCGGCGGGGAAAACCTCGGCATGGTGCAGGTTGGCTGGCTGTCGTCCGTACCTTATCTGGCGGCAACCATTGCCATGATTATCTGCTCATGGGCGTCGGACAAACTCCAGAACCGTAAGCTCTTCGTCTGGCCATTGCTGCTGATTGCCGCCTTTGCATTTATCGGCTCGTGGGCGGTTGGTGCAAACCATTTCTGGGTTTCATACACACTGCTGGTGATTGCCGGTGCGGCTATGTACGCCCCGTATGGCCCGTTCTTCGCCATTATCCCGGAGATGCTGCCGCGTAACGTGGCGGGCGGCGCGATGGCGCTGATCAACAGCATGGGCGCGCTCGGCTCCTTCTTTGGCTCCTGGTTTGTGGGCTATCTGAACGGCGCAACCGGCAGCCCGTCCGCGTCGTACATATTTATGGGGGTAGCACTTTTTGCCTCAGTGTGGCTTACTCTGATTGTTAAGCCTGCTAATAATCAACAGCTGCCCGTCGGCGCACGACACGCCTGAACCTTTTGAAAATCAACGGAGATTAGCATGAAGCCGTCCGTCATTTTGTATAAAGCACTGCCTGAAGATCTGCAAAAGCGCCTGGAAGAGCACTTCACCGTGACGCAGGTGAAAAACCTTAATCCGGAGACCGTCGCGCAGCACGCAGAGGCATTCGCCAGCGCCGAAGGGCTGCTGGGTTCAAGCGAGAAAGTGGATGCCACACTGCTGGAGAAAATGCCGAAGCTTCGCGCGACTTCTACTATCTCCGTGGGTTATGACAACTTCGACGTCGAAGCCCTGAACGCGCGCCACGTTCTGCTGATGCATACGCCGTATGCCCTGACGGAGACCGTGGCCGATACGCTGATGGCGCTGGTGCTCAGCACCGCGCGTCGGGTAGTGGAAGTGGCCGAGCGCGTGAAAGCGGGCGAATGGACGAAGAGCATCGGCCCGGACTGGTTTGGTGTCGACGTTCACGGCAAAACGCTGGGGATTGTCGGGATGGGCCGTATCGGGCTGGCGCTGGCGCAGCGCGCGCACTTCGGCTTCAACATGCCGATCCTCTACAACGCGCGTCGCCATCACACTGAAGCGGAAGAGCGCTTTAACGCGCGCTACTGCGAACTGGATACGCTGCTTCAGGAAGCCGATTACGTCTGTCTGATCCTGCCGTTAACGGATGAAACCCATCACCTGATAGGCAAAGCGGAATTTGCGAAGATGAAGAAATCGGCCATTTTCATCAATGCTGGTCGTGGCCCGGTGGTGGATGAACAGGCGCTGATTGACGCATTGCAAAACGGTGAGATTCACGCCGCCGGTCTGGACGTGTTTGAGCAAGAGCCGCTGCCGACCAGCTCGCCGCTGCTGACAATGCCTAACGTAGTTGCCCTGCCGCACATCGGTTCGGCAACGCATGAAACCCGCTACAACATGGCGGCCACCGCCGTGGATAACCTGATTGCTGCGCTCAGCGGAAAGGTGGAGAAGAACTGCGTGAATCCGCAGATCCAAAAGTAGAAACGAAAAAACCCGCCAGAAGGCGGGTTTTTGAATTTTGTGCTACTGGGTTGGAAGCTTACAGGCTTACAACGTTACCAGCTGCTGGGCCTTTAGCGCCGCTTTCGATGGTGAAGGAAACTTTCTGACCTTCATCCAGAGATTTGTAGCCATCGTTCTGGATAGCAGAGAAGTGTACGAACACGTCTTTTGAGCCATCGTCAGGAGTGATGAAGCCGAAACCTTTATCAGCGTTGAACCATTTTACCAGACCAGTCATTTTACCAGACATAGAAATTACCTTATTAACAAATATAGTGTGCCTTCCGGCGCAGATGGGTTGCGTTACAGAATTAAGCGATGAAGGAAGGGTCACAACGAAGGGTATCTATGGATAACAATCTGGACTGCTTTACTAAACTGCTTTAGGTCTGTGTAACAAACCGACGAGATAGTTATACCTATGTGGTAGATGAATGACAAGCGTTATTTTCATTACTTATAAAAAACCCCGCATCGAGCGGGGCTGTTTTCTTACTCGGTCGCGGCGACTGCCGCACTCCACGCCTGGCTAAACGCCTGGTGCTGCGAAGCGAGCGGACCAATCAACGCGTTATACTGGCTGGCCTGCTGTGACGTCGGGAACTGGATACCGTTAGAGACAAAGCTCACCTGCGTACCCTGCTGCGTAATGTATTCACCCACCTGCACCAGCTGCTGCGTGAAAATCTGCGCTGCCGGGATCAGCGGCTGCAAGGCATCAGCGGGTTTGGTCACCACTTTCTCATACGCCTTGTCGAACACAGGTTTCAGATCGTCGCCCTGCTTCAGCGCGGAGCGAGAAGCATCAGCCTGCATTTTAGCGTTCTGCAACTGCTGGCTCAGCACGCCCAACGCACCGTTAGACTGGCGCAGCGGTTCGCTCTGCGTCATGTAATCCTGAGGTACGCGGATGGCGTTAACGCTATCCAAAACAGGACGCAGACCGGAGTCCATCGCCTGACTTACCTGCTGTGAATAACCATACAGAATGGCGTAATCAGAAACGAAAGGACCAAACTGTTTTTTCTGATCCGCAGTCAGGGTTGGCAAACGTTCGCCACTGCGCATCACCGTATTCTGAAGAAAATCGATAAACGCTTTGCGCTGATCGCCTTCTTTATCGAAACACCCACTCAGGCTAAAAATCACCAATAACGCCGCAATAGGCGCAAACCAGCGAGAGCAGGACTTTCCTGTCGCCATTTTATTACTCCTTTCACCCAAAAAAGCGCACACCGGCACACGCGTGCCCGACGGTGACAAGGATAGTCCAGGTCAGGCTTGCAAGATACTCTTTTCATGCAAAACGGCTATTGCCGTTTTATTTCTGACTTTTTACAAAAAAATACGTAGCGAAGCCGATATATGGTTAATCAGCGCATTAGCATAACTATCCATATTGCTGAAACGCGTAAAGCGATCGTTACCGCACAATTAGTTACATCCGTGACGATCCTGAGTTTGCATTAAAGACTATTCTTAAGTGGCTCTAAGAGGTTCTTGATCCCTGTGTGATTTAAGAGGAGTTCTCAATGGAATATAAAGATCCTGAGTTTGAGCTGCTGAGCAGCCTGGAACAGATTATTTTTAAAGATGTACCCCAGACGGTTATGTTGTCGCAAAAGTCCAATCCCTTTACAGAATTTGAGCAATTGCGCAAAGGGTCGGGATTGAAAAATGATGAATTCGCCAGAGCAATGGGTGTCAGCGTGGCAATGGTGCTGGAGTGGGAATCTAAACGCGAAAAACCCACGCCCGCCGAGCTAAAGCTGATGCGCCTGATTCAGGCCAACCCGGCACTCAGCAAGCAGATTGCCTGATAGTAGTAGACCGCCCCCGCCCTTGCGGGGGCTTGTGTTTTAAAGGGGCTTACAGCACCACCCCGCTTCCTGCCACACCAGCTCATGCGTCAGTTTTAACCCGTCGAGAAATGCCTCATCGTGCGACACCACCAGCAGCGCGCCGGGAAAATCCGCCATCGCCGCTTCAATCGCCTGAACGGATGCCAGATCGAGATGGTTCGTGGGTTCATCCAAAAGCAGCAGCTGCGCCGCCTCTTCGCGCCAAAGCACGCAGGCCAGTGCCGCCTTCAGCCGCTCGCCGCCGCTCAACTCCCCTAACGGCAACGTCACTTTATCCGCGCCCAGCTGGAGCTGCGCCAGCCGGGTACGCAGCACTCCCTCATCCAGCGGCGTGTTGCCGAGGTTAAGGTGCGCCATCACCGATAACGACAGATCGAGCCGGGACACGTGCTGATCGAGATAGGCACATCTCACCGACAGGCGGCAGGTTCCAGAAACGGGCGTAACGACGCCGAGGATCGCTTTTAACAATGTCGATTTCCCGCAGCCGTTTGGCCCGCGCAGCGCCACCCGCATCGGCCCGTCCATTCGCCAGCTCATTGGCGAAATATCCAGATGTGGTAGCCGCAGCGCTTCCAGCACCAGCACCTGTTTGCCTTCGGCGATCTGGCTTCCCGGCAGGGTAAACATCACCGGATTATCCTCTTCAACCCGCTCGCGGGCCCTGCTGACCGCGGCATTCAGGGCATCGTTTTGATCGCTGTGCTGCTTGCGCCAGGAGCCAATGCGCTCTTTGGCCGCACCTTTGTATTTGACGCGCTCAAACGAGGCGATATTAAGACTATCCACGGTGCGCAGCGTTTGTGCCGAACGCCGCTGGCTGTCGTCATGCTCTTTTTTGATGCGCGCGCGGGTGCGTTTCCGCTCGGTGGCGGCGTGCTCAAGCGCGGCGCGGGCGGCTTGCTGCTCGGCATCGCGCTGTCGCTGATAGTCCGCGTAATTGCCGCCGTAAACGCGCAGGCCAGAAGGGTTGAGTTCTAAAATGCGCGGCACCTGCGCCAGTAATTCCCGGTCATGGGAGGCGACCAGCACGCCGCCGCTAAAGCGCGCCAGCTCGGCGTAAAACCACGCCCGCCCCTCCCTGTCGAGGTGGTTAGTCGGCTCGTCCAGCAGCAGGAAGTCCGCGCCTGCGCTAAATGCGCCGCACAGCAGGGCGCGAACGCGCTCGCCGCCGCTGAGCGTCGATGCAGGCCTGTCGGGATCAAACGCCGGGAGATGCGCATGGATAAACGCATCGCCCAGCCGCTCGGCGAGATCCCAGTAACCGTCGAGAAGCTCAATATCCTCAGGCCGGTAATCACCGCTGTCGATGCGCCTGCGCGCGGCAAAGAGGGCGTCATAGCCCAGCAGTTCAGCCAGCGTGGTGTGCGGAGAAATATCCTGCTGCTGCGCGACGTAGACCCGTGTTCCGAAACGTTCAATATGCCCGCTTGCCGGTTCATCCAGCCCTGCCAGCAGGCGCAGCAGACGCGTCTTGCCGCTGCCGTTGCGACCCACAAGGGCGGACAGTGAGGATTCAATCGAGAGATCCAGCGGACCAAAAAGGGTATCGCCCGTCGCAAACTGACAGGTGACCTGATGCAAAATAAAAGAAGGGGGCTGCGCAAAATGAGCCATAAGCACTCCTGAATGAAATCAAAACATCCCCTGCTGACGCGATAGCGTTTAGCAAGGATCGAAATTCATCAGTCGTGTTTGTTCATTTCGGGTATGCGCTCCAGAGAGGAAGATTTAACGGGGGTCAGGATAACGGTAATTTATTGACCATTTCAAGGTTAATTTTTCGGCTCACGGCTATAAAAAAACCCGCCGAAGCGGGTTTTTAACGCAAAACAGTCGTTACTGAAGCAGCGAAATATCCGCCACGCGCAGGAACAGCTCGCGCAGTTTTTCGAGCATAGACAGACGGTTAACACGCAGCTCTTTGTCTTCCACGTTGACCATCACTTTCTCGAAGAAGGCGTCGATCACGTCGCGCAGTTCAGCCAGCTCCACCAGCGCTTCCTGGTAGCGGCCTTCCGCGAAATATGGCTCCAGCTTGTCGCGCAGCACCACAACCTGCATCGCCAGCGCAATCTCTTCTGGCTCTTTCAGGGTCGCAGCGTTTACGCGCTCGTTCAGGTTTTCGTCGGACTTCGCCAGGATGTTGGAAACACGCTTGTTGGCCGCAGCCAGGGCAGATGCCGCTTCCAGCGTACGGAAGTGGGACACGGCCTTCATGCGCGCATCAAAATCAGCCGGACGGGTCGGACGACGCGCCAGTACCGCCTGGATGGTGTCGACGGTGTAACCTTCGTCCTGATACCAGGCGCGGAAGCGGCCAAGCATGAAGTCGATAACGTCGTCTACGACTTTCGCGTTGGTCAGCTTGTCGCCGTACAGACGCACCGCTTCTTCGGTCAGGGTTTGCAGATCGAGGTTCAGGTTCTTCTCAACGATGATACGCAACACGCCGAGCGCGGCACGACGCAGCGCAAACGGGTCTTTGTCGCCTTTCGGATGCTGACCGATGCCGAAGATACCCGCCAGGGTGTCCATTTTGTCCGCAATCGCAACTGCACAAGCAACCGGGTTAGACGGCAGATCGTCACCGGCAAAGCGTGGCTGATACTGCTCGTTCAGGGCAACGGCTACATCTTCCGCTTCGCCATCGTGACGCGCGTAGTGCATGCCCATGACGCCCTGGGTGTCGGTAAATTCAAACACCATGTTGGTCATCAGGTCGCATTTTGACAGCAGGCCCGCGCGGGTCGCGTGGTTCACGTCTGCACCGATTTCGCGGGCGATCCATCCGGACAGCTCAGCGATACGGTCGGTTTTGTCGCGCAGCGTACCCAGCTGCTGCTGGAACAGCACGGTTTGCAGGCGCGGCAGGTTATCTTCCAGACGCTTTTTACGGTCGGTATTAAAGAAGAACTCAGCATCCGCCAGACGTGGACGAACCACTTTCTCGTTACCGGAGATAATCTGGATCGGATCTTTGGATTCAATGTTCGCCACGAAGATGAAGTTTGGCAGCAGTTTGCCGTCGTTAGCGTAGACCGGGAAGTACTTCTGGTCACCCTTCATGGTGTGAACCAGCGCTTCAGCCGGAACAGCCAGGAACTTCTCTTCGAACTTCGCGGTCAGCACAACCGGCCATTCCACCAGCGACGTAACCTCTTCCAGCAGGCTTTCGCTCAGGTCAGCGTTACCGCCAATCTGACGCGCGGCTTCTTCGGCATCGGCTTTGATTTTCGCTTTACGCTGTTCGTAATCGGCAATGACTTTACCGCGCTCCAGCAGGATCTGCGGATACTGATCGGCATTGTCGATGGTGAACTCTGGCTCGCCCATAAAGCGGTGGCCGCGGATCACGCGATCGGACGCTACGCCCAGAATGGTGGCAGGAATAACGGTATCGCCCAACAGCAGGGTCACGGTATGAACCGGACGCACGAAGTGAACGTCAGACGCGCCCCAGCGCATCAGTTTTGGAATTGGCAGCTTAGCCAGCGAGGTCGCAATCATGTTTGGCAGCAGCGCTTCTGCGCTTTCGCCTTTCACATGGGCGCGATACAGCAGCCACTCGCCTTTATCGGTGGTCAGACGCTCGGCCTGGTCAACGGTGATACCGCAGCCACGCGCCCAGCCTTCTGCCGCTTTGCTTGGTTTGCCTTCGGCGTCGAACGCCTGGGCAATAGCAGGACCACGCTTTTCAACTTCGCGATCCGGCTGAGCGGACGCCAGGCTTGCCACTTTCAGCGCCAGACGACGCGGAGCCGCAAACCATTCAATTTTACCATGCGCCAGGCCAGCGTTATCCAGCTCGGCGGTCACGTTCGCAGCAAAAGATTCAGCCAGGCTGCGCAGGGCTTTTGGTGGCAGCTCTTCGGTGCCAATTTCCACCAGGAAAGTTTTCTCAGACATGGCCGCCTCTTATTTGTTTCGGTTGCACATCGGGAAGCCAAGGGCTTCACGGGACGCGTAGTATGCTTCTGCAACGGCTTTGGTCAGGGTGCGAATACGCAGGATGTAGCGCTGACGTTCAGTCACGGAGATAGCTTTGCGGGCGTCCAGCAGGTTGAAGCTGTGGGCGGCCTTCAGAATACGCTCATAGGCAGGCAGCGGCAGCGGAGTTTCCAGCGCCAGCAGCTGCTGCGCTTCTTTCTCGTACTGCTCGAAGCAGGTGAACAGGAAGTCCACGTCCGCGTATTCGAAGTTATAGGTGGATTGCTCCACTTCGTTCTGATGGAACACGTCGCCGTAGGTGGTTTTACCCAGCGGGCCGTCGCTCCAGACCAGGTCGTAAACGCTGTCTACGCCCTGAATGTACATAGCCAGACGTTCCAGACCGTAGGTGATTTCACCCGTGATCGGCTTACATTCCAGACCGCCAACCTGCTGGAAGTAGGTGAACTGCGTCACTTCCATGCCGTTCAGCCACACTTCCCAGCCCAGACCCCAGGCACCCAGCGTTGGGTTTTCCCAGTTATCTTCCACGAAACGAATGTCGTGAATGGTCGGATCCATACCCAGCTCTTTCAGTGACCCGAGGTACAGCTCCTGAATGTTGTCCGGGGAAGGCTTAATGACCACCTGGAACTGATAGTAGTGCTGCAAACGGTTCGGGTTTTCGCCGTAACGGCCATCGGTAGGACGGCGGGAAGGCTGCACATATGCGGTTGCCATTGGCTCTGGGCCTAATGCGCGCAGGCTGGTCATCGGGTGTGAGGTGCCTGCGCCAACTTCCATGTCCAAAGGTTGAACAATGGTGCAGCCCTGGCGAGCCCAGTAATCCTGTAAGGTCAGGATCAGGCCCTGGAAGGTCTTGGTATCAAACTTTTGCATAGTATTTCGTGCTGGATACGTGTGGTTTTAATGGAAGCGATCAGTATACCCGCTGGCTGCAAGATATACAGTACGAAACGGGGTTGTTTAGGGAAAATTGGGGAAATAAGCCGTTAAGCCAGAACGCGTTGGCGCTATGGCTGATGAATATCCGCGCAGATCAGCGCATGGAGAGGTGTAAAAACTGGCCGTCCGCATCAAAAGAGCAGACAAAGCCCTCTTTACGCGACGTATGCCCCCGCAGCTCGTAGCTTCCCTGGAAGCGCTCGAAGTCGGTGACGTCGATTTTTTTCGCGCCCGTGTTATAGCGGTAGGCCGCTTTATCCTTGCACTGCTGCTCCATATTCAGGGAGCGTTCCGGGCTCACTTTCCCGGTCTGCGCTTTCTGCACAGGGACATCTTGTGATTGACTGCATCCTGCAAGCACCATCAGCAGAAACAGTGACGCCACGCGCTTCATCATCATTTTTATTACCGGCCTGGTCTGTGGCTGTTATTTTTAGTATCAACACTTTTATAGATTAAGGTTAAGCATTCTGCGAATCTCGCGCCCCGCGTACAAGCCTGGGGTATAAAAGTCAGAATTTTCCAAGGGAAGGCTTAGGCATTCTGAAAGTCACACTCTTTTTGCAAGGAATAAAGAGGAACTGATGCAGTCAAAAATTAGCTGGATTGATAATCTGCGAGGCATAGCGTGTCTGATGGTGGTGATGATCCACACGACCACCTGGTATGTCACCAATGCCCACAGCATCAGCCAGGTTAACTGGGATATCGCCAATATTTTGAATTCCGCGTCGCGGGTGAGCGTGCCGTTATTCTTTATGATTTCCGGCTTTCTCTTTTTTGGCGAACGCAGCGCCCAGCCCAGACATTTCGCTCGTATTGCATCATGCCTGCTTTTTTATAGCGCCGTGGCGCTGCTCTATATCACGCTGTTCACCTCTATTAACGCCGGGCTTTCGCTGAAAAACGTGCTGCAAAAGCCGGTCTTTTATCATCTGTGGTTCTTCTTCGCCATTATCGTTATCTATCTGGTTTCACCGCTGATCCAGGTAAAACAGGTCGGCTGGAAAATGCTGCTGGCGCTGATGGTGGTGATTGGCATCGTGGCAAACCCCAATACCCTGTCGCAGAAAATTGACGGAGTTGAGTGGCTGCCCGTCAACCTCTACATCAACGGCGATACCTTTTACTACGTGCTGTACGGCATGTTGGGACGTGCGCTGGGGATGATGGACACGCAAAAGCGCGGGCTGAGCTGGCTGTGCGGGGGGATCTTCATTCTGAGCGTGGTGATTATTTCGCGCGGCACGCTGTATGAGCTGCAATGGCGCGGCAACTTTGCCGATACCTGGTATCTCTACTGCGGCCCGATGGTCTTTATCTGCGCGGTTTCCCTGCTGACGCTCGCGAAAAACACGCTTAATGCGCGCCCTCTCCCGGTTCTGGGTTTAATCTCACGGCATTCGCTCGGGATCTACGGCTTTCACGCGCTGATTATCCACGCCCTTCGCACGCGCGGCGTGGAGCTAAGAAGCTGGCCGCTGCTGGATATCATCTGGATCTTTTCCGCGACCCTGCTGGCGAGTTTGCTGTTATCCATGCTGCTGCAAAAAATCGATACGCGCAGATTCGTCAGTTAAGTGCTTGCCGGTGTGCAAATAAAGCCATCAGTCCGTAGGCCGGGTAAGGCGAAGCCGCCACCCGGCGCAGTTTCAGGACATCAAAGGTAAAAGCTGCTGATAAATTTTACGGAACACATCACGACGTTCGGCATAACGCGCGTGTTTTTTCGCATCCGGAATGTGCTGCTGTTCAAGCGGCAGCTGGGGCAAAAGTTGCGCCAGCGGTTTACCCGGATTCATTGCAATCTGCGCCAGACGCGCCGCACCCAGCGCTGGCCCGACGTCTCCGCCCGTGCGGTAATCAAGCTGTAGCCCGCTGATATCCGCAAGCATCTGCCGCCAGTAGCCGCTGCGCGCCCCGCCGCCGATCAGGGTTATGCTGGTCGGCTTCAGGCCGCAGTCGTGAACCACGTCCATGCCGTCCGCCAGCGCATAACCGACGCCCTCCAGCACCGCGCGAGCCAGCTCCGCCGGGCCATGCTGATGCGTTAAGCCAAAAAAGACGCCTTTGGCTTCGGGGTTGTTATGCGGCGTACGTTCACCGGACAGATAGGGCAAGAACCAGACTGCCCCGGCGTTGTCATCCGCCTGCTGCGCGGCGGCGATCAGCGCCGGAACATCGCTCATACCCGTCAGTTTTGCCGCCCAGTCCAGACACGATGCGGCACTGAGCATCACGGACATCAGGTGCCATTTCCCCGGCAACGCGTGACAGAAGCTGTGAACCGCATTTTCCGGGTTGCTGCGATAACCATCGCTAACGGCAAAATAGACGCCAGAGGTGCCCAGCGAGAGCATCGCCTGCCCTGCATCCACCATGCCCACGCCGACCGCGCCAGCCGCGTTATCGCCACCGCCCGCCACCACCGGTACGGCAGGCATATTCCAGCTTTCCGCTACCGACGCCTTAAGCGAGCCGGTGATGTCACTGCCTTCAAACAGGTCAGGCATATGACCGCGCGTCAGCTGACAGGCATCGAGCATCGCCTCGCTCCAGTCACGCTTCGCCACGTCGAGCCACATGGTCCCCGCGGCGTCTGACATATCGCTGGCAAACTCGCCCGTCATGCGAAAACGCAGGTAATCTTTCGGCAGCAGCACCTTCGCCACCTGGCGGAACACCTCGGGTTCGTGGCGCTGTACCCATAACAGTTTGGGCGCGGTAAACCCGGGCATCATCAGGTTGCCGGTGATTTCGCGGGAGGTGGGTACGCGTTCTTCAAGGATGGCGCACTCTTCACCGCAGCGGCCGTCGTTCCAGAGGATAGCCGGACGCAAAACGCGATGCTCGCTGTCGAGCAGCGTTGCGCCGTGCATTTGCCCGGCAATGCCGAGCGCTTTGACGTCCCGCAGGCTGTGCTGTTGCCCGAGGGCTTTGATTGCGCGGTCCGTCGCCTGCCACCACTGCTCCGGGTCCTGTTCTGACCACAGGGGATGCGGGCGTGAAACCTGCAACTTTTCAGTCTGTGTCGCCAGCACCTCGCCCTGCTCGCTCAGCAGAATGGCTTTCACACCCGATGTGCCAAGATCGATCCCGATATACATATAGTGGATTCCTTAACTGAACATGCCCGGTCGCGCGCAGCGAGCCGGGCCTACAGGCTGTTATTTATCGAACAGATAGTGATTCACGAGGTTTTCCAGCAGCTCCTGATGACCGCTCTGATGCTGCGGTGCCAGACTGTGTTGTTCAGCGTACTTCGCGATGTCGGCGAGCGACAGCTGCCCTTTCAAAATCTGCTGACCCAGCTCGCTGTTCCAGCCGCCGTAACGCTTCGCCACGCGCTTATCCAGCTCACCGTCTTCAATCATACGAGCCGCCACCTTCAGCGCCAGCGCCATGGTGTCCATCGCGCCGATATGGCCGTAGAACAGGTCATATTTATCGGTGCTCTGACGGCGTACTTTGGCGTCAAAGTTCAGGCCACCGGTAGTAAAGCCGCCCGCTTTGATGATTTCGTACATCACCAGCGCATTCTCTTCAACGCTGATTGGGAACTGGTCGGTATCCCATCCCAGCTGCGGATCGCCACGGTTGGCATCCACAGAGCCGAAGATGCCGAGCGCAATCGCTGAGGCAATTTCGTGGTGGAACGAGTGTCCCGCCAGGGTCGCGTGGTTCGCTTCGATGTTCACTTTGATCTCTTTTTCCAGACCAAACTGCTTCAGGAAGCCGTAAACGGTCGCGACGTCATAATCGTACTGATGTTTGGTTGGCTCCTGCGGTTTTGGCTCAATCAGCAGCGTGCCACGGAAACCGATTTTGTGCTTATGGTCGACGACCATCTGCATGAAGCGGCCAATCTGTTCACGCTCCTGGCGCAGATCGGTATTCAGCAGGGTTTCGTAACCTTCACGACCGCCCCACAGCACGTAGTTTTCGCCCCCAAGCTGGTGCGTGGCGTTCATGGCGGTAACCACCTGCGTGGCGGCCCAGCTAAAGACTTCCGGATCCGGGTTGGTTGCCGCCCCTGCGCCGTAGCGCGGGTTGGTAAAGCAGTTCGCGGTGCCCCACAGCAGCTTCACGCCGCTCTGCTGCTGTTTTTCTGCCAGCACGTCGACCATTTGCGCGAAGTTGTTCAGATACTCTTTCAGCGACGCGCCTTCCGGAGACACGTCAACGTCATGGAAGCAGTAATACGGCACATTCAGCTTGTGGAAGAATTCAAACGCCACATCGGCTTTGCGCTTCGCCAGCTCAAGGGCCTCGCCAGGCTGCTGCCACGGGCGATCGAACGAGCCAACGCCGAACATATCGGCACCATTCCAGCAGAAGGTGTGCCAGTAACAGGCAGCGAAGCGCAGATGATCTTCCATGCGCTTACCCAGCACCAGCTCATCCGGGTTGTAGTGACGAAATGCTAAAGGATTGGTGGATTTCGGGCCTTCGTAACGAACACGATCGAGTTGGTCGAAATAAGCTTGCATATTGAGCTCCATAATCAAGGGATGCGGCGAGTAGTCGATACTGGAGTAATAGTGAATACACATTCGCAGTTGCTCAATTACGTTATTTCACACTGCTATTGAGAGAATGCACAACTGTGCGCTGGCTCGCAAAATAATGCGCACGCAAACTATTTTTCGGCGTGCATTCCAGATTTCCGTGTAATTAATAAGTTACGCATTTTAAAATCCGATCGCGGTCATAAATTCAGAAATAAACCAAATATCGTAATGAGAAGATAAAAATCTGTAATTGCCAGCCAGCCATTCCACGTTAAAAATTTGCTACGTCTACAGCAGTGAATGTTTCTTTTATCTCGGCAACACATCACCTACAACAAGGCCTCATCATTATGAAGATAAAGAATCTGTCCCTTACTCTCTGCACTACTCTCCTGCTTGCCAGCTTTGCCGGACACGCGAAAGAGGTCAAAATCGGCATGGCCATTGACGATTTGCGTCTGGAGCGCTGGCAAAAAGATCGCGATATTTTTGTGAAAAAAGCGGAATCACTCGGCGCTCAGGTGTTTGTTCAGTCGGCTAACGGCAACGAAGAAACGCAAATGTCGCAAATCGAGAATATGATCAACCGTGGCGTTGATGTGCTGGTCATTATCCCTTACAACGGGCAGGTGTTAAGTAACGTTGTTAAAGAAGCGAAACAAGAGGGAATAAAAGTATTAGCCTATGACCGCATGATAAATAATGCGGATATCGATTTTTATATTTCTTTCGATAATGAAAAAGTAGGCGAATTACAGGCTAAAAGCCTGGTCGACAAAGTGCCTCAGGGGAATTATTTCCTGATGGGCGGTTCGCCGGTGGATAACAACGCCAAACTGTTCCGCGAAGGACAAATGAAAGTCCTTAAGCCGTATATTGATAGCGGCAAAATTAAAGTCGTTGGCGATCAGTGGGCCGATGGCTGGCTTCCTGAAAATGCGCTGAAAATTATGGAAAACGCCTTAACCGCCAATAACAACAAAATTGACGCCGTTGTGGCTTCCAACGATGCCACCGCAGGCGGCGCGATTCAGGCACTCAGCGCACAGGGTTTGGCCGGGAAAGTGGCGATTTCTGGTCAGGACGCCGATCTCGCGGGCGTGAAACGCATTATTGCGGGCACCCAAACCATGACCGTTTATAAACCGATTACCGAGCTGGCCAATACGGCGGCGGAAATTGCCGTTGAGCTGGGTAATGGTCAGCAACCTAAAGCCGACACTAGCCTGAATAACGGGCTGAAAGATGTGCCGTCCCGCCTGCTTACGCCTATCGAAGTCAATAAAGAGAATATTGACGCCACCGTAGTTAAAGACGGTTTCCACAAAAAGAGCGAACTGTAATCCCGCGCTGCCCCTGCTTAGCGGGGGCGCATCGATTTGTACTGTTCTGACTTCGGGTTACGTGGAGCAGTTATGCCTTATTTACTAGAAATGAAAAGCATCACCAAAGCCTTTGGCGCGGTGAAAGCCGTCGATAACGTCAGCCTGCGCCTGAACGCGGGGGAAGTTGTCTCGCTGTGCGGCGAGAACGGCTCGGGGAAATCAACGCTGATGAAAGTGCTGTGCGGGATCTACCCTCACGGCAGCTACGACGGCGAAATTGTCTTTGCCGGAGAGGTGATTGAGGCCACGCATATTCGCGATACCGAACGCAAAGGCATCGCCATTATCCACCAGGAGCTGGCGCTGGTTAAGCATCTTACCGTGCTGGAAAACATCTTTCTCGGGGCGGAAATCTCACGCCACGGCGTGCTGGACTACGACACCATGACCCTGCGCTGTGAAAAGCTGCTGGCGCAGGTGAGCCTCGCCATTTCACCGGATACGCGCGTCGGGGACTTAGGGCTGGGCCAGCAGCAGCTGGTGGAGATTGCCAAAGCGCTGAACAAACAGGTGCGGCTGTTGATCCTCGATGAACCGACGGCGTCGCTCACCGAGCAGGAAACTGCGGTACTGCTCAATATCATCCGCGACCTGCAAAACCACGGCATTGCCTGCATCTATATCTCGCACAAGCTCAACGAGGTGAAGGCCATTTCAGACACCATCTGCGTGATCCGCGACGGGCAACACATCGGCACCCGCGACGCGCAGGGAATGAGCGAAGACGACATCATCACCATGATGGTCGGTCGCGAGCTGACGGCGCTCTACCCGAACGAGCCCCACGCGATTGGCGATGAGGTGCTGCGCGTTGAAAACCTTACCGCCTGGCACCCTGTTAACCGCCACATCAAGCGGGTGAATAACGTTTCCTTCTCGCTGCATCGCGGGGAGATCCTCGGTATTGCGGGGCTGGTCGGTGCCGGGCGTACCGAGGCCGTACAGTGCCTGTTTGGCGTCTGGCCCGGACGCTGGGAAGGGAAGATTTATATCGACGGGCAGCAGGTACAGATCGATAACTGTCAGCAGGCCATTGCGCAGGGTATTGCGATGGTCCCCGAAGATCGTAAAAAAGACGGCATCGTGCCGGTGATGGCGGTGGGTAAAAACATTACGCTCGCCGCGCTTAACCAGTTTTCAGGCCCGCTTAGCAGCCTGGACGATGCCGCCGAGCAGCAGTGCATCCTCCAGTCGCTTGCCCGCCTGAAGGTCAAAACGTCCTCCCCGGAGCTGGCGATTGGGCGTCTGAGCGGCGGGAATCAGCAAAAGGCGATTCTGGCACGCTGCCTGCTGCTTAATCCACGCATCCTGATCCTGGACGAACCCACGCGCGGGATCGATATCGGCGCGAAATACGAAATCTACAAGCTGATTAATCAGCTTGTGCAGCAGGGGATTGCCGTCATTGTCATCTCATCTGAATTACCCGAAGTGCTGGGGCTGAGCGACCGCGTGCTGGTTATGCATGAAGGAAAACTGAAAGCCAATCTGATGAACCAGAGCCTGACGCAGGAGCAGGTGATGGAAGCCGCATTAAGGAGCGAACGCCATGTCGAAAACCAATCCGTCTGATCTCAAAGTCGCCGTTCCGACGCCAGGCGCGTTCGCGGGGCTGAAAGCGTTAAATCTGCAAGTGTTTGTCATGATCGCCGCCATCATCGTCATCATGCTCTTTTTCACCTGGATGACCGACGGCTCCTATCTGAGCGCGCGAAACGTTTCCAACCTGCTGCGTCAGACGGCGATCACCGGCATCCTGGCCGTGGGCATGGTGTTTGTCATTATCTCTGCGGAAATCGACCTGTCCGTTGGCTCGATGATGGGCCTGCTTGGCGGCGTGGCGGCCATTTTCGACGTCTGGCTTGGCTGGCCGCTGCCGCTCACCGTGGCGGTTACATTGGTGCTGGGGCTGGTGCTGGGTGCCTGGAACGGATGGTGGGTCGCCTATCGCAAGGTGCCGTCGTTTATCGTGACGCTCGCCGGGATGCTGGCCTTCCGCGGCATTTTGATTGGCATCACCAACGGTACTACCGTGTCGCCCACCAGCGCGTCCATGTCGCAGATTGGGCAAAGCTACCTCTCAGATGGCTTAGGCTTTACGTTTGGCGTTATCGGCCTGATGGCGTTTATTGGCTGGCAGTGGCGCGGGCGGATGCGTCGTCAGGCGCTGGGGCTGGCCTCTGCGCCGTCGACCTCGGTGGTGGGGCGTCAGTCCCTGACGGCGGTGATCGTGCTGGGGGCCATCTGGCTGCTGAACGATTACCGTGGCGTTCCGACTCCCGTCCTGCTGTTAGCGCTTCTGCTACTGGCAGGGATGTTTATGGCCACGCGCACCGCGTTTGGTCGTCGCATTTATGCGATCGGCGGCAATCTGGAGGCGGCGCGCTTATCCGGGATCAACGTGGAGCGCACCAAGCTCGCCGTGTTCGCCATCAACGGCCTGATGGTCGCTATTGCCGGGCTTATCCTCAGCTCGCGCTTAGGAGCGGGTTCACCGTCTGCCGGTAACATCGCCGAGCTGGACGCTATCGCGGCCTGTGTAATCGGTGGAACCAGCCTCGCCGGCGGCGTGGGCAGCGTCGCGGGCGCAGTAATGGGCGCATTTATTATGGCTTCGCTGGATAACGGGATGAGTATGATGGACGTCCCGACCTTTTGGCAGTATATCGTCAAGGGGGCCATTCTGCTGCTGGCAGTCTGGATGGACTCCGCAACCAAGCGACGAGCCTGATAACTGCACTGTGACTGATTTGGGAAAGTAAGCCATGTTTGAGAAGCGTCACCGCATTACGTTGTTATTCAATGCCAATAAAGCCTATGACCGCCAGGTGGTCGAAGGCGTGGGTGAATATTTGCAGGCGTCGCAATCGGAGTGGGACATCTTCATCGAAGAGGATTTTCGCGCCCGGATTGAAAATATCAAAGACTGGCTGGGCGATGGGGTGATCGCTGACTACGATGACCCCATCATCGAGAAATTGCTGACCGACGTCGACGTCCCGATTGTGGGCGTCGGCGGCTCTTACCATGCACCGGAGAACTATCCGCCGGTTCACTACATCGCGACCGATAACCACGCGCTGGTTGAAAGCGCCTTTTTGCATTTAAAAGAGAAAGGCGTGCACCGCTTCGCCTATTACGGCCTGCCCGCCAGCAGCGGTAAACGCTGGGCGGTGGAGCGTGAATACGCGTTTTGCCAGCTGGTCGCGCAGGAGAAGTATCGCGGCGTGGTGTATCAGGGGCTGGAAACCGCGCCGGAGAACTGGCAACACGCGCAAAACCGCCTGGCGGACTGGCTGCAAACGCTGCCGCCCCAGACCGGGATTATCGCCGTCACGGACGCGCGTGCCCGCCACGTCTTGCAGGTTTGCGAGCATTTGCATATTCCCGTTCCGGAGAAGCTGTGCGTCATCGGCATTGATAACGAAGAGCTGACTCGCTACCTCTCCCGCGTGGCGCTGTCATCCGTGGCTCAGGGAACGCGTCAGATGGGCTATCAGGCCGCGAAGCTTCTGCATCGACTGCTGGATAACGAAGCCCTGCCGCTCCAGCGTCTGCTGGTCCCTCCGGTTCGCGTGGTGGAGCGTCGCTCTACCGACTACCGCTCGCTTAACGACCCGGCGGTGATCCAGGCGATGCACTACATCCGCAATCACGCCTGCAAGGGGATTAAGGTCGATCAGGTGCTGGATTCGGTGGGGATTTCTCGCTCCAATCTGGAGAAACGCTTCAAGGAAGAGGTGGGCGAGACTATTCATGCGGTCATTCACGCAGAAAAGCTGGAGAAGGCGCGAAGCCTGCTGGTTTCGACGTCGCTGTCGATCAATGAAATTTCACAGATGTGCGGCTACCCGTCACTGCAATATTTCTATTCGGTATTCAAGAAAGAGTATGACACCACGCCGAAAGAGTATCGGGAGCGTCACAGCGAAGTGCTGATGTAACCGGCGTCAGAAAAGAAAACGCCTTCCAGTGGAAGGCGTTTTTTGAAGATTACATATGGGCGGCGATTAAGCGCTGGTTATCCTGATACATCGCGAACAGATAGTTGTTATAGCTCTGTCCCAGCGTGGAATACCCTTTCAGCTTGTGGATCATCGTACTTGCCGTCACTTCCTGATCCGCTTTACGCAGCTGCGCGCGTGATTTACGGAACGATTTGTAAGCCGGGTGCGTATTCAGATTCACCACGTAGGCGTTCACGGAATCTTTAACAGATTCAAACTGCGAGTAGCCTTTCACCTTGCCAGGCGCGTTGGTGCAACGACCTTTGGCACACTTCATACCAAAAAGATTGTTATTGTTGCGCGCCAGTTTCGACGTGCCCCAGCCGCTTTCGGCTGCGGCCATGGTCGCTACCATGCTGCCCGGAATAATATCCACGCGTTCAAGCAGCGAATTCCACGGCACACGACGGGTGTTGCCGTTCCAGCTGACTTTGTAGCGTTTTGCGATATCTTTCAGGCGCGTACGTTCAGATGGCGACCAGCGGCTGTCGTACTGCTTTGAAATAAGCCAGTTACGATCCGCAGTAATCGCTGAATTTTGACTTGTAATATAAGGCATTACCGTCCGGAGAAACGCTTTTTTCCTTGGTGTCCCGGAAGGGTATTTTCGCAAATCAGGAAGTGAACTGCTCTTTGCACTATTGCGAGAATACTCTTGTTTACTGCTAACCTTACTTTTACTTGCCGTCTTTATAACGTGGGCTTTGTGACTCGATGTATCTGTGTGCGTTTTTGCAAGCAGCTCACCTGAAAACGACACGGTGAGTAACATGAGTATCGTAGCCCCAACTCGTCGTATGGGAGTCGATATCATTAGGTCTCCTGGTCGGATTTAAACATTCCAACACCTTATTTTTTGAAAAATTTGAGAGCGGAATCTCAAATCATATCAAAAATAGACTTTCTGAGCACGTAAAGAAATAGTCCATTTCCGAAACTATGTCACCTGAAAGTTGCTCACTAAAGCATCATTTCTGAAAATTTGTGTGCGTTCTCGCAGATAACTCCTTAATTTTGAGCGGGATCACTCATCCTTTCGCATCAGCCCTGAAGAACGCGTCGGAGGAGGAGTTTCTTGTCTCCACCCGGTGGCAAACTGGTTAAAAATGCCGCGACAGGAAGATGGAATGAAACGTACCGCATTAGCTTTACTGGCGTTGCCTGCACTGGCGCACGCAGGCTGGTCATCACCGGGTTTTAACGCGTTTACCGCCGAAGGCACCGGGGTCTTCATCAGCCAGGCAAAGCTTGCGAAGGGTACTCGTCCCCTCACGTTAAGTTTTGACAACGCGTGCTGGCAGCCGACGGGCGCGATCAAACTTAACGAAATGCTGTCGCTGAAGCCTTGCGAAGGCACGCCGCCGCAGTGGCGTCTGTTCCGCGAGGGCGATTACCAGATGCGTATCGATACGCGCTCCGGCACGCCCACCCTGATGCTGTCGGTGCAAAGCGCGGCAGACAAACCGGTCGCGAACGTTGTTCGTCAGTGCCCGACATGGGACGGAAAACCGCTCACCCTTGATGTCAGCAGTACCTTCCCGGAAGGCAGCGTGGTGCGCGATTTCTACAGCAAACAGACCGCCACCGTGCAGCAGGGCAAAATCACCCTTCAGCCTGCCGCCAACAGCAACGGCCTGCTGCTGCTGGAACGCGCCGAAACCGACAAACCCGCCCCGTTCAGCTGGCAAAACGCCACGGTCTACTTCGTATTAACCGATCGCTACGTGAATGGCGATCCGACCAACGACAACAGCTATGGCCGTCATAAAGACGGGATGCAGGAGATTGGCACCTTCCACGGCGGCGATCTCAAAGGGCTGACCGGCAAGCTCGATTATCTTCAGCAGCTGGGCGTTAACGCGCTGTGGATAAGCTCGCCGCTGGAGCAGATCCACGGCTGGGTAGGCGGTGGGACGAAGGGGGATTTCCCTCACTACGCCTATCACGGCTATTACACGCAGGACTGGACAACGCTTGATGCCAACATGGGCACCGAGGACGATTTACGCCAGCTGGTTGATGAGGCCCACAAGCGCGGCATTCGCATCCTGTTTGACGTGGTCATGAATCACGTGGGTTACGCCACGCTCGCGGATATGCAGGAATTCCAGTTCGGCGCCTTATACCTTAAGGGCGACGAGCTGAAAAAGACGCTCGGCGAGCGCTGGACCGACTGGAAGCCGGGCGCGGGCCAGAGCTGGCATAGCTTTAACGACTACATTAACTTCAGCGATAAAGCGGCCTGGGACAAATGGTGGGGCAAGAACTGGATCCGCACCGACATCGGTGATTACGACAATCCCGGCTTTGACGATTTGACCATGTCGCTGGCGTTTTTACCGGATCTGAAAACGGAGTCCACCGTGGCGTCTGGCCTGCCCAATTTTTACCAGCACAAGCCGGACACCCGCGCCAAAGCGACGTCAGGCTATACGCCTCGCGACTATCTGACGCACTGGCTGAGCCAGTGGGTGCGTGATTACGGCATCGACGGTTTTCGGGTTGATACCGCTAAACACGTCGAACTTCCCGCGTGGCAGCAGTTAAAAGAGCAGGCGACCGCGGCGCTCAGCGCGTGGAAAGCGGCAAACCCCGATAAAAAGCTCGATGACGCGCCGTTCTGGATGACCGGCGAATCCTGGGGTCACGGCGTGATGCAAAGCGATTATTATCGCCACGGCTTTGATGCGATGATCAACTTTGACTATCAGGAACAGGCGGCAAAAGCGATAGATTGTCTGGCGGATATGGATTTGACCTGGCAGCAGATGGCGGAAAAACTGCAAAGCTTCAACGTCCTGAGCTATCTCTCGTCGCACGATACGCGCCTGTTCCGTGAAGGCGGGCAGCGCGCCGCCGAGTTGCTGCTGCTGGCTCCGGGCAGCGTGCAGATCTATTACGGCGATGAATCAGCGCGCCCGTTTGGCCCGACCGGCTCAGACCCGCTTCAGGGGACGCGCTCGGACATGAACTGGCAGGACGTGACGGGCAAACAGGCAATGACCGTCGCCCACTGGCAGGTCCTCGGGCAGTTCCGCGCCCGACACCCTGCAATTGGCGAAGGCAAGCAAACCACGCTCTCGCTGAAAGAGGGATACGGGTTTGTGCGCGAGCATAAGGGCGATAAGGCAATGGTGGTGTGGGCGGGGAATCAATAGCCCCCCTCACCCTACCCCTCTCCCCAGGGGAGAGGGGATTGCACGGCGCGGTCTTTCACCAGAATAATCCACTACCTAATCAAAATCCCACCGCATAAAACAACAAACCCATCCGCATCTCTCGATTTGCACCAGCACGATGCTAGCGTTATGGTTAGCCACTTTCAAAATAAGCTCAATAGATCACCTGCTATGACGTTTTCACTTTTCGGCGACAAATTTACCCGCCATTCAGGCATCACACGCCTGATGGAAGATCTTAACGACGGGCTGCGCACACCGGGCGCTATCATGCTTGGCGGCGGAAATCCGGCGCAAATTCCTCAGATGAATACGTATTTCCAGACGCTGCTGGCGGACATGCTGGAAAACGGTAAAGCCACCGATGCGCTTTGCAACTACGATGGCCCTCAGGGGAAAACCGAGCTGCTGTCGCTGCTGGCAAACATGCTGCGTGATGAGCTGGGTTGGGATATCGAACCACAGAATATTGCGCTGACAAACGGCAGCCAGAGCGCATTTTTCTACTTGTTTAACCTCTTTGCAGGACGCCGTGCCGACGGCAGCACCAAAAAAGTGCTGTTCCCGCTGGCGCCGGAGTACATTGGCTATGCCGATTCCGGCCTCGAAGAAGACCTGTTTGTCTCGGCGCGCCCGAACATCGAGCTGCTGCCGGAAGGCCAGTTCAAGTATCACGTCGATTTTGAACATCTGCACATTGGCGAAGAGACCGGCATGATCTGCGTGTCGCGCCCGACCAACCCGACCGGAAACGTTATCACCGACGATGAGCTGATGAAGCTGGATGCGCTGGCAAACCAGCATGATATCCCGCTGGTGATCGATAATGCCTACGGCGTGCCCTTCCCGGGCATTATCTTCAGCGAGGCCCGCCCGCTGTGGAACCCGAACATCGTGCTGTGCATGAGCCTTTCCAAGCTGGGCCTGCCGGGTAGCCGCTGCGGCATTATCGTCGCAAATGAAAAAATCATCCGCGCCATCACCAATATGAACGGTATTATCAGCCTCTCCCCTGGCGGGATCGGCCCGGCGATGATGTGCGAAATGATTAAACGCAACGACCTGCTGCGTCTGTCTAATAATGTGATCAAGCCGTTCTACTACCAGCGCGTTCAGGACACGATTGCGATCATTCGCCGCTATTTACCGGAAGAACGCTGCCTGATCCACAAACCCGAAGGGGCGATTTTCCTCTGGCTGTGGTTTAAAGATCTGCCGATTACCACCGAACTGCTCTACCAGCGCCTGAAAAAACGCGGCGTCCTGATGGTGCCGGGGGATTACTTCTTCCCGGGCCTCGACAAGCCGTGGCCGCACACGCACCAGTGTATGCGCATGAACTACGTGCCCGATCCGGAAAAAATCGAAGCCGGTGTGAAAATTCTGGCCGAGGAGATTGAACTGGCCTGGCGCGAAGAGGGTTAAGCGGGCACTACGCCAGATTTCGCAGACGTTCGCTGCGTAATCTGGCGGGATCGACACAGCTCAGCGCATGAGTCGGGCAGGCGGCAACGCAGGCCGGCCCCTCATCGCGGTGCGAGCATAAATCACATTTCAGCGCCTGCGCGCGCTGCGCAACCATCGTCACCTGCATCGCCCCAAACGGGCACGCCACCATACAGCTTTTACAGCCGATACAGCGCGCCTGCTCCACCCGCCAGACGCCAGACTGCTGACGAATGGCCTGCGTGGGACAGATATTCGCGCAGGGCGCATCTTCACACTGGTGGCAGGCTACCGCCGTAGTATATGCCCCGCCTTTCATCACCTTGATGCGCGATGAAAACCCGCCGGTACGGTCCTGAGTTTCCTGATGCGACACCGCGCAGGCCACTTCGCAGGTACGACAGCCAATACACTTCGCCGAATCAGCAATAATAAATCGGTTCATCCCTTCACCCCGCCCGCGTGTTGAAAAAGGCAGAGTGCCAGATAGATGCGCGCCAGCGCTTTGATCGGACACGGGAAACCCGCATGATTTGTGTGAATTGCCGCCCTGTCTGGCGGTTTGCCTGAAGCGTAACGCGAAGATGGGTTTTACCGGGGATATGCACTAGCAGATAACCAGGCCGGGTAAGGCAGCGCCGCCACCCGGCAAAGAAGGCTGCCCCCTTCCTTGGGGACAGTTTTTATCCATCAGAAACGCCAGCTGACGCCCGTCATCAGCGCGAAGCTGTCGTCGCGGTCGATCATCGGGCTGTTCTTCACGTCGTCCGGCAGAACGGTGTAAACCGCGCTGGCGTTGAGGAACAGGTTTTGCGTCAGCAGATATTTCGCCGCAAGGCCGACGTACGGCGTCCAGCTGTCGCCCGCGGAGTATTTATCCAGACCGGTGCGGCGAGACTCGCTGCCGGAAATGCCGTAGTAGTAGTCGTTGTAGCTTTCGTCGCTGTACACCACGCCCAGGGTCGGCGTCAGGGTCAGGCGCTCCATGCGGATCGGGCGGAACCAGGCGATTTCGCCGAGCATACCGCCGCTTTCGTCCATCGCGTCGCCGGAAAGCGCAAACTTCAGGCTACCCCAGCTTTCGTGGCGATAGTACGCACCGCCCAGGAAGGCAGACGCTTTACGCTCGTCGAGGTGCTTCATCTGACGATCTTCGTTATCATCCGGGTCAAAATGCAGCGGCATCCAGGAGGTGGTCAGGCTCAGTTCATTTTTAGCATCTTTCCACAGGATCCATCCTCCCGTGGTCTGACGAACGTAAAAATTATCGCCTTCGTAGCTGACCAACGGCACGGCAGTAGTATTTTCGTTATACCCTTTGTATGGCGATTCATTAAATACTGCACCCGCCCCCAGTGAGAAACTCCCGGCCATTGCGGATGATGATGCAAATAATGTGACAGCGATAAGTAAATTCTTATTAATAGTCATTCCATGCAATCCATTTATACGCCAAACAAGCGAGGCGCATAATAATGGTTACAAATTTACCCATGCAACGAAGCAGTTTATATAATATTATATATAAAATCATATAGATGGGCGCGAATGATGAATAACCTGCATTTAAAACCACGCGAGTTGAAGATTATTTCCGTCATCGCCGCCACGCGAAGTATTGGCGACGCTGCTGCGCTATTAGGCATGGCGCAGGCCAACGTCAGTAAATATTTATCTGATTTTGAAACGCGGGTTGGGCTGAAAGTGTTTGAGCGAACCACGCGTCAGCTCGCCCTCACCCAATTCGGTGAGGCATTACTTCCCTACGTTAATGCTTCGCTGGATAAGAATAGCCAGCTGATTAATTTCATTGCTGACTATAAGCATGAAAAGCGAGGAAAAGTCACGATCTACGCCCCAACGGGTATTGTCACCTACCTGGCGCGCCACGTTATTCATAAAATTGAAGAGCCTGGCGATATTCGCCTGTTGCTTAAAACCTATAATCTCGACAGTAACGAATTTGCCGAAGGCGTTACTTTTCCTGACGACTGCGATATTTTATTAACTTATGCGCAGCCTAAAGATGAAAATTTAGTCGCCAGCGTATTAACAAAATATTCAGTAACGGCATTTGCGACGAAAGAATATTTAGAAAAACACCCCCTCAGCAGCCCTGACGAGTTAATCCATCACTCCTGTATTTTAATAGACTCAATGCTGGTAGACGACGCCAACATCTGGCGTTTCCGGGTGCATGGCACGGAGGAAATTCGCGATTATAAAGTTACGGGAAATTATATTTGCGATAACACCCAGACCGCGCTGGAGCTGGCGAGAAATAACCTCGGTATTGTGTTTGCGCCAAAAGAGAGCCTGCAAAAAGAGTTAATTCAGGGAATGCTGGTGCCCTGTTTTACGCATCAGGAAGAGTGGTGGCTCGATCTCACCGCCATATTCCGCAAGCGCGACTATCAGCCCTGGCGGGTGCAGTACGTCCTGGACAGCGTGCTCAACTGCCTGCGGCAGAATATTGCTCAGGCCGCCAAAAGACGGCCCGGGCAGGGCCGTTAAAACAGCCCTAACGGCTTATCGGAGTAGCTCACCAGCAGGCACTTGGTCTGCTGGTAATGTTCCAGCATCATCTTATGGGTTTCGCGCCCAATCCCTGACTGTTTGTAACCGCCAAACGCGGCGTGGGCCGGATAGGCGTGATAGCAGTTCGTCCACACGCGCCCGGCCTGAATGCCGCGTCCCATCTTATAGGCCAGGTTCCCGTTACGGCTCCAGACGCCCGCCCCCAGGCCATACTGGGTATCGTTCGCCAGCGCCAGCGCCTCGTCCATCGTTTTGAAGGTCGTCACCGCCAGCACCGGGCCAAAAATTTCCTCCTGGAAGACGCGCATGCTGTTCTTGCCGGACAGGATGGTGGGCTCCAGATAATAGCCCTCGTTCAGATCGCCGCCCAGCGATCTGCGGCGCCCGCCGGTGAGGATTTCTGCCCCCTCTTTCTTGCCGATGTCGATGTAGTTGAGGATAGTTTCAAGCTGCCCGTGCGACACCTGCGCGCCCATCTGCGTCACGCTGTCCAGCGGGTTGCCGCTGCGGATCGACTCCACCCGGCGGATCGCCCGCTCCATAAAGCGCTCATAAATAGACTCCTGCACCAGCGCCCGGCTCGGGCAGGTGCAGACTTCGCCCTGGTTGAAGGCAAACAGCGCAAACCCTTCCAGCGCCTTGTCGAAGAAGGCATCTTCTTCATCCATCACGTCGGCAAAGAAAATGTTCGGCGATTTACCGCCCAGCTCCAGCGTGACCGGAATAATGTTCTGGGTCGCGTACTGCATGATTTGCTGGCCCACTTCGGTTGAGCCGGTAAAGGCCACTTTGGCGATGCGTTTTGAGGTCGCCAGATATTCCCCAATTTCGCCCCCGGCCCCGTTCACCACGTTGATCACGCCCGGTGGCAGCAGGTCGCCAATCACCTCCATCAGCAGCAGCACCGACAGCGGCGTTAAGCGCGCGGGCTTGAGCACCACGCAGTTGCCCGCCGCCAGCGCGGGGGCCATTTTCCAGCTCGCCATCAGCAGCGGGAAGTTCCACGGGATAATTTGCCCGACCACGCCCAGCGGCTCGTGGAAATGGTAGGCGACCGTATCTTTATCCACTTCGCTGATCCCGCCCTCCTGCGCACGAATACAGGAGGCAAAATAGCGGAAATGGTCGATCGCCAGCGGCACGTCCGCCGCCATCGTTTCGCGGATCGGCTTGCCGTTATCCCAGGTCTCCGCCGTCGCCAGCAGCTCCAGATTCTGCTCCATGCGGTCGGCGATTTTGAACAACATAGCGGCACGATCCTGCACGGAGGTCTGCCCCCATGTGTCCTTAATCTTGTGCGCCGCATCCAGCGCCAGGTCGATATCCCGCTTGCCGGAACTGGCGATGTCGCACAGCGGCTGGCCGGTGACCGGCGTCAGGTTCGTATAGTATTCGCCGTCGGCCGGGGCAACCCAGTCGCCGCCGATAAAGTTGTCGTAGCGGGGTTTTAGCTTGAGAGGAAAACCATACTCGCCCGGCTGAACGCGCGATGACGGAGGATTGTTTGTCATGACCTTCTCCTTGCTGTTGGTGTACATCAAGGGTAGTTGCGACGGGTGTTTTTCTCGCCAGACGGTGACGGGTTTACGAGCCGTATCACGGATTACCGTACTTTACGTTTCGTTTCTGCCGCTGAGCCATACTTAACAGCGACAGATCTCATGAGGAACGATGCGATGCAGCTATTTATCGGCTTTGATGTGGGGGGAACGCACATCAAACACGGCGTAATTGATGAAAACGGCAACGAAATAGCGTCGGACGAATACGACACGCCCGACAACGAAGAGGCGTTCAAAGCCCGATGGAAAAAGGTCGTCGAGGCGTACCGGAAAGCGCATGAGATCGTCGCCATCGGCGTCAGTTTTCCCGGCCACATCAATCACCACACCGGCCAAGCCGCCAAAGCGGGCGCGCTCGACTATCTGGACGGCGAAAACCTGTGCGCCCTTTTTGGTGAATTAACCGACCTGCCCGTCACGGCGGAAAACGACGCGAACTGCGCGGCGCTTGGCGAGCGCTGGCAGGGCGCAGGCAAGGACTATGAAAATTTCGTCTGCATGACGATCGGCACGGGCATTGGCGGCGGGATCGTGATGGAAGGGGATCTCTATCGCGGTTCGCACTACCGGGCGGGCGAGTTTGGCGTGCTCCCGGTGGGAAGCAACGGCGAGCCGATGCACGAGGTCGCCTCTGCCAGCGGCCTGATGAAGGCCTGTAGCCGGGCGTTGCAGCTATCTGAAGACGAGATGCCCCACGGCGAGGAGCTGTTCAAACGCATGGAAAGCGACGTACACCTGCGCGAAGCCATTGAAGAGTGGGCGCATTTTCTGGCGCGCGGCGTTTACAGCGTTATCTCAATGTTCGACCCTCAGGCGGTGCTGATTGGCGGCGGCATTAGCGAGCAGGAGAAAATTTATCGCCTGCTCGATAAGTACCTTGAGCGGTTCGAGGAGTGGGACGCGCTGAAAGTGCCGATCCGCCCCTGCGAGCTGGGAAACCAGGCGGGCAGGCTGGGCGCGGTCTGGCTGGCTAAACAGAAGCTCGCGCGCAGCCGTTAACGCTTACGGGAACAGATGCCCGTCGCGCAGCACGTGGTCATTGCCCCGGCGGCGCGTAAACCCGATACGGTTGAAATACTCCAGGATCTGGATCGCCAGCTTGCGCCCGACGTTCAGCCGGTCGCGGAAATCGGCGGCGCAGGTGGAGCCTCGCTCACGATCCAGCTCGCGGATCATATTCGCAAAGGCCACGATGCGATCGTTACGGTAATAACGATCTTTGACGATCGCCACAATCAGCCCCTGCTGTGCCGCATGGCGCAGCACCTGCCGCATGGTCTGTTCATCCGTGCCCGTTTCCCGCGCCAGATCGCGTACCCACCAGGGTTCATCCCCGAACAGCGGCTCGGCTTTTTGCCATATCGCCTCCTGTTCGGCACTAAAGCCCGCTTTGTGATCCGGCAGATGCAGCCAGCCGTGGTGGCTTTTGATCGCGCCGCTGTCGCGCATGTTCTCAATCAACAGCAGCACCAGCGCCTCGTCCTCCATCGGCAGCGCCATGCGCCGCAGGCGCTCGCGCCCCGGCCCCGGTTCGTCCTGATGCTGCTCGTGATAGGTTGCCAGCGTGCTCAACACCTTGCGCTGCCAGCCTGCGGCAACCGTCGCGTTCAGCAGGCTGTCACCGGCCTGGATGAATCCCGGCTCCTGCGTTAACTGCCGCAGCCCTTCTCCGCTCAGCTGGCGCGCCCACGCGAAGTCGGTCAGATCCACCGCGCCGCGATTGAGATGCACCGCCAGCGCCGCAGCGTCATCGCCCGCGTCGGCCAGCGCCGCCAGCCATTGCAGGTATTCCGGTTTACGTTTGCCGCGACGCGGCGGATTAAGGGTGACCACCCGCGCCCCGGCAAGGGTCGTTCTGGCGGAGATATCCCGCAGCACCAGCCGATCGTTGTCAGCAAGCCACAGCGGGGCGTCCAGCACCAGCTCCGCGAGGGAGCCTTCCAGCAGCGACACGCGCCCGGTGACGTGGCTCGCGGCGTGGTGAATGTGCAGCGGCTGCCACTGGGTCAGCGGCGTATGCGTGTGCAGAGAAACAATGACGCGCTCCGACGGCTCGGGCGGCGCGTCAGAGAGCAGCCAGTCGCCGCGCTTGAGCTGCTCTTTTTCAGCATCACCGACAATGTTCAGCGCAATACGCTGCCCGGCGTGCGCCTGCTCAACCGGCTGATTTTGCGCGTGAAGCGCACGCACGCGCATCGGCTTGTTCACGCCCGTCAGCCACAGCGTATCGCCCACGCTGACTTCGCCGCTGAGCGCCGTCCCGGTGACCACCAGCCCCGCCCCTTTCACGGTGAAGGCGCGGTCGAGCGCCAGACGAAAACGGTGATGGCTGGCCTGCTCGCGGGAACCGAGCGTTTGCAGGTGCTCACGCAGGGCGTCAATGCCCGTCCCCTGCGTCGCCACCGTCACAAACAGCGGCGCATCCGCAAATCCATACTCCCGAAGGGTAGCCTGAACCTCTTCGCGCACGGCCTCAACGCGCGACTCATCCACGCGATCGGCCTTGGTCAGCGCCACCGTCAGCTGCGGGTTGCCCGTCAGTTGCAGGATCGCCAGATGCTCGCGGGTCTGCGCCATCACGCCGTCATCGCAGGCTACCACCAGCAGCGCATGGTCGATACCGCCCACGCCCGCCAGCATGTTAGAAAGAAACTTCTCGTGGCCGGGCACGTCGATAAAGCCCAGCACGCGGCCATCGGGCTGCGGCCAGTAGGCGTAACCCAGATCGATGGTCATGCCGCGTTTTTTCTCTTCCGGCAGGCGGTCGGCGTTTACGCCGGTAATGGCCTGCAACAGCGTGGTTTTACCGTGGTCAACGTGACCGGCGGTGGCAATAATCATTTCGACATCATCTCCAGAAACTGCGCTTCATCTTCAAGGCAGCGTAGATCCAGCCACATACGGCCGTCGTAAATTCGTCCGATTACCGGCACGGGTAAGGCGCGTAGCCGTGAGGAGAGCGCCTCAAGCTGGCTGCCGCGCCCGTCGCGCGGGGTAAAGGTCAGCGCTTCGCTGGGCAGCCTGTCGACCGGCAAAGAGCCGCTGCCGATCTGCGACTGGCACGCCTCTACGCGCACGTCAAAATCGGGGAAGTGCGGGGCCACCTGCGGCAGCAGCAGTTCGCCCTGAGCGCGGATCGACGCGGCATCGCGCGCCAGCATACGCAGCGTCGGCAGGCGCTCGGCCAGCTTCTCCGGGTGCAGGTAGAGCCGAAGCGTGGCCTCCAGCGCCGAGAGCGTCATTTTGTCCGCGCGCAGCGCGCGCTTGAGCGGATGCTGCTGAAGCATGGCGATCAGCTCGCGCTTGCCGACGATAATCCCCGCCTGCGGCCCGCCCAGCAGCTTGTCGCCGGAAAAACTCACCAGGCTGACGCCCGCCGCAATCATCTCCTGCGGCATCGGCTCTTTCGGCAGACCGTACTGGCTCAGGTCCACCAGCGAACCGCTGCCCAGATCGGCAATCACCGGGACGTTCAGCTCGCGGCCTATCTCCGCCAGCTCGGCCTCTTCCACCGTTTTGGTGAAGCCCTCAATCTGATAGTTGCTGGTATGGACCTTCATCAGCAGCGCGGTGTTTTCATTCACCGCTGCGCGGTAGTCTTTCGCGTGGGTGCGGTTGGTGGTGCCGACTTCGTGCAGCTCACAGCCCGCCTGGCGCATCACGTCAGGAATGCGAAACGCACCGCCAATCTCCACCAGCTCGCCGCGCGATACCACCACCTCTTTACTGCTCGCCGTGGCGGCCAGCATCAGCAGCACCGCCGCCGCGTTGTTATTCACGATGCAGGCATCTTCCGCGCCGGTCAGCCGGCAAAGGATGTCCGCCAGCGCCCGATCCCGGTGTCCGCGCCCGGCACCGTCGAGATCGTACTCCAGCGTGACCGGGGAGCGCATGGCCTGCACCACGGCGGTCACCGCCTCTTCAGCCTGCTGCGCGCGGCCCAGGTTGGTGTGCAGAACCGTGCCCGTCAGGTTCAGCACCGGACGCAGCGCGCTTTGCGCATTATCGTTCAGCCGACGCTCAACCTCCTGCCCCCACGCCGCGCACCAGTCAGGTAAGGCATTTTCAGCCTGAATATGGCGTCGGGCTTCGTGCTGAAGCTGGCGCAGCACCTCGACCGTCGCGGTATGACCATAGTGCGAAAGCGCGGCCTGAACCTGAGGCTCACGCAGCAGACGGTCGGTCGCGGGGATGTGGGTATAAAGAGAAGGATGAGTAGTCATGAAAGCGCCTGGCGAGTAAATATCTTCCCCCCTCCCGACGGGAGAGGGAGTTAACATGTGGAGGGATTGTACCCCCTCCCGCCGCGAAGTGTTATATCCCGTATCAAGCCTTAGGCGGTTCCGTCCGGGCAAAGCTTTCGCGCTGGAAAAGGGTTTCGGCGAGCTTCACCAGCAGCGGGCGCTCTACGCACCAGCCGGGAGAAACGCGGCGGAAGTTGAGATAGCCGATCGCGCAGGCGATGGCAATCGTCGCCAGATTCACCGCATCGCTCTGAATTTTACCGTCTTTAATCAGCTGCTCGCACATGTCCAGGCTGCGGCTGATTTTCTCACGCTGGCGCAGCAGCTCGGTTTCCGACTGCTGCGCTGCCGATCTGGCCTGTTCACGCACCGAGACCAGCGCGGCGTCCATAATCCCGTCGGCCAGGGCTTCGATTTGCTTGATCGCCAGCGCCGCTTTCGGGTCGGCAGGCAGCATGGCGGGCGCCACGCCCAGCAGCTCGATGTACTCAGCAATGATCGGGGAGTCGAACCAGCATTCGCCGTCATCGGTGACCAGCGCCGGGACTTTCCCCAGCGGGTTGTACTGCGCCACGCCGTTTTCCGCGTTGTAGGGTTGTTCATTCACAAAATCAAAGGCAATACCCTTCTCCAGCAGGAGAATCGAAATTTTTCGTACAAAGGGACTGGTGAAGCTGCCAACAAGTTTCATTACCGGATCCTTAATGCCCACAAAGAGGTGAGTATGGATCACCCGGAAAAAAAAGGCAGGTATGCGTATCGCATTCCTGCCATGAATGAATTAGTGATCGAGATAGAGGTAGTGCATCCAGCTGGTCATCCGCAGCAGCACCTTACGCATCACCGATACGTGGGCGAAGTGGTCGGAATAGACCGCCACCTGGGCATAAATCCCGTCCGGCAGCGCGTCGACGTCGGCATTCGGATCCAGCTCGATAGTGCCCAGCACCCCGTCGGTACCCGGCACCACCGTCAGGGACTGCAACGCCCCCTGCGCCTGATACGAACCGCCCGGCACTACCGGCAGAATGCTGGTGAGCTTGCCGGAGAAGACCTGCCCCGGCAGCGCGTTAAACACCACTTCGGCCTCGTCGCCCGGCTTCAGGCGCAGCAATGAGTTCTGGCGGAACTGGGCGACAATCTGGCGTTTCTGCTCGGGAATAAACACCATCACCGGGCGCAGCGGCAGCGCGGCGGCGTAGGTTCCCGGGCGGATCAAAACCTGGGTGATGTAGCCATTGCTTGGGGCGCGCACCACGGTCTGATCCAGATTGTATTTGGCTTCGGCAAGCTGGGCGCGCAGCGAGGCAATCTGGGACTGCTCGCCGTTTATCATGCTGTCCAGCTGGCTCTGGATCTGCGTCTGTTCCGCAACCGAGCCTTTCACCATCGCGTCCTGCGCAAGATAGTTCTGCCGCGCGTTGTCGATATCGCTTTCCGAGAACGGATTCACCTTCGCCTGGCTGCCTTTCAGGTAGCGCTGATAATCCTTATATAAACGGTCGCGTTCCGCGGAGACCCGCGTGGTATTGGCGACCGCTTCAGAGAGCTGCGCTTTCAGATTGTCGATATTATGCGTAGCGGTAACGAGGTCAGCCTGGAGGCGATCGACGCGCGCCTGATAACGACCCGGATCCAGTTTAAATAACACGTCGCCTTTTTTAATGAGCTGGTTATTTTTATCAGTAACTTCTGTTACCACCCCGGTTACCTGTGGGGTAATGGGAATAGAAATAACGGCTTTCTGCGCGGTGAACGTATAAGGGTGGTTATAGTTCATCAATAAGATAAGTCCGGCGACAATAAATACGCCGCCTAAGGTTGCGGTAGCTAGCGTCCACTGGTTTACCGGAATACGGAATATTTTAAAGATGGCCCAGGCAAAGGCCACGTAGGTCAAAATAATCAGCAAATCCATGATTAACGCTCCGACGTATTCTTATCGGCGGTGGGGGTTACCGCAGCCAGTTTTTGTTCGAGTTCAGCCACGCGCCGGGACAGCGCGTCCATACCGGGAACCTCGCCCGGCGTGGTGATATGATTTTGCATTCCCCAGCCGCGATCTTCCCGGTACAGGGTGGCCCATATCCACAAAAACGGCCAAATAGCGTGGAGCGTAAACAGGCTGATCCACCCTGCCGTATGAATTGCATGGGCATGGGGATGATTACGCTTTTTCGCCATATTATAAGGAATATCATGAATAGCGATGATTCCGTAAAACAGAACCAGAAACACGAAGACTAATACGCCCAGCGCGAAGTAGTTGAGAAACATAATTGCCTCACTTACACAACGTCAACTTATTAAATTAATAAAACGGTACGCAACCTAATTAATTTATTTTTAAATAACGAAGATGCATTTATTTAAGAGCGAGGGAGTATCAGGTTTTAGAATATCTCCGTGCAAGTTTATAAACGTGTCAAAATATAACCTCAATAATAATAGACTTAACCTTACAATATGAGCGTAATCCAGGTTTCTGGTTTTTGCCATACCACACTAAGAGGGTGCTTTTTAAGCTTTGGGTGTGGCTTACACATCATCCTGGTCGCGAATGGTTAAGCAGAAGTTGCGAACGATCACATCAAGAGAAATCTGCATAAAAATATTTTGTGAATTCACTCACATTCCAGAAACAAAATGACGACAAGCAAATGTGACAGACATCACAAAACACCCCACTTTTTGCCGCTTTTCTGGCCGCCGTATTTTTTTTGTACATGCTTTTTGTGACGAAGATCACTTCATTAAATGCTGCACCCCCTACATTTACGTGACTGAGATCACACAAATTTCCGCTATCTGGACACGTGAACGATTCAGTGCCAGATTTCACAGCATGAACAGGGCCGGGCTACCTCTGCCGTCGCACATTAACGAAAAACCTCGGGCCGTAAGCCTAAGCGTAAACATAAGAAGGGGTGTTTTATGTCATCCGATTTTAAGATCAAAGTACAAAGCTTTGGTCGCTTCCTCAGCAACATGGTGATGCCAAATATCGGCGCGTTTATCGCGTGGGGTATCATCACCGCGTTATTTATTCCAACAGGGTGGTTACCGAACGAAACGCTGGCGAAGCTCGTTGGCCCAATGATTACTTACCTCCTGCCGCTGCTCATCGGTTATACCGGTGGTCGTCTGGTGGGCGGTGACCGTGGTGGCGTTGTGGGTGCCATCACCACGATGGGGGTTATCGTCGGTGCGGATATGCCGATGTTCCTCGGTGCCATGATCGCCGGTCCTCTGGGCGGTTGGGCAATTAAGAAATTCGACGTCTGGGTTGATGGCAAAATCAAATCCGGCTTCGAAATGCTGGTGAACAACTTCTCCGCTGGCATCATCGGGATGATCCTGGCGATTCTGGCCTTCCTCGGCATTGGCCCGGCGGTTGAAGTGCTGTCCAAAATTCTGGCAGCCGGCGTTAACTTCATGGTTGCGCACGACATGCTGCCGCTGGCGTCTATCTTTGTTGAACCGGCGAAAATCCTGTTCCTCAACAACGCCATTAACCACGGTATCTTCTCGCCGCTGGGTATTCAGCAGTCGCATGACCTCGGCAAGTCTATCTTCTTCCTGATTGAAGCGAACCCAGGTCCGGGTATGGGCGTTCTGCTGGCGTACATGTTCTTCGGTCGCGGCAGCGCGAAGCAGTCTGCGGGCGGTGCGGCTATCATCCACTTCCTGGGCGGTATCCACGAAATTTACTTCCCGTACGTGCTGATGAACCCACGTCTGATCCTGGCCGTTATCCTCGGCGGTATGACCGGCGTGTTCACCCTGAGCGTGCTGGGCGGCGGTCTGGTGTCTCCAGCTTCTCCGGGTTCTATCCTGGCGGTACTGGCGATGACCCCGAAAGGTGCCTACTTCGCTAACATCGCGGCTATCGCTGCGGCGCTGGTGGTCTCCTTCGTTGTCTCCGCTATCCTGCTGAAAACCAGCAAAGTGAAAGAAGAAGACGATATCGAAGCAGCGACCCGTCGCATGCAGGATATGAAAGCTGAATCCAAAGGCGCAGCGACCCCGCTGGCGGCTGGCGATGTCTCTAACGACCTGAGCCACGTACGTAAAATCATCGTTGCCTGCGACGCCGGTATGGGTTCAAGCGCAATGGGTGCTGGCGTGCTGCGTAAGAAGGTACAGGACGCGGGTCTGAGCAACATCTCCGTGACCAACAGCGCCATCAACAGCCTGCCACCGGATGTTGACCTGGTCATCACCCACCGCGATCTGACCGAACGTGCGATGCGTCAGGTGCCACAGGCACAGCACATCTCGCTGACCAACTTCCTGGACAGCGGCCTGTACTCCAGCCTGACCGAGCGTCTGGTTGCCGCGCAGCGTCACGAAGATAACGAAGTGAAAGTGCGTACCAGCCTGCAAGACAGCTTTGACGAGAGCAACGCGCACCTGTTCAAACTGGGCGCCGAGAACATCTTCCTGGGCCGTACCGCGACCCACAAAGAAGAGGCGATTCGCTTTGCCGGTGAGCAGCTGGTGAAAGGCGGTTACGTTCAGCCTGAATACGTTGACGCGATGCTGGAACGTGAAAAACTGACCCCAACCTACTTGGGCGAATCCATCGCGGTTCCGCACGGTACGGTTGAAGCGAAAGACCGCGTGCTGAAGACCGGCGTGGTGTTCTGTCAGTACCCGCAGGGCGTACGCTTCGGTGAAGAAGAAGACGATATCGCCCGTCTGGTGATTGGTATCGCCGCTCGCAACAACGAGCACATTCAGGTGATTACCAGCCTGACCAACGCCCTGGATGACGAAACCGTTATCGAGCGCCTGGCCAACACCACCAGCGTGGAAGAAGTTCTGGCACTGCTGAATAAGTAATTTATCCTCTTCCCTCTCCCCACTGGGGAGAGGGCTAGGGTGAGGGGAAATGTATGCGGTTCCTCACCCCAGCCCTCTCGGGTAAAAACATTAACGAAGGTTAACACTATGAAAGCATTACATTTTGGCGCAGGTAATATCGGTCGTGGCTTTATCGGCAAACTGCTGGCAGACGCGGGCATTACGCTGACATTCGCCGATGTGAACCAGGTGGTGCTCGACGCCCTGAATGCCCGTCATAGCTATCAGGTGCATGTGGTCGGTGAAAATGAGCAGGTCGAAACCGTATCGGGCGTGAACGCGGTCAGCAGCATTGGCGACGACGTTGTTGACCTGATCGCCAGCGTCGATCTGGTGACGACCGCCGTAGGTCCGGTAGTGCTTGAGCGTATCGCCCCTGCGGTGGCAAAAGGCCTGGCGAAACGTAAAGCGCAGGGCATTGAAACCCCGCTGAACATCATCGCCTGTGAGAACATGGTGCGCGGCACCACCCAGCTGAAAGGTCACGTAATGGCCGTCGTCGCTGACGAAGATAAAGCCTGGGTAGAAGCGCACGTTGGCTTTGTCGATTCCGCCGTGGACCGTATCGTTCCGCCGTCAGAATCCGCCACCAACGACCCGCTGGAAGTGACCGTTGAAACCTTCAGCGAGTGGATCGTTGATAAAACTCAGTTCAAAGGCGCGCTGCCGACCATCCCGGGTATGGAATTAACCGATAACCTGATGGCATTTGTCGAACGTAAACTCTTCACGCTGAACACCGGTCATGCTATAACCGCGTACCTCGGAAAATTGGCTGGTCATCAGACCATTCGCGACGCGATCCTCGATGAGAAAATCCGCGCGGTGGTGAAAGGCGCCATGGAAGAGAGCGGCGCGGTGCTGATCAAACGCTACGGTTTTGATGCTGAGAAACACGCGGCATACATTCAGAAAATCCTCGGTCGTTTTGAAAACCCGTATCTGAAAGATGACGTTGAGCGCGTTGGCCGTCAGCCGCTGCGTAAGCTGAGCGCGGGCGATCGCCTGATCAAGCCGCTGCTGGGCACGCTGGAATACGGCCTGCCGCACGCTAACCTGGTGAAAGGGATTGCGGCTGCCATGCACTATCGCAGCGAGCAGGATCCGCAGGCGATTGAGCTGGCTGAGCTGATTGACAGCAAAGGCCCGCAGGCCGCGCTGGCGCAGATCTCCGGTCTGGATGCCAACAGCGACGTGGTTGTGGAGGCGGTTAACGCATACAACGCAACCAAATGATGCAGAATGCGGCGCAGGTCAGCCTGCGCCCGATTTACCCATTGTCAGATATGCAGGCAATAATGGAACAAACCCAGGCCTTTGAAAATCGTGTGCTTGAGCGTCTGAATGCTGGCAAAACCGTTAGAAGCTTCCTGATTGCCGCCGTTGAGTTACTGACCGAGGCGGTGAATATCCTGGTGCTTCAGGTGTTTCGCAAAGACGACTACGCTGTTAAGTATGCTGTAGAACCGTTACTGGACGGCGACGGGCCGCTGGGCGATCTCTCGGTGCGTCTGAAGCTGATTTACGGTCTTGGCGTGTTGAGCAGGCCCGAGTACGAAGACGCCGAGCTGCTGATGGCGCTGCGCGAAGAGCTGAATCATGACGGTAACGAATACGCGTTTACCGATGATGAAATTCTGGGCCCCTTCGGCGAACTGCACTGCGTCACCGCCCTGCCCCCGGCTCCCCATTTTGATAACAGCGATCCTGAGCTGTACGCGATGCAAAAGCTTCGTTATCAGCAGGTTGTTCGTTCAACGATGGTGCTTTCCCTGACTGAGCTGATTTCCCGAATCAGCTTAAAAAAAGCGTTTCAGAAGTAAGCCTGCGCACATTGGTGTATCCTTCCCTGTAAATCCCCCGTTTTTAGAGTCATTTGTCATGAAAGAAGTCGAAAAGAACGAAATTAAACGTCTGAGCGATCGCCTCGATCTGATCCGCCACCAGATGGCTGGCCTTTCCCTAGTTGAGTCCGCCGAGAAGTATGCGGAGCTGGAAAAAGAAGCCGCCACGCTGGAAACCGAAATCGAACGCCTGCGCGAAGTAAAAGGCCAGAAGCTGAGCAAAGAAGCGCAGAAGCTGATGAATATGCCGCACCGCCGCGCGATCACCAAAAAAGAACAGGCCGACATGGGCAAGCTGAAGAAAAGCGTCCGTGGGCTGGTCGTGGTTCACCCGATGACCGAGCTGGGCCGCGAAATGGGCCTGAAAGAGATGACGGGTTTTAGTAAGACCGCTTTTTAATCATTCTTCCCCTCACCCTAACCCTCTCCCCAAAGGGGCGCGGGGACTGTACGGTGCGGTTTTCTCCCTCTCCCCAAAGAGCGAGGGGACTGTACTGTGTGGTTTTCTCCCTCTCCCTGTGGGAGAGGGCCGGGGTGAGGGCATCAGGCCCCACCCCGCCGCAAATTGGCCCAACCAATCCCCAACTCCCCGCCTGCCTGGTTCACATTTCTATCAATTACGCTCACAAAATCATTGCCCGCCCATAACATCTGGTTAACCATTCATTGTCATTCACCCTACATCACAATATTGGCAGGACCACTTTTACGCAGTCCTTGACGCTGAGATGAGCGCAGACTCACCGCGACGCTGACTGTGCGGTCCCCTGGAGACCTGCATGAGCCTCTGGCAACAAAACTACGATCCGGCCGGAAATATCTGGCTGTCGAGCCTGATCGCATCGCTCCCGATCCTGTTCTTCTTCTTTGCGCTGATTAAGCTCAAGCTGAAGGGCTACCTTGCCGCGACCTATACCGTTGCCATCGCCCTGATGGTGGCGCTGTTCTTCTACAAAATGCCGGTCGATCGCGCGCTGGCCTCGGTGGTATACGGCTTCTTCTACGGGCTGTGGCCGATTGCGTGGATCATCATCGCCGCCGTCTTCGTCTATAAAATCTCGGTGAAGACCGGGCAGTTCGACATTATTCGCTCGTCGATCCTCTCCATCACCCCGGACCAGCGCCTGCAAATGCTGATTGTCGGCTTCTCCTTCGGTGCGTTTCTGGAAGGGGCAGCAGGATTCGGCGCACCCGTGGCGATCACCGCCGCGCTGCTGGTGGGGCTGGGCTTTAACCCGCTGTACGCCGCCGGGCTGTGCCTGATCGTTAACACCGCGCCGGTGGCGTTCGGTGCGATGGGCATTCCGATTCTGGTCGCCGGACAGGTCACAGGGCTGGACAGCTTTGAGATTGGCCAGATGGTGGGCCGCCAGCTGCCGTTCCTGACCATTATCGTGCTGTTCTGGATCATGGCGATTATGGACGGCTGGCGCGGGGTGAAAGAGACCTGGCCTGCGGTCGTGGTCGCGGGCGGTTCCTTCGCCATTGCCCAGTACCTCAGCTCCAACTTCCTCGGCCCGGAACTGCCGGACATTATCTCGTCGCTGGTGTCACTGGTCTGCCTGACGCTGTTCCTGAAGCGCTGGAAGCCGGTACGCATTTTCCGCTTCGCCGATATGGGCGCATCGCAGGTCGATCGGACGCTGGCGCGCACCGGATATACCCCCGGGCAGGTTATTCGCGCGTGGTCGCCGTTCCTGTTCCTGACCGCCACCGTCACGCTGTGGAGCGTCCCGCCGTTTAAGGCGCTGTTTGCCCCGGGCGGCGCGCTGTACGACATGGTGATTAACATTTCCGTGCCGTTCCTCGACAAGATGGTTGCCCGTATGCCGCCGGTGGTGCATGACGCCACGCCGTACGCGGCCGTCTTTAAGTTCGACTGGTTCTCCGCAACCGGCACCGCCATTCTGTTTGCGGCTATCCTTTCCGTGGTGTGGCTGCGCATGAAGCCTGCCGCTGCGGTGCAGACCTTTGCGAGCACGATTAAAGAGCTGATGCTGCCGATCTACTCCATCGGGATGGTGCTGGCGTTCGCGTTTATCTCGAACTATTCCGGCCTGTCGTCGACGCTCGCTCTGGCGCTGGCGCATACCGGCCACGCCTTCACCTTCTTCTCGCCGTTCCTCGGCTGGCTGGGGGTATTCCTGACCGGGTCGGACACCTCGTCTAACGCCCTGTTCGCCGCGCTTCAGGCCACGGCCGCGCAGCAAATCGGCGTGTCGGACGTGCTGCTGGTGGCGGCCAACACCACCGGCGGCGTGACCGGGAAGATGATCTCTCCGCAGTCCATCGCCATTGCCTGTGCGGCGGTGGGGCTGGTCGGCAAAGAGTCCGATCTGTTCCGCTTTACCGTCAAGCACAGCCTGATATTTACCTGCATGGTCGGGGTGATCACCACCCTTCAGGCCTATGTCTTAACCTGGATGATTCCATGATAGTGATGCCCAGACGCCTGTCCGACGAGATCGCTTCTCGCGTGCGGGCGCTGATTGAAGAACAACAGCTCGAAGCGGGCATGAAACTGCCCGCCGAGCGCCAGCTTGCCGTCCAGCTCGGCGTGTCGCGAAACTCGCTGCGGGAAGCGCTGGCGACGCTGGTGAACGAAGGGGTGCTGCTCAGCCGTCGCGGCGGCGGCACTTTTGTGCGCTGGCAGCATGATGACTGGTCTGAGCAAAATATCGTTCAGCCGCTCAAAACGCTGATGGAGAACGACCCGGACTACAGCTTCGATATCCTCGAAGCCCGTCACGCCATCGAAGCCAGCACCGCCTGGCACGCGGCGATGCGCGCCACCGAGGCCGATAAAGAGAAGCTCAAAGCCTGCTTTGAAGCCACCCAGAGCAGCGACCCGGATATCGCCTCCCAGGCCGACGTGCGTTTCCATCTGGCCATCGCCGAGGCGTCGCACAACGTGGTGCTGCTCCAGACCATGCGCGGCTTCTTCGACCTGCTGCAATCCTCCGTGAAGCAGAGCCGCCAGCGCATGTATCTGGTGCCGCCGGTCTTTGCACAGCTAACCGAACAGCACGACGCGGTGCTCAACGCCATTTTGAACGGCGACGCCGATGCCGCGCGCAAAGCGATGATGGCGCATCTGGGCTTCGTCCATACCACCATCAAACGATTCGATGAAGATCAGGCCCGACAGGCGCGTATTACCCGTCTGCCTGGCGATCACGATATGACCAGGGAGAACAAAGCATGATTATTTCAGCCGCCAGTGACTACCGCGCCGCCGCCCAGCGCATTTTGCCGCCCTTTTTGTTCCACTACATCGACGGCGGGGCCTATGCCGAATACACCCTGCGCCGCAACGTGGAAGATTTGTCGGAAGTGGCGCTGCGCCAGCGCGTGCTGAAAAATATGTCCGATCTGAGCCTTGAGACAAAGCTGTTCAACGAAACGCTCTCTATGCCGGTAGCGCTGGCGCCCGTGGGGCTATGCGGTATGTACGCCCGACGCGGCGAAGTACAGGCCGCCGCCGCCGCGGATGCGAAAGGCATTCCGTTTACCCTTTCCACCGTGTCGGTCTGCCCTATCGAAGAGGTCGCCCCGACCCTTAATCGCCCGATGTGGTTCCAGCTGTACGTGCTGCGCGACCGGGGCTTTATGCGCAACGCGCTGGAGCGTGCAAAGGCGGCGGGTTGTTCCACGCTGGTGTTTACCGTCGATATGCCGACGCCCGGCGCGCGCTACCGCGATGCGCACTCCGGGATGAGCGGCTCGAACGCTGCCCTGCGCCGCTACTGGCAGGCGGTGACGCACCCGCAGTGGGCGTGGGATGTCGGCGTAAACGGTCGTCCTCACGATCTGGGTAATATCTCCGCCTATCTGGGCAAACCGACGGGACTTGAGGATTACATCGGCTGGCTGGCGAATAACTTCGATCCGTCGATATCCTGGAAAGATCTGGAGTGGATCCGTGAATTCTGGGATGGCCCGATGGTCATCAAAGGGATCCTCGACCCGGAAGATGCCCGCGACGCGGTGCGCTTTGGCGCAGACGGGATTGTGGTCTCTAACCACGGCGGACGTCAGCTGGATGGCGTGCTCTCCTCCGCCCGCGCGCTGCCCGCCATCGCCGATGCGGTGAAAGGCGATATCGCTATTCTGGCCGACAGCGGCATTCGCAGCGGGCTGGACGTGGTGCGCATGATTGCGCTCGGTGCCGACAGCGTACTGCTCGGACGCGCCTATCTGTACGCGCTGGCCACGCACGGCCAGGCGGGGGTGGCGAATCTGTTGAACCTAATCGAGAAAGAGATGAAGGTGGCAATGACCCTGACCGGCGCGAAATCTATCGGCGAAATCAGCAAGGATTCGCTGGTGCAGGAGCTGAGTAAGCTCCCGGCGGCGCTGGCACCGATGGCGCACGGGGATGCGGCTTAGGAAAAGAAAGTCCCCTCACCCTGACCCTCTCCCCAAAGGGGAGAGGGGATGCTATTCTGCCCGCCGTAATAAAGGAGCCTGTCCAGTAGGCGTATATTGTTGCAGCCAGTCTGAACACGGACAGCGCGGAACAACCGGAGCGTACACGTAGTACGTGAGGATTGTGAGCACTGCCCAGGTTTAGAATGGCAAATAAAATAGCCTAATGGGCAAGGCGCAAGGGGGCATCATGCTTAACATCGTACTATTCGAACCAGAAATTCCACCCAACACCGGCAACATCATCCGCCTGTGCGCCAACACCGGGTTTCGCCTGCATATCATTGAGCCAATGGGCTTTACGTGGGACGACAAGCGCCTGCGCCGGGCGGGGCTGGATTATCACGAGTTTACCGCCGTGGTTCGCCATCATGACTACGCCGCGTTTCTGGACGCCGAAAAACCGCAGCGCATGTTTGCCCTGACGACCAAAGGTACGCCAGCGCACAGCGCCGTGAGCTATCAGGAAGGGGATTATCTGATGTTTGGCCCGGAAACCCGCGGCCTGCCGGCCACCATTCTCGATGCCCTGCCTGCCGAACAAAAAATTCGCATTCCGATGATGCCGGACAGCCGCAGCATGAACCTGTCTAACGCGGTGTCGGTGGTGGTGTATGAAGCGTGGCGCCAGCTGGGATACGCTGGCGCGCTCGTCAAACGTTAAATGCCGTCACCATACTCAAACGTATGGTGAATGCCGTTGAAGTGCTGATCCATGTCCATCGACGGCTTGTCGCTGTCTGGCTTACCGACGATACGCGCCGGTACGCCGGCGGCGGTGGTGTGTGGCGGAACGGGTTGCAGCACCACGGAGCCTGCGCCAATCTTCGCGCCGCGACCCACTTCGATATTGCCGAGGATCTTCGCGCCCGCGCCAATCATCACCCCTTCACGGATCTTCGGATGGCGATCGCCGCTGGTTTTGCCCGTACCGCCCAGCGTTACGGATTGCAGGATCGACACGTCATCTTCAATTACCGCCGTTTCACCCACCACGATGCCGGTCGCGTGGTCGAGCATAATGCCACGCCCAATTTTCGCCGCCGGATGGATATCCACCTGGAAGGTTACGGAAACCTGGTTTTGCAGGAAGATCGCCAGCGCGCGGCGGCCCTCGTTCCACAGCCAGTGGCCGATGCGGTAAGCCTGAAGCGCGTGAAAGCCTTTCAGGTACAGCAGCGGCGTAGAGTATTTATCAACAGCCGGGTCGCGCGTGCGCACGGCCTGAATATCACAGGCGGCAGAGGCGATCATCTCCGGGTCTGCGGCGTAGGCCTCTTCCACCACTTCGCGAATGGCGATAGCCGGCATGATTGAGGACGCCAGCTTGTTGGCGAGCATATAGCTCAGGGCGCTACCGAGATTTTCGTGCTTGAGAAGCGTCGCGTGATAGAAGCTGGCAAGCATAGGCTCGCAGTCGGCCAAAGCCCGGGCTTCAGCTTTAATATTGTTCCAGACGATATCCAGTTCTTCACACGGCATTGCTAACTCCAGACGATATGATAATGACCAGCCAGTTCTGCGCTGGCTGGGTCATTCAGGTGATAAGGGTTCCGGCTCAGTTGCTGCTGCGCTCGTCCTTGCGCGCACGACCTAATAGGGTCAATGCTGCCTCGCGCGCATTTTTTCCGCAATACAATACCTGATAAATTTCCTCGGTTATTGGCATTTCGACACCAAAACGGTGTGCCAATTCGCGAACCTCTTTGGTATTGCGGTAGCCTTCAACCACCTGTCCAATCTTCTCCTGCGCGCTTTGCACATCGCTGCCCTGTCCGAGCATCATGCCAAAGCGGCGGTTACGCGACTGGTTATCGGTGCAGGTCAGCACCAGATCGCCCAGACCCGCCATCCCCATAAAGGTGGCCGGATCCGCACCCAGCGCTTCGCCCAGGCGGGACATCTCGGTCAGGCCACGGGTGATGAGCGCCGTACGGGCGTTCGCGCCGAAGCCAATACCGTCAGACATCCCGGCTCCGATAGCAATCACGTTCTTCACCGCCCCGCCCAGCTGTACACCGATAAAATCGGGGTTGCTGTAGACGCGGAAGCTTTTGCCGCAGTGCAGCAGTTGCTGAAGATCGTCGGAGAAGTCCTGATCCGTCGACGCCAGAGAGATGGCCGTCGGCAGGCCCGCCGCCAGCTCTTTTGCAAAGGTTGGCCCGGAGATCACCGCCAGCGGAATCGCATCGCCCAGCGCTTCGCGGGCAACGTCCTGGAGTAAACGTCCAGTTTCGGCTTCAAGCCCCTTCGTCGCCCAGACAATGCGCGCATCGTCACGCATCAGCGGCTTAATCTGGCGCAGCACTTCGCCAAACACATGGCTTGGCACCACAATCAGAATATTGCGGCTGGCCGCCAGCGCGGTGGCGAGATCGCTTTCCAGATGGAGTGAGTCAGGGAACGGAACGTCCGGGAGAAACGCCACATTGCAGCGGTCGTGTTGCAACGTCGCGATATGTTTAGGATCGTGGCCCCACAGGACCACTTCGTGACCATTTCTCGCCAGCGTGATAGCAAGAGCGGTGCCGTAAGAGCCGGCACCGATCACAGTCATTGACGCGTTAACAGTGCTCATCAGGCATCCTGATGTTGTTCAGCACCTTCGCCAGCCTGCTGTTGCAGATAGTTCATGAACAGCGCATCGAAGTTAACTGGCGCAAGGTTCAGCTGCGGGAATGTACCGCGGGATACCAGGCTGGTGATGCATTCGCGAGCATACGGGAACAGGATGTTCGGGCAGTATGCACCCAGGCAATGTGCCATCTGGTTGCCTTCGATACCGCCGATAGAGAAGATGCCGCCCTGCTGTACTTCGCACAGGAAGGCAGTTTCTTCGCCCAGAGAAGCGGTAACGGTGACGCGCAGTACGACTTCATACACATCATCCGCCAGCTGGGTGGATGCGGTATCAAGATCAAGTTTAACCTCTGGCTGCCAGTCTTTCTGGAAAACGTGTGGCGCATTTGGCGCTTCGAAAGAGACATCTTTGGTGTAGATGCGCTGGATCTGGAAAGTCATTTCGGTGTTGTTTTGTTCTGACATGGAAAAACCCTTTTTAATTGTCCTAAAGTCTCTTAGCGCAGCAGGGGATCGAGTCCACCACGCGCGTCGAGCGCATACAAGTCATCACAGCCGCCAATGTGCTGCGCATCAATAAAAATCTGCGGAACCGTCGTGCGGCCACTACGTTGAATCATCTCTTCGCGTTTTGTCGCGTCACCATCAATTGGCAGCTCCTGGAAGGTGACGCCTTTGCTGTTCAGCAGCGCTTTCGCACGATGGCAGAACGGGCATGTTGCTTTGGTGTAGATCTCGATATTGGCCATGACTTAATTCCTTATTTACCGCGCACTAAAGGAAGATTTTCCCCGCTCCAGCCGGAAATGCCTTCTTTCAGTACCGTTACATTTTCGAAGCCTGCTTTATGCAGAGCGTTGGCAGATTCCTGCGCCTGCATACCTGTACCGTCTACAACGATAATAGGCTGGGCTTTGTGCTTATCCAGTTCGCCAAGGTTATTCGCTTTAATTTCAGCGGGCAGCAGGTTGATAGAGCCTGCAATGTGACCTTTACGGAAATCATCACGCTGACGCAGATCGACTACGACGGCGTCTTCTTTGTTAATCAGGCGCGTCGCTTCACCACGGGTAATCACCTTAATTTTAGACGTCAGGCCTTTAAAGGTGGTGAATAAAACTGCGGCCAGCAGGCCAATCCACGCGATGCTCAGGACCGGGTGGCGGCTAACAAATTGCATAATTTCTTGCATGGGGGGTAACGACTCCCGTCTTAGTGATTAAAAAAACCAGGTCAGGAGTATACCTGTGCGCTGTGGCAAATACAGCCAGCGACAATAAGCTAATCCATTTTCTGCGGGATGCCACGAAAAAAAAGGCCGAAAATGGCCGGAGAAGCGCCTTGCCCCTACGCATTCTTTGATCTTCCCGGGCTGTTTGAACGATTCAGCTGTAGTAAAATTACGCAAATTTTTGACTCTTGAGCATGAGGTTGTCGCAATGTCGGTTTCTAAAAAACCTATGGTACTGGTGATTCTGGATGGCTATGGCTACCGTGAAGACAGCCAGGATAACGCTATTTTCAACGCCAAAACCCCGGTTATGGATGCACTGTGGGCTAAACGTCCGCATACCTTAATCGACGCATCGGGCCTGGAAGTGGGTCTGCCGGATCGCCAGATGGGCAACTCCGAAGTTGGACACGTGAACCTGGGCGCGGGCCGTATCGTCTACCAGGATCTGACCCGTCTGGACGTTGAAATTAAAGAACGTACCTTCTTCTCCAACCCGACGCTGACCGGTGCGGTAGATAAAGCCGTTGCCGCAGGCAAAGCCGTACACATCATGGGTCTGCTCTCTGCCGGCGGCGTTCACAGCCACGAAGATCACATCATGGCGATGGTTGAGCTGGCAGCAGAACGCGGTGCAGAGAAAATCTATCTGCACGCCTTCCTCGATGGTCGCGATACCCCACCACGCAGCGCTGAAGGCTCACTGAAAGCCTTCGAAGACAAATTTGCCGCGCTGGGCAAAGGCCGCGTAGCCTCTATCATCGGTCGTTACTACGCCATGGACCGCGACAACCGCTGGGATCGCGTAGAACAAGCCTATGACCTGATGACGCTGGCGAAAGGCGAATTCCAGTTCGCAACCGCCGTTGAAGGTCTGGAAGCCGCCTACGCGCGTGATGAAAACGACGAATTCGTGAAAGCGACCGTGATCCGTGCCGAAGGCCAGGCCGATGCGGCAATGGAAGACGGCGACGCGCTGATCTTCATGAACTTCCGCGCTGACCGTGCCCGTGAAATCACCCGTGCGTTCGTGAACAGCGATTTCGACGGTTTTGCCCGTAAGAAAGTGGTGAAACTCGACTTCATTCAGTTGACCGAATACGCCGCAGACATCAAAGCACCGTGCGCTTACCCACCTGCTTCACTGGAAAATACCTTCGGTGAGTGGATGGCGAAGAACAACAAAACCCAGCTGCGTATCTCCGAAACGGAAAAATATGCCCACGTCACCTTCTTCTTTAACGGCGGCGTAGAAGAGCCGTTCAAAGGCGAAGACCGCATTCTGATCAACTCGCCGAAAGTCGCGACCTACGATCTGCAACCTGAAATGAGCTCCGCAGAGCTGACGGAAAAACTGGTTGCGGCGATCGAAAGCGGCAAGTACGACACCATCATCTGTAACTATCCGAACGGCGACATGGTCGGCCATACCGGCGTGATGGAAGCGGCGGTGAAAGCGGTTGAAGCGCTGGACCACTGCGTTGAGCAGGTCGCGAAAGCGGTTGAATCCGTAGGCGGCCAGCTGCTGATCACCGCAGACCACGGTAACGCAGAACAGATGCGCGATCCAGCGACCGGTCAGGCGCACACGGCCCACACCAACCTGCCGGTACCGCTGATCTATGTCGGTGATAAATCACTGAAAGCGGTTGAAGGCGGCAAGCTTTCCGACATCGCGCCAACCATGCTGACGCTGATGGGTATGGAAATCCCTAAAGAGATGACTGGCAAGCCGCTGTTCATCGTGGAATAATCGCTCCCCATGAGGGGAAAGGCGATTTATTCAATCACATGGGTCGTGAAGCCGCTTCGGTTATCCGTCAGGGCCCTGGTTTACGCCAGCGCATTTAGCGCTGGCGTATTGCTGTGCGCGTCGTCCGCCCATGCGGACGATCGCGATCAGCTAAAATCCATTCAGGCCGATATCGCCGCCAAAGAGCGCGCGGTACGCCAGCAACAGCAGCAGCGCTCCTCACTTCTTGCGCAGCTTAAACAGCAGGAAGAGGCCATCTCTGCCGCCGCCCGCAAGCTGCGTGAAACGCAGAACACCCTCGCGCAGCTAAACAAGCAGATCGACGACATGAACGCCTCGATTGCGAAACTCGAGCGTCAGCGCGATGCCCAGGAGCGCAATCTGGCCGCCCAGCTTGATGCTGCGTTTCGTCAGGGCGAGCACACCGGCATTCAGCTGATTTTAAGCGGCGAAGAGTCTCAGCGCGGCCAGCGTTTACAGGCCTACTTTGGCTACCTGAACCAGGCGCGTCAGGAAACCATCGCCCAGCTCAAGCAAACGCGCGAAGAAGTTGCCTCGCAAAAAGCCGAGCTGGAAGAGAAGCAGAGCCAGCAGCAAACGCTGCTTTACGATCAGCAGGCCCAGCAGGCGAAGCTCGAACAGGCGCGTAATGAGCGTAAGAAAACGCTCGCCGGGCTGGAGTCCTCCATTCAGGCAGGACAAAGCCAGCTGAGCGAAATGCGCGCTAACGAATCAAAACTCCGCAACAGCATTGCGCGCGCAGAAGCGGCAGCTCGCGCACGCGCCGAGAAAGAAGCGCGCGACGCGCAGGCCGTGCGCAACAAGCAGCAGGAAGCCTCCCGCAAAGGCACCACCTACAAACCTTCCGAAAGCGAGCGCTCGCTCATGTCGCGTACCGGCGGCCTGGGGTCGCCACGCGGTCAGGCCTACTGGCCGGTTCGCGGTACAATTCTGCATCGCTATGGCGAACAGTTGCAGGGTGAGCTACGTTGGAAGGGGATAGTTATCGGTGCGTCTGAAGGTAGCGAAGTGAAAGCCATCGCCGATGGCCGCGTGATCCTGGCCGACTGGCTCCAGGGTTACGGGCTGGTGGTCGTGGTGGAACACGGTAAAGGCGACATGAGTCTTTATGGCTACAACCAGAGCGCGCTGGTCAGCGTGGGCACGCAGGTGCGCGCAGGCCAACCCATCGCCCTCGTGGGCAGCAGTGGCGGTCAGGGCCGCCCGTCACTCTATTTCGAAATTCGTCGCCAGGGTCAGGCGGTCAATCCACAGCCGTGGTTGGGAAGATAAGTTTTGCTTCAATTTCGTCGAATGGTTTTCTCCGTCGTCAGCGCACTGGCGCTGGCTGCACCGGTATACGCAGGCAAACTCGCGATTGTGATTGATGACTTCGGTTATCGTCCACACTATGAAAATCAGGTGCTGGCGATGCCGTCAGCCATCTCCGTTGCCGTCCTGCCGAATGCGCCACACGCGCACGAGATGGCGACCAAAGCCCACAACGGCGGACATCAGGTGCTGATCCACCTGCCCATGGCCCCCATCAGCAAGCAGCCGCTGGAAAAAGATACCCTCCGTCCGGACATGAGCAGCGATGAGATCGACCGCATCATCCGCGAGGCTTACAACAAGGTGCCGTACGCCGTGGGGCTGAACAACCATATGGGCAGCGCCATGACGTCGAGCCTGTACGGAATGCTGAAAGTGATGCAGTCCCTTGAGCGCTATAACCTCTACTTTCTCGACAGCATGACCATTGGCAACAGCCAGGCCATGCGGGCCGCTCAGGGAACGGGCGTGAAGGTCATCAAGCGTAAGGTGTTCCTCGACGATACGCAGAACGAGGCGGATATCCGCGTTCAGTTCAATCGCGCGGTGCAGCTGGCGCGTCGTAACGGCTCGGCGATAGCTATCGGCCACCCGCATCCGTCCACCGTGCGCGTGTTGCAGCAAATGCTGCCGACGCTGCCTTCCGATATCACGCTGGTGCGTCCGAGCGATCTGCTCAACGAGCCTCAGGTTGATACCTCAAGACCGAATAATGCGCAGCCCGCTAAGCCCGAGCCGCGTAATCCGTTCCGTGGCGTCATGAACTGCACGCCAAAACAGCCGCTGGAGCCGGTCTACGCGACGCGGTTCTTCACGGTGCTGGGCGAAAGCATTGGTGAAAGCACGCTGGTGAAATACGTGCAGCAGCAGTGGCAGGGATGGGGCAGAAAAGCCTGATAACAAAAAGCCACCTGTGAAGGTGGCTTTTTTGTCATTCCAGGCGGAAGGTACCGTCGAGGATCTTGCTGTAGACCGTGGGTTGTCCGTGAGCTTCTGACCGGTACTGCTCTTTGTGGGACAGCTTATAGATCCCCACCGGGTCGCGGCTCAGGGTTTCCATCGCTCTGGCGTCCGGCGTAGAAGAGATAAACTGGCGGATCAAAAAACGGTTATTTCCGGTCACCGGCTGTGCGTCCATCATTTCCCGGAACGGCAGGTATTTCTCACGAGCATACAAAAAGCTGTAATCAATCAGGAAATACTCAATCAGCTTATCGTGCTGCTCCCAGTAGCGGTAAAGAATATCCCGGACCAGCTTCACCAGCGTATTGCCTTTTTGCGCCGCCAGAAAATAGGCCGTCCAGTATCCCTGGCTCAGCGCATTCTCGTTTGAATCAAAACGCAGCGACGAGAAGGTGTTTTCATAAAACGACTCCGGCACCGCTTTCGTCATAAACACCGTGGCATCCATCCAGATCCCGCCGTATTGATACAGCAGAGAGCAGCGAACAATATCGGAATATTGCGCCTTACTGATAAGCCCCGCTTTGTATTTGCTTGTGATGTGTTCGGGTAAGGTCAGATAGTCAGGAATATTATCATCCGTCAGGATCACAACCTGCGCATCTGGCGTATTACGCTGGACCGATTCGATACAACGCTTAACCAGCGCGGGCGCGCTTTCCACCCCCTGGAACCAGCAGATCCAGATGATGCGTGACGGGGTATTTAACGTGGTATTGATAGGTTCTGGCTGTATATTGAGCGCATCGATAACGCCAAAAATGGTCTCTTTTTTCTTCTGCTCAAAGTGTCCGGCCGCACGCTGAAAAAGAGAAAAACCGGTTTTCTTATGCCAGCGCCGCGTCTTCTTGATGAGTTTATTAATCAGGTTGAGATTCATCATACCGCCCTTTTAATTTAGAACATCTCTTTTAACGTACGGCGCAGCAGCTTCATTCTGAGCTTGGCATCTTTTTTACGCCCACGTAATAGAGCATTCATGCGCGATGATTTAAAGCCGCGAAACGACATCAGCTGGAACAGGTTATTGCTTTTTGTCGTTTCAGACATGTGCTGGCGATATTTAAAATAGAGCTTCCGATATGCGTTATATTTTTTTATTTGCGAAGTAATTCGATTGCTGCCGTGCTCGGCATCCACCATCGCAGTGCTAAAACTGTATTTAATACCGGGACCGTATTTTAGAATTAATTTGATCCAGACATCGCGATCCTGCTGCTGCTTAATCTCAGGAGAAAAACCGCCGACCCCCAATAATTTCTCTTTAGTTGTCAGCACCTGGTTACCCACCACGTTTTCACACAGGATATCCTGTAAGCCAATGATTCTTTTATCATTGCTATCGGGGAAGGTACGGTGGGATTTATCAAGACGTGCAGGCGTGTCGGTCACAAAGGCGTAGTTTTCATCATAACGCGCAACGAGCTTTTCCAGGCGTTCCGGCAGGAAGTAATCATCATCATCCAGCCCGGTAACAAATACCCCGTGCGAGAGCGCGTAACCCCGGTTGCGGCTGTAGTTAGAGCCGCTGTTTTTCTCATTTCGCTCGTAGGTGAAATGGGCAAAACGCGCTTCACACTCCGCCCGCAGGCGTTCGATAAGCTGCGACGTTTTTTCGTTCGAACAATCATCAACAACAATCAATTCTACAGCAGGGTATGTCTGAGCAATCACTGAGCGAATGGCGCGTTCCAGTAAATCTTCTCTGTTGTAGGTGGTGATAATTACTGAAATCAGTTCGTTCATAGCCAGCTCGTCTGTTAAATGACATTATCCACCAGGAGAATACCTTTTTCCTGGTGGATAATCAAAACGATTACTTTATGACTTCCCGATCTCTGTTTTGTTGCAGGAATACTACCGACATAATAAGCGTCAGCATCCAGGCAACCGGCGTGGTTTTAGAATAGAACATTACGCCGCTGAGACCGAACATAATTAATGAGGCTAAAAATGCGCACAGAATAACGCTGTTCAATTTACGGAGTGCGTACCACGCAAGAGAAATAACAAAAAGAATATAAAGCAGTAATCCAGATGGACCTTTTAGTGAGAGCGTTTCAACCACTTCGTTATGCAAATGACCACGCATATGGTCTAACGCACCCGCCAGGCTTGGGTCTTTTTTGACCTCTTCCCGAATTTTTTCATTACGGGTATCTGTCGACTGCCAAAAATAGTTGTCTTTGGCTGCTGCCAGGCCGGTTTCCCACATTGCAAAACGCGCACCAACGGAGGTGGTACTGTTGTCTTTATCATACGCAACGATATCGTTGTTCAGGTCGTTGTAACGCTGAATCAAACTGTTTTTCATCATATACATTCCCGCCATCAACGCGAGGACAAGCACGCCAATACCGCGCCAGGGAATGTGCTTTTCTTTATAGAACTTCACTACCAACAGGCCAAAGAAAATCACCGGGTAGGCGACGATAGCCGCGCGGGTTTCCGTCGCCACTAATATCAGGAAGGTAATGAAGAAGTGCGCCATGATGCCCAGCGTCTTCCATTTTGAGGTGCTGTGCTGCAAGACGAGGATGGTATAGAAAGAGATAAACGCGATGGTGTAAGCCGCCCCGGTAGCGTTGGTACCGCCTTTCAGAGCCAGGTTGACTCGCTGACTTTCCTCAATAAAATGCTGATAGCCTGCATAAACAATAATCATTATTTGAAGCAGTACGGCCAGCAGCACATGGATCTTATTGTTTCCGATTTTAATCTGGCTCCTGTTAGCAAAAACGAACAGCGAGAAGGCGCCAAATAAACAGATTTTTCCCACTTCCAGATAGGAACGGTAAGAGTTAATCGCCTGACTGTCCTCAACTTTAAACATTCTGTACCAGGCAAGATCGCTCAGCCCAATAAGCAGAAGAACCAGGCAAAGCCAAAAGGCGTCATTTTTTCTGAAGTTCTTAATATCCAGTAAAAAAGCCACCAGCGCCACAAATCCGGCGATGCTGAAAACTTTAATGGATGTATTAGGCGAAATAATGACACACCCAAATGCAATAGCGCACAACCCGAACAATATCTGAATTAAATAATTCTGGGTCTTATCTAAAGTTAAATTACTCATCATCATTCCATTTACTGAAAGTAAAAACAGGCTAGCATATCCCGTTACGTTTGTTGATCGCACCAGTGTTAACGAATATTGCGCCATTCATACGACTTACCGATGGTATCCAGCACGGTCACATTTTTATCGTAACCCGCCAGCCATGACTGAACGGTATTCACCGGTTCACCCTGGCGATGAATACCCAACCACAGTTCCGCAAGCGTATTCACATCGTCAGCGGACCATGGCTTGTCGTAATCGCCAGTCATTTTGTTTTTAGAATCAACCTGCTGACCATACCAGATAAACATCGGGATATGCAGCGCTTCTCTCGGCGGATTAACGTTACCGTGAGAGTAGACCACCGACCGCTGCGGGTCGCGCACCAGCCCGTGATCGGAGAAATACATCACCGACGAGCGGGAGTTTTCCAGAGTGCGGAAGATATTCCCCATCAGGGTATCCGTATAGCGCACGGAATTGTCGTAACAGTCGTCGGCTTCGTTATCCCCATGCAGAACCGCCTGGTTGGCCGGGAAACGACGACAGGCTGGCTCGTGGCTGCCGTACAAATGCAACACGATCACCTTCTTGCCCGGCTTTTTCAGCGCCGCATCCAGCAACGGCAGCAGATCTTCGTCGTAACCCCCGTCCAGCCACTGATGTTCTTTTGTATTCATGGCGATACCGGTAATGACGTTGTTATGCGCCCCGCCTTTCCCCTGGCGGCTGAACCAGTAGGTGTCATATCCCGCTTTATTGGCGATATTAATTACGTTATCGCTGTACTTGTGCGGATCGCGACCGCTCACAGTATCCGCCGTCAGGGCAAGCGGCACGGCCATAATGGTCACGGGGGCTGGCGTTACGGCATTGCGGAACAGTAAAAGCTGCGGTTTCTGCTTGATAAGCTCCGGCGTGGTATCGCGTGGATAACCGTAAATGCTCATGTTCGCCGTGCGTTCAGACTCCCCCACAATCAGCACGTAGTTATCAATACCGGTGTCCGTGAGGGTAATTTTGTAATCAGGGATGTTATTGCCGATATTGGCAACCACCGCGTTATCTTCTATCGCCTGCATAAACACTTTCGCGGTGCTGACGGGCGTTGCCTGCACTACGCGCTGGGTCAGACTTTCAACGCTGCTTTTGCGCAGCTGGTGCTGCAAGGCCTGGCCGAAAAAGGCGAGCAGCGTCAGGACCAGGGCAATGCCCGGCCAGCGGCGAAAACGCGGCGCTATGGGCCACCAGCCGGTGTTGGCGGTTAAGATGAACAGCGCGGAGATTGCCATGAAGGTCAGGCAGTCTCGCCAGTACAGTCCCAGCATCGAGCTTGCTTCACCGGGCGTGGTATTTAACACGCTGAGAGCAAATCCATAGCTGAATGAGGAATTAAAATTGTTCCACGCATATAACTGAAGCGTAACATCTGCCGCCACCGGAATTAATAAAACGGCCGCCAGAACGTTTCTAATAAATTTATTATTGATGCACTTGAGCGTCAGCACGATTAATAAGAACACCAGGGTTCTGTTAATCACGGCATTATATTTAGCATTGAGAATATTAACGCCAATAACTATTAGCAGCGAAATGAAGACAGACACAAGGGTCGTGAAACGGGCAGGTGTAGAAACCAGTTTTTGAGAAAACAGTGTGGACATAATGACCTGATAAGCCTGGACAATGCTTTCCTGACGAAATCGATTCGACTGCAAAAGATGTCCGCGCGGAGAAGACAGAATGGAGAAAAATTCGCCAGAAGTTAACAAGTAACCCGGGCAAAGTCAAACCACTAAAACCGTTATGGCACCCGGCAATTCGGGTGCCAGAAATACCATTAATCCCAGCTCAAAATCACTTTACCGGACTGCCCTGAACGCATTGCGTCAAAGCCCTGCTGGAACTCATCGATGGAGAAACGATGGGTGATGATAGGAGACAGATCCAGACCAGACTGGATCAGCGCCGCCATCTTGTACCAGGTTTCGAACATCTCGCGGCCATAGATGCCTTTGATGAACAGACCTTTAAAGATGACCTTGTTCCAGTCGATAGACATATCTGACGGTGGAATACCCAGCATCGCGATACGGCCACCGTGGTTCATGGTGTCGAGCATGGTACGGAACGCCGGTGGCGCACCCGACATCTCCAGACCCACGTCAAAGCCTTCGGTCATGCCCAGCTCTTCCATCACGTCGGACAGGCTCTCTTTAGACACGTCCACCGCGCGGGTAACGCCCATTTTGCGCGCCAGCGACAGGCGGTACTCGTTCACGTCGGTGATCACAACGTTGCGCGCGCCGACATGTTTCGCCACCGCTGCGGCCATAATGCCGATCGGGCCCGCGCCGGAAACCAGCACGTCTTCACCCACCAGGTCGAAGGAGAGCGCCGTGTGTACCGCGTTGCCGAACGGGTCAAAGATAGAGGCCAGATCGTCAGAGATGTTGTCCGGGATTTTGAACGCGTTAAACGCCGGGATCACCAGGTATTCTGCGAAACAGCCCGGACGGTTAACGCCCACGCCCACGGTGTTGCGGCACAGGTGCGTGCGACCGCCGCGACAGTTACGGCAGTGGCCGCAGGTGATGTGGCCTTCGCCAGACACGCGATCGCCAATCTTAAAGCCCTTCACTTCCTGACCAATGCCGACCACTTCGCCGACGTATTCATGACCGACAACCATCGGCACCGGAATGGTCTTCTGCGACCACTGGTCCCAGTTGTAGATATGCACGTCAGTCCCGCAAATCGCGGTTTTACGAATTTTGATCAGCAGATCGTTATGACCGACTTCCGGCTCCGGCACGTCGGTCATCCAAATCCCTTCTTCCGCTTTCAGTTTGGATAACGCTTTCATCATACGTCCTCAGGCAATGACGCCCAGCTGTTTGCCGATGCGGGTGAAGGCTTCCACCGCACGTTCAATTTGTTCAGGCGAATGCGCCGCAGACATCTGGGTGCGGATACGCGCCTGACCTTTTGGCACCACCGGGAAGAAGAATCCGGTGACGTAAATCCCCTCTTTTTGCAGCTCGCGGGCAAACTGCTGCGCCACGACCGCATCGCCCAGCATCACCGGGATGATCGCGTGATCGGCACCGGCGAGGGTGAACCCTGCGGCGCTCATTTTTTCGCGGAACAGACGGGCGTTCGACCACAGACGATCGCGCAGCTCAGCGCCTGACTCCACCATCTCCAGCACTTTGATAGAGGCAGAAACGATAGCCGGCGCCAGGGAGTTGGAGAACAGATACGGACGGGAGCGCTGGCGCAGCCACTCAACCACCTCTTTACGCGCGGCGGTATAGCCGCCGGACGCGCCGCCGAGGGCTTTGCCCAGCGTACCGGTGATGATGTCCACGCGGCCCATCACGTCGCAGTATTCGTGGGAGCCACGGCCGTTTTCACCGACAAAACCGACCGCGTGAGAGTCATCGACCATCACCAGCGCATCGTATTTGTCCGCCAGGTCGCACACGCCCTTCAGGTTGGCGATCACGCCGTCCATCGAGAACACGCCGTCGGTGGCGATCAGCACGTGGCGAGCACCCGCTTCACGGGCCTCTTTCAGGCGCGCTTCCAGCTCGACCATATCGTTGTTGGCGTAGCGGAAACGCTTCGCTTTGCACAGACGCACGCCGTCGATGATGGAGGCGTGGTTCAGGGCGTCGGAGATAATCGCGTCTTCTGCGCCCAGCAGGGTCTCAAACAGACCGCCGTTGGCGTCGAAGCAGGAGGAGTACAGGATCGCATCTTCCATGCCTAAGAAGCTCGCCAGCTTTTGCTCCAGCTGCTTGTGGCTGTCCTGGGTACCGCAGATAAAGCGCACGGAGGCCATCCCAAAACCGTGGGTGTCCATGCCGTTTTTCGCCGCGGCAATCAGCTCAGGGTGATTCGCAAGACCTAAATAGTTGTTCGCGCAAAAGTTGATCACGTGGCTGCCGTCGGCAACGGTGATATCCGCCTGCTGCGCAGACGTGATAATGCGCTCTTCTTTGAACAACCCTTCCGCACGTGCGGTGTCCAGGTCGCTGTTTAACTGTTTGTAAAAATCACCACGCATTGCAATTCTCCAGACTCGGCAAATTTCGGCACATATTACCCAAACCTATACTTCCTGACGAGATGACACATTATCTCTTGTCGTTTTTGCAGCATAAATCACGTGTACCCCTGCTGCATATCGGTGAATGGCTGAAGGCCAGCCATACTAATGATATGATAGAAACATTAGCGTCCGGGATTGTCCCCGGGCTCCACACTTCAAAGGTTACAGTTATGATCATCGTTACCGGCGGCGCGGGCTTTATCGGCAGCAACATTGTTAAAGCGCTCAATGACAAAGGCATCACCGACATCCTGGTGGTGGACAACCTGAAAGACGGCACCAAATTTGTAAACCTGGTCGATCTGAACATCGCTGATTACATGGATAAAGAAGACTTCCTTATCCAGATTATGGCAGGTGAAGAGTTCGGCGACATTGAAGCCATCTTCCACGAAGGCGCGTGCTCTTCCACCACCGAGTGGGACGGCAAGTACATGATGGATAACAACTATCAGTACTCCAAAGAGATCCTGCACTACTGCCTGGAGCGTGAAATTCCGTTCCTGTACGCCTCATCGGCGGCCACTTACGGCGGGCGTACCTCTGACTTCATCGAATCCCGCGAATACGAGCAGCCGCTGAACGTTTACGGCTACTCCAAGTTCCTGTTCGACGAGTATGTGCGTCAGGTCCTGCCAGAAGCGAATTCGCAGATTGTCGGCTTCCGCTACTTCAACGTCTACGGGCCGCGCGAAGGCCATAAAGGCAGCATGGCGAGCGTGGCGTTCCATCTGAACACCCAGCTGAACAACGGCGAAAGCCCGAAACTGTTCGAAGGCAGCGACGGCTTCAAGCGTGACTTCGTCTACGTGGGCGACGTTGCCGCAGTCAACCTGTGGTTCTGGGAAAATGGCGTGTCCGGCATCTTCAACCTGGGCACGGGCCGCGCGGAGTCCTTCCAGGCGGTGGCAGACGCGACGCTGGCATACCACAAAAAAGGCAGCATCGAGTACATTCCGTTCCCTGACAAGCTCAAAGGCCGCTACCAGGCGTTCACTCAGGCCGATCTGACCAATCTGCGCGCAGCAGGTTACGACAAGCCGTTCAAGACCGTTGCCGAAGGCGTAACGGAGTATATGGCCTGGCTGAACCGCGACGCGTAAGGCAGACAACCAATGAGGATACTGGTGATCGGCCCGTCATGGGTGGGCGACATGATGATGTCGCAAAGTCTCTATCGCACGCTCAAGGCGCGCTATCCCCAGGCGATAATCGACGTGATGGCACCCGCATGGTGCCGTCCGCTGCTGTCGCGTATGCCGGAAGTCAACGACGCGATCCCCATGCCGCTCGGCCACGGGGCGCTGGAAATTGGCGAACGCCGCAAGCTCGGCCTTAGCCTGCGCGATAAGCGCTACGACCGCGCGTATGTCCTGCCTAATTCGTTTAAATCCGCGTTAGTCCCTTTCTTTGCGGGCATTCCGCATCGCACCGGCTGGCGCGGCGAAATGCGCTACGGCCTGCTGAACGACGCCCGCGTGCTGGATAAAGAGGCCTGGCCGCTGATGGTGGAGCGCTACGTGGCGCTGGCCTACGACAAAGGCGTGATGCGCAGCGCGAAGGATCTGCCGCAGCCGCTGCTGTGGCCGCAGCTTCAGGTAAACGACGGCGAAAAATCCCAGACCTGCAACGCGTTTGGACTGTCGTCTGAACGCCCGATGATCGGCTTCTGCCCTGGCGCCGAGTTCGGCCCGGCGAAGCGCTGGCCGCACTATCACTACGCCGAGCTGGCGAAGCAGCTGATTGACGAAGGCCATCAGATTGTCCTGTTCGGCTCTGCGAAAGATCACGACGCGGGTAACGAAATCCTGGCCGCGCTGAGTATTGAGCAGCAGGCCTGGTGCCGCAATCTCGCCGGGGAGACCCAGCTGGAGCAGGCGGTCATTCTGATCGGTGCCTGTAAAGCCGTGGTCACCAACGATTCCGGTCTGATGCACGTTGCCGCCGCGCTTAACCGCCCGCTGGTTGCCCTGTATGGCCCTAGCAGCCCGGACTTCACCCCACCGCTGTCGCACAAAGCGCGCGTGATCCGCCTTATCACCGGCTATCACAAGGTGCGTAAAGGGGACGCAGCAGAAGGCTATCATCAGAGCCTGATCGACATCACGCCCGAGCGCGTGCTCGAAGAACTCAACGAACTGCTGTTGAGCGAAGAAGGATAACGGATGCGGGTATTGATCGTTAAAACCTCTTCGATGGGCGATGTTCTGCATACGCTGCCGTCGCTGACGGACGCCATGCGGGCCATCCCCGGCATTCGTTTTGACTGGGTGGTGGAAGAGGGCTTCGCGCAGATCCCCACCTGGCACGACGCGGTCGACCGCGCGATCCCGGTAGCGATCCGCCGCTGGCGCAAAGCCTGGTTCTCCGCCCCGATTAAAGCCGAGCGCAACGCCTTTCGCGAAGCGGTGCAGGCAGAGCGTTACGATGCGATTATCGACGCGCAGGGGCTGGTGAAAAGCGCGGCGCTTGTGACGCGTCTGGCGCACGGCGTAAAGCACGGCATGGACTGGCAAAGCGCCCGCGAACCGCTGGCGAGCCTGTTCTACAACCGCCGTCACCACATTGCAAAGCAGCAGCACGCCGTGGAACGCACCCGGGAGCTGTTTGCCAAAAGCCTCGGCTATGCGAAACCCGAAACCCAGGGCGATTACGCAATATCGCAGCATTTTCTCCACCCTTCGAAGCAAGAAGCCGCGCCTTATCTCATTTTTCTGCACGCCACTACGCGCGACGATAAACACTGGCCGGAAGCCCACTGGCGCGAGCTTATCGGCCTGCTGAGCACGTCTGGCCTGCGCATCAAGCTCCCGTGGGGTGCGCCGCACGAAGAAGCGCGCGCAAAGCGCCTTGCGGAAGGCTTTGATTTCGTGGACGTCCTGCCGCGCATGAAGCTCGACGGCGTGGCGCAGGAGCTGGCTGGCGCAGCGGCAGTAGTCTCTGTCGATACCGGCCTGAGCCACCTGACGGCGGCGCTGGACAGACCTAATATTACGCTTTACGGCCCCACGGACCCGGGCCTTATCGGCGGCTATGGAAAAAATCAATATATCTGCCGCCCGGAACATTCATCGCAGCTGAGCGACCTCAGCGCCGCTGCGGTATTTGCGCAATTAGAGCCTTTGCTGGCAGCAGAGAGAGCCTATGTCTGATTTTTTCTCAGCGGAGCGCCCACCGAAGCGCGTGCTGATTATTAAGCTGCGTCACCACGGTGACGTGTTGCTGACTTCACCGGTGTTTACCGTGCTGAAGAAGAACTGGCCTAACGTTGAGGTCGACGCCCTGGTGTATGACGACACCCAGGCGATGTTGACCAGCCATCCGTATATCGATCAAGTGCATACTATTGGCCGCAACTGGCGCAAGAAGGGCTGGTTCGAGCAGTTCCGTCTGTACCGCGCGCTGGTAAACACCCTGAAAGGCCGTCAGTACGACGTGCTGATCAACCTGACCGAACACTGGCACGGGGCGCGTCTGGCGCGTCGCCTTAAGCCGCGCGTCTCCGTGGGCTTTAAGCCGGACAAACGCGGCGGCCTGGCGCGTCGTCGCTGGGTGAAATCCTTCACCACGCTCTACCCGGCGATTCAGGACAACAGCCGCCATATGGTTGAAGTGAACCTGGACGCCCTGCGCCGCATCGGCATCCATCCGCAGTCCGACGAAGACAAACACACCCTGTTTGTGCCGGGCGAGGCCGCCGAAGCCTCCGTGGCGGAAAAGCTGGCGGCTTTCGGCCTTGCGAGCAAATCCTACATTCTGGTGCATCCGACCTCGCGCTGGATGTTTAAAGCCTGGGATATCAACAAGCTGGCCGCCACGATTGATAATTTAGCGGCACGCGGCCTGCCGATTGTTCTTTCTGCGGCACCGTCGAAAGAAGAGCAGGCCTACATGGACGCGCTGCGCGCTGCGCTCACCCAGCCGGTGTTTGATTTAAGCGGTCAGCTGAACCTGAAAGAGCTGGGCGCCCTGATGAAGCACGCGCGGATTTACTTCGGCGTGGACTCCATGCCGATGCACCTGGCCAGCGCGGTGGGTACGCCGACGGTCGCCATCTTTGGCCCGACCGGAGCGATTAAGTGGGCGCCGTGGGGCGTGAACTATCGCGTCATCACCGCCGGGTTTACCTGCCAGCCCTGCGGTAAAGCGGGCTGCGGCGACAGCGGCGTGTCTGACTGCATCACCGCCATTACCCCGCAGCAGGTATTAAGCGCCATCGACACGCTGCTGCTGGACGCTCCGGCATGAAGCTGGCTATCGTCCGACAGACCTACAACCCCAACGGCGGCGCGGAGCGGTTTGTCTCCCGCGCGCTGAACGTGCTGGCGCAGGATACGTCCCTCGACGTCACGCTGATCGCCCGCCAGTGGGAAGACGCCTCCGGCTGGAAAACCCTGACGGTCAATCCGCCGTTTCGTAACCGCATCGCCCGGGAATCCGGCTTTGCGGCGGAAGCGGCCTCGCATTTTGCGCAGTTCGATATTGTGCAAAGCCACGAGCGCATTCCCGGCGCGACCATCTTCCGCGCGGGCGACGGCGTTCACGCCACCTGGCTTGAGCAGTATGGCCGCATCCTGTCGCCGCTGGCGCGCTGGACGCAGTCCTTCAGCCGCTATCACCGCTACATTTTGCAGGCCGAAGCGCAGATGTTTACCCATCCGCAGCTGCGCACCGTGATCTGCAACTCGAAGATGGTGCGCGACGATATCGCCCGCCGCTTCGCGCTGACGGATGACAGGCTGACGGTGATCTACAACGGCGTGGACACGGCGCATTTCAGCCCCGACGTGCGCGCGCGTTCGCAGCGCAGCGCGCTCGGTATCCTCGAGAGTGCTCCGGTGCTGGCGTATGTCGGCTCTGGTTTTAGCCGTAAAGGCGTTGCCACCGCGCTGCGCGCTATCGTGCCGCACCCGGACGTCTGGCTGCTGGTTGCCGGGCGGGACAAACATGCGCGGAAGTTCGAAAAGCTGGCGCAGACGCTTGGCGTGGCAGCGCGCGTGCGCTTCCTCGGCCCGGTTTCCGACGTGCGCGAGGTGTATGGCACGGCGGACGCGCTGATCCTCCCAACGCTTTACGATCCGTTCCCGAACGTCTGCGTCGAGGCGCTGGCCTGCGGTCTGCCGCTGCTGACCAGCCACGGCTGCGGCGCGGCGGAGTGGATAATCGAGGGAGAAAACGGCTGGGTGCGCGACGCGCTGGACAGCACCGGCTATCAAGATGCGATCGCCAGCTGGCTCAAGGGGCGCAGTGAGGGGGTTAACTATTCAGCCGCCGCGCGCGCAACGGCTGAACCTTATACTCTGGAGCGGATGGCAAAAGAGCTACAGGCGCTTTATCGCGATCTGCTGCGCTGAGCCGCATCGGAGAAAACCTTCTCCATTGCGTCGAGCATACATTCGCGGGTGAAGTGAGTGGTCAGGTAATCGTAACCCTGCTGCGCCAGCGTCTCACGAAGCGCCGCGTCATCACAGAGCGTCACAATCGCATCGTGCAGCGCTTTTTCATCGCGCTGCGCGATCAAGATCCCCGTCTGACCGTTAATCACCGCATCCCCCGTGCCGCCCGCATCGGTGGCAATAGTGGCGATCCGCGACGCCAGCGACTGCAAGACGCCCTGCGGCACCCCTTCCATGTCGTGCGACGGGCTAAGGGCAATATCAAACGCCGGGAACCAGCGCTCCGGATCGGGCTGATGCCCCGCCATCGTCACGCGCTGCTGTAGCCCCAGCGCTGCAATTTCCTGTTCCAGCGTCGCTCTATGCGGGCCTTCCCCGACAATCGCCAGCTTGATCTGCGGATTATCAATCGCCGCCAGAGCACGCAGCAGCACGCTGTGGCCTTTATTTGGGCGCAGATGCGACACCACGCCAAGCCAGATATCGTCCTGCGATAAGCCACAGTGGGCGCGAGCCTCGTGCTTATCCGCCGGATGGAAACGCTGCGTATCGACACCGCTCGGCACCGAGGTGCTCTGGGACATCGGCACGCCGATATTCGCGACCTGATGGCGCAGCGCCTCGCCGGTAGTGACGATATGCGCGCAGGCTTTGCGGAACAGCCAGCGGGTGGTCCAGTTGTTGCGCGGCACGCCGGAAGCGTGACGCGTTCGCACCAGCGGCACCGGGTTCGACAGGGTCAGGTTTGCCAGCGCCACCAGCCAGGTATCGGCGGAGTTATGGCTGTTAATTACATCAATAGACTGGCGGTTGTCCTTCAGCCAGCGGCGCAGCTGTTGCAGGTTTTTGAGATTTTTACGCTTTAACGGCAGGGTGACCACCGTTAATCCGGCACTGCGCGCCATCGCGTTGAGCGGCGCGGTATCCGGGCAAAGTACGGTCACCTGATGGCCACGCTGAATCATCCCTAACGATTCGTTAATAATGCGCAAAGGCTGTCCGCCTTTACCACCGTCTGCTTCAGTGTGAACAATATGCATACATTTCCTGTTAAGAATCTCGCCAGCGTGACGCTAATTTGCCGCCCGACGGGATCTTTGTCCCTCCAGGCATATGTTTTTAGTATCCACCCGATATAATACAGCACGAATGGTATCACCAACATGGGTGGCCTGCCCTGAACACAACGGAGAAAGCATGTCCGACACACCTTTATTGAGCCTTGTCGTCGCCGTATATAACGGTGAAAAATTCCTGAGCGCATTTTTCGACAGCATCAAAGCTCAACATCTGGACAGTCTGGAACTCGTCGTTGTGAACGATGGTTCAAGCGATAACTCCGCTGCCATCATCGCGCAGTACGCCAGTGAATTCCCTTTTTATAAAGTCATCGACCAGGCCAACCAGGGCGTATCTGCCGCGCGTAATACCGGCCTCGCCGTGGCGACCGGCGAATACGTTGCCTTCCCGGACATCGATGATGTGATTTACCCGGGCATGTACCCGCGCCTGCTTGAGATGGCGAAAAAGAACGATCTTGACGTCGCCACCTGTAACGGCACCTACATCTACGATGACGGAAGACCGTCGAAAAAAATCTTCCCGTCTGACAAGCTGCAATCCACCGACGTGCTGGACGGCCCAACCTGGCTGCAACGCGCGCTGGCGTCGCGTAAGTTCCTGCATGTAACCTGGCTGAATATCTATCGCCACGCGTTTATCAAAGAGCAGGGCTTCACCTTTGAACATGGCCTGCGCCATCAGGATATTCCGTGGACCACCGAAGTGCTGCTGACCGCTAAACGCGTGCAGTACACCGACGAAACCTTCTACGACTATCTGATCCATTCAGCCTCGGTTTCCCACACGCCGGGCACGGACGACACGCGTATGCGCAACGCCCGTCATTACATGAAAATCCTCGAAATGCTGGACGCGATTAACAAGCGCCACCCGGACGCCGTACGCCGTGTACCGGCCTGCCAGTGGCAGATTGCCAAAGAGGGTCTGGGCATCCTGCACGCCATCAACAATATCGGCGATCTGAGCAAAAAGCGTGAAATCATCCGCGAACTGTTTGACCGCGGCATCTGGACGCTGATCTGGAAAAACGCCCGCGGGCTGCGCCAGCACTGGCGCCTGGGCCGACGCTATTTCCGTTTGAAGCGGTATCTGGCATAAGAGATAGCTTTACCTGGCCTAAATGCTTAGAATTTGCCCGCCGAAACTAAAAAACGGATAAATCGCTTGGAATTGTTGTATACCGCCCTGCTCTACATCATTCAGCCACTGGTGTGGCTGCGACTGTTGCTTCGTAGCCGTAAAGCGCCTGCGTACCGAAAACGCTGGGCTGAACGCTATGGCTATTGCCGCAACAAAGTCGTGCCGGACGGTATTTTGCTGCACTCCGTTTCTGTTGGCGAAACCCTGGCGGCGATCCCGCTGGTTCGCGCCCTGCGCCACCGTTATCCGTCGCTGCCGATCACCGTCACCACCATGACGCCGACCGGCTCCGAGCGCGCCCTCTCCGCATTCGGCAAAGACGTGCATCACGTCTATCTGCCTTACGATTTGCCCTGCGCCATGAACCGCTTCCTGAACACCGTCAGCCCTAAGCTGGTGATCGTGATGGAAACCGAGCTGTGGCCAAACATGATTTCCGCGCTTCACGCCCGTAAGATCCCGCTGGTTATTGCCAACGCCCGCCTCTCTGAGCGCTCGGCGAAGGGCTACGGCAAGCTGGGCAAATTTATGCGCCGACTGCTCAGCAAGATCACGCTGATTGCCGCACAGAACGAAGAAGACGCCGCGCGCTTTGTGGCGCTTGGCCTGAAGCGCAACCAGCTTGCGGTCACAGGCAGCCTGAAGTTTGATATTTCGGTCACCCCTGAACTCGCTGCCCGCGCGGTCACGCTGCGTCGCCAGTGGGCACCGCGTCGTCAGGTCTGGATCGCGACCAGCACCCACGACGGGGAAGAGGAGATCATCCTCCAGGCCCACCGCAAGCTGCTGGAAAAATTCCCGGATTTACTGCTGATTCTGGTGCCTCGCCACCCGGAGCGTTTTAAAGACGCCCGCGAGATGGTGCAAAAAGGCGGCTTCAGCTTCACCCTGCGTAGCAGCGGTGAAATCCCGTCCGGCAGCACCCAGGTGGTGATTGGCGATACGATGGGCGAGCTGATGCTGCTGTACGGCATTGCGGATCTCGCCTTTGTGGGCGGCAGCCTGGTCGAGCGCGGCGGTCATAACCCGCTGGAGCCAGCGGCACACGCCATCCCGGTGCTGATGGGGCCGCACACGTTTAACTTCAAAGATATCTGCGCTAAATTGCAGCAAGCCGACGGCTTAATTACCGTGACCGACGCGGACTCGGTGGTCAAAGAGGTTTCAACCCTGCTGACCGACGAAGATTACCGCCTGTGGTACGGCCGCCACGCCGTCGAAGTGCTGCACCAGAACCAGGGCGCATTGACCCGTCTGCTGCAACTTCTTCAACCTTATCTGCCTCAGCGGAGCCACTAATGTCTACGCGTCTGTCGGTCGTGATGATCGCCAAAAACGCCACCGACCTGCTTCCCGATTGCCTGGCCTCTGTGGACTGGGCCGACGAAATTGTCCTCCTCGATTCAGGCAGTGAGGACAACACGGTGGAGGTCGCCCGCGCGGCAGGTGTGAAGGTCCACAGTAACACCGACTGGCAGGGTTACGGTATTCAACGCCAGCGCGCCCAGTCCCTGGCCTCCGGCGACTACGTGCTGATGATCGATACCGACGAGCGCGTTACCCCCGAGCTTCGACAGGCCATTCAGACCGCGCTCGCCTCGCCTCAGCCCGGGGCGGTCTACAGCATCGCGCGCCGTAACTATTTCCTGGGCCGCTTTATGCGCCACAGCGGCTGGTATCCGGATCGCGTGATGCGCCTGTATGAGCGCGAACGCTATCAGTACAACGCCAACCTGGTGCATGAATCCCTGGCCTGCGATAACGCGCCGGTGATTGCGCTCTCTGGCGACCTGCTGCACCTCACCTGTCGCGATTTCGCCAGCTTCCAGCGTAAACAGCTCAACTATGCGACCGCATGGGCGCAGGAGCGTCACCAGCGCGGCAAGAAGGCCACGCTGGGCGGGATTTTTACCCATACGCTGGGTGCGTTTCTGAAAACGCTGCTGCTGCGCGGCGGCGTGCTGGACGGGAAACAGGGCTGGTTACTGGCGGTGGTGAATGCCCAGTATACTTTCAACAAATATACCGAGCTGTGGGCGCTTAGCCGCGGCTACTCAGAGAAAACGTGAGCCATGAGCACAAAAGCGATTTATCCGGGTACCTTCGATCCCATCACTAACGGGCATCTTGATATCATCACCCGTGCGGCCAGCATGTTCGATACGGTGATCCTGGCGATTGCCGCCAGCCCGAGCAAAAAACCGATGTTCGATCTCAACGAGCGCGTTGCTCTCGCTACCGAAGCTATCGCCCATCTGCCGAACGTCGAGGTCGTCGGGTTCAGCGATCTGATGGCGAATTTCGCCCGTGCGCAGCAGGCTAATATCCTGATCCGTGGGTTACGCGCGGTGGCAGACTTCGAGTATGAAATGCAGCTGGCGCACATGAACCGCCACCTGATGCCGGAGCTGGAAAGCGTGTTCCTGATGCCGTCAAAAGAGTGGTCGTTTATTTCATCGTCGCTGGTTAAAGAAGTGGCGCGCCATGCCGGCGATGTGACCCATTTCCTGCCGGCAAACGTGCATCAGGCGCTGATGGCAAAGCTTCAGTAAGCGTTTTGATTGCCCGGTGGCGCTGCGCTTACCGGGCCTGCGCCGAGTTATTTCTGGCAGTTACGACAGTAAAACGTGGCGCGCTGGGCGTGCTTCGTGGCAATAATCGGCGTTCCACACACTCTGCACGGCTCGCCTTTACGGCCATAAACCTGTAGCTCCTGGGCAAAATAGCCCGGCTTACCGTCGCTTTGCAGGAAGTCTTTCAGCGTTGTCCCGCCCTGCTCAATCGAGCGCAGCAGCACCGCTTTAATCATTCTCACCAGCAGCTCGCACTCCTGCGCCGACAGCGATGACGCCAGACGGTCAGGATGAATACCGGCCGCAAACAGCGATTCACTGGCGTAGATGTTTCCCACGCCCACCACCAGCTTGTTGTCCATCAGCCAGGGCTTGATCGGGGTTTTCTTCTTCGCGCACTTCGCCTGCAAGTACTGTGCGTTAAACGCCTCTGACAGCGGCTCTGGCCCCAGGTGCGCCAGCACGCTGTGCCCCTCAAGCTCTTTGGTCCACAGCCACGCGCCAAAGCGGCGCGGATCGGTGTAGCGCAGCACTTTGCCATTGCTCATCACCAGATCAACGTGGTCATGCTTTTCTGCGGGCAGCTCCTCCGTGAGAATGCGCAGGCTGCCGGACATCCCCAGGTGGATAATTATCCAGCCGTCGGGCAACTCCAGCAGGAGGTATTTCGCGCGGCGCTGGACGCTGAGGATCGGTTTGTCGCTTAAGGCATGGATCTCATCGGAAACCGGCCAGCGAAGACGACCGTTACGCACGACAGCATGAAGAATGGTCGCACCCACAAGGTGAGGTTCGATACCGCGTCGGCTGGTCTCTACCTCTGGTAATTCAGGCATGGTTCCTCCGTTGAGAAAGTCAGAAAGCAGAATGCAAAAAACCCCGCAGATGCGGGGTTTTTCAATACAAGGAGACTAAAATTATTTGATTTTAGCTTCTTTGTACAGTACGTGCTGGCGTACAACTGGATCGAACTTTTTCAGTTCCAGTTTTTCCGGCTTAGTACGTTTGTTCTTCGTGGTGGTGTAGAAGTGACCTGTACCAGCAGAAGAAACCAGCTTGATTTTCTCGCGAATACCTTTAGCCATGATTTATTTCCTCTTTAAGTACTTAGTACTTTTCGCCACGGGCACGCAGTTCGGACAGAACTGTATCGATGCCTTTCTTATCAATAACACGCATACCTTTAGCAGATACACGCAGGGTGACAAAACGCTTCTCGCTCTCAACCCAGAAACGGTGAGAGTGCAGGTTCGGCAGGAAACGGCGTTTAGTCGCGTTCAGTGCGTGGGAACGGTTGTTACCGGTCACCGGACGCTTGCCAGTAACTTGGCAGACTCGGGACATGTCTATTCTCCAAAAATCAAATTAGCTCGAGCTTCGTATGGGGTATCGGCGCCTCGTCAGGCTTTACAGCCCGGTCATCGCATAGTTCTAAGTGAACTCTCGATTGCCAGGCCCAAATGCCAAACCCGAGATTCTCAAAGGTGGCGTAGTATACGCTGACTCAGCGATGTGCTCAAGTCCCGAACAGACAAAGATCCCGATGGATCGCGTGAAATGGTCTAAATCCAACCATGTTCTGCAAAAGAAACGTACTCACCGCGACCGATTATCAAATGGTCAAGGACACGAATGTCCATGAATTGACAGCATTTGATGATGCGCGCGGTGATCTCTTTGTCGGCTCTGCTCGGTTGCGCACAGCCAGACGGGTGATTATGCGCGAGGATCACGCCCGCTGCATTCACTTTTATCGCTTCCCGCACAATTTCTCGCGGATGCACCTCAACGTGGTTCAGCGTTCCCGAGAACAGATGGCTGTGTTTCAGCACCCGATTTTTATTATCAACAAAGATCACCATAAAGATCTCGCGTTCGGCATCCGTCAGCTGGCTTTGCAGAAAATCGAGCGTCATTTCAGGGGTTAATAGCGGGTTATCCTCCAGCATTCGCACGCTATGAAAACGCCGGGCCAGCTCCGCGATAGCTTTTAGCTGGGTATATTTCGCCACGCCGATGCCCTCGACGTGCTTAAAATCCGCAAGCTCGGCGGTCAACAAGCCCGAGAGCGAACCAAAATGATGCAGTAGCTCGCGCGCCAGCGTAAAGACCGTCTTCCCCGGGCTTCCCGTGCGTAAAAAAAGGGCCAACAGTTCATCATCCCTGAGCGACGTGACGCCAAAGTTAAGCAATTTTTCACGCGGCAGCATCGGTAAAACGCTTTCCATATCCCTGTCTCCTTGTGTCTGCCGTTATGCTGCCACAGCCTACCCCGGCCTTCGACGCGCAGTTTTCATTCTTGCGTAACACCTCGCAAAGTGACCGAAGGACAAAAGCACCCCACATTTTGGATTGTGATAAAATGCCCGCTCTCTGGTGAAACCCAACAGGAAAGAATCATGATGAGCCTGGCCGGTAAAAAAATCGTTCTTGGCGTAAGCGGCGGCATCGCTGCCTATAAGGCGCCGGAGCTGGTACGCCGTTTGCGCGAGCGCGGGGCCGATGTGCGGGTCGCGATAACCGAAGGCGGCAAAGCCTTTATTACTCCACTGAGCCTGCAAGCCGTGTCGGGATACCCGGTATCCGATAGCCTGCTCGATCCCGCTGCCGAAGCCGCCATGGGGCATATTGAGCTCGGCAAGTGGGCCGACTTGGTGATTCTGGCACCGGCAACCGCTGACCTTATCGCCCGCGTTGCCGCCGGTATGGCGAACGACCTGGTCTCGACGATCTGCCTTGCAACGCCCGCGCCGGTCGCGGTTGTGCCTGCTATGAATCAGCAGATGTATCGCAACGCCGCCACCCAGCACAATCTGGACACGCTCGCCTCGCGCGGTCTGCTGATCTGGGGGCCGGACAGCGGCAGCCAGGCCTGTGGCGATGTCGGCCCGGGGCGAATGCTCGATCCGCTGACCATTGTCGACATGGCCGCCGCCCATTTTTCGCCTGTAAACGATCTGCAACATATCAACATCATGATTACCGCGGGCCCAACGCGCGAGCCGCTGGATCCGGTGCGTTACATCACCAATCACAGCTCCGGCAAAATGGGCTTTGCGATCGCGGCGGCGGCGGCGAAACGCGGTGCAAACGTCACGCTGGTGAGCGGCCCGGTTTCATTACCGACACCCCCTTTTGTCCAGCGTATTGACGTCACCACGGCGCTGGAAATGGAAGCAGCGGTACAGGCACACGCGCAAAATCAGTCGATTTTCATCGGCTGTGCGGCGGTTGCTGATTACCGTGCAGAGACCATTGCCGATGCAAAAATTAAAAAGCAAGGCGATGAATTAACGATAAAAATGGTCAAGAACCCGGATATTGTTGCCGGTGTCGCCGCATTAAAAAACCATCGTCCTTACGTTGTTGGGTTTGCCGCAGAAACAAATAATGTGGAAGAATATGCCCGGCAAAAACGTACCCGCAAAAACCTCGATTTGATTTGCGCGAACGATGTATCGCTGTCCACGCAGGGATTTAACAGCGACAGCAACGCACTGCACCTTTTCTGGCAGGATGGAGATAAAGTCTTACCGCTTGAGCGCAAGGAACTCCTGGGCCAACAATTACTGGACGAGATCGTTACCCGTTATGATGAAAAAAATCGACGTTAAGATTCTGGACCCGCGTGTTGGCCAGCAATTCCCGCTGCCAACCTATGCCACCTCCGGCTCTGCCGGTCTTGACCTGCGCGCCTGTCTCGATGACGCCGTAGAGCTGGCGCCGGGTGCGACCACCCTGCTCCCGACCGGCCTGGCAATCCACATTGCTGACCCGTCCCTGGCAGCGGTGATCCTGCCGCGCTCTGGCCTGGGCCATAAGCACGGCATCGTGCTGGGTAACCTGGTCGGCCTGATCGACTCTGACTATCAGGGTCAGCTGATGGTTTCCGTCTGGAACCGCGGTCAGGACAGATTCACCATTGAACCGGGTGAGCGTATCGCACAGATGGTCTTTGTACCTGTCGTGCAGGCAGAATTTAATCTGGTGGAAGAGTTTGATGCCACCGACCGCGGCGAAGGCGGCTTCGGCCACTCCGGGCGTAAATAACCCGCCGATAAACACGCGTTCCACAGCGCCATAATGCAATAACAAACCGCAGACGTCAGTTTGCGGTCGCTGTGTGGATGCCAGCCTGGCAAGTGATTATTTTCAGGGGTATTTTGTAACATGGCAGAAAAACAAACCGCGAAAAGGAACCGTCGCGAAGAAATACTTCAGTCTCTGGCTCTGATGCTTGAATCCAGCGATGGAAGTCAGCGCATCACCACCGCAAAGCTGGCGGCCTCGGTTGGCGTATCTGAAGCGGCGCTCTATCGTCATTTTCCCAGCAAAACCCGCATGTTTGACAGCCTGATCGAGTTCATCGAAGACAGCCTGATCACGCGCATCAATCTGATACTGAAAGACGAAAAGGACACTACCGCTCGTCTGCGCCTGATTGTGCTGTTGATTCTGGGCTTTGGTGAACGTAATCCAGGTTTGACCCGCATCCTCACTGGCCACGCGCTGATGTTTGAACAAGACAGACTTCAGGGCCGCATTAACCAGCTTTTTGAGCGTATTGAAGCGCAGTTGCGCCAGGTGCTGCGCGAGAAAAAAATGCGCGAAGGTGAAGGGTATGTCACTGACGAAACGCTGCTGGCAAGCCAGGTGCTGGCCTTCTGCGAAGGGATGCTCTCCCGCTTTGTGCGCAGCGAATTCAAATATCGTCCAACGGACGATTTTGACGCCCGCTGGCCGTTAGTGGCTGCTCAGTTGCAGTGATCCGTAGGCCCGGTAAGCGCTAGCGCCACCGGGCAAAAAAATTAAACGCCAAACTCTTCCCGATACGCACGCACCGCCGCCAGATGATCCGCCATCTCAGGCTTCTCTTCCAGATAGGCAATCAGGTCTTTCAGGGTGATGATTGAGGTCACTTTGCAGCCGTAGTCACGCTCCACTTCCTGAATTGCCGAGATCTCGCCACGCCCGCGCTCCTGACGATCTAAAGAGATCAGCACACCCGCAAGCGTTGCGCCGTTGGCCTGAATGATCTCCATAGATTCGCGGATTGCCGTGCCTGCGGTGATCACGTCATCCACCAGCATCACGCGCCCTTGCAGCGCGCTGCCCACCAGGTTGCCGCCTTCACCGTGGGTTTTGGCCTCTTTACGGTTAAAGCAGTACGGCACATCGCGATCGTGATGTTCTGCCAGCGCGACCGCCGTGGTGGTCGCAATCGGGATGCCCTTGTAGGCCGGACCAAACAGCAGGTCAAAATCAATCCCTGAATCTACCAGCGCTTCCGCGTAAAAACGGCCTAACAGTGCCAGATCGCGCCCGGTATTAAACAGCCCGGCGTTGAAGAAATAGGGGCTTTTGCGCCCGGATTTCAGCGTAAACTCGCCAAACTTAAGTACCTGCTTGTTAAGCGCAAACTCAATAAACTGGCGCTGATACGATTTCATGGATTTGCTCCTTTGGTTTTTTCTGTCTTACAGGCAAAAAAAAGGCGACTCATCAGTCGCCTTTAAAATCAATTTTCTAACGCCGCCTTCTGCGTCGTTACAATGGATTCGATTCCCCCTCGGGCCAGCGCCAGCAGGGTGAGTAGCTCTTCGTGGGTGAACGGCTCGCCTTCCGCCGTGCCCTGCACTTCAATGATTCGACCGTCTTCGGTCATCACCACGTTCATGTCGGTTTCGGCTGCGGAATCTTCGACATATTCCAGATCGCAAAGCGCTTCGCCGTTAACGATGCCAACAGAAACCGCGGCAACCATCCCTTTCATTGGGTTGGTTTTGAGCTTGCCTGCGGCAACCAGTTTGTTCAGGGCATCGGCCAGCGCAACGCAGGCACCGGTAATAGACGCCGTACGCGTACCGCCGTCAGCCTGAATCACATCGCAGTCCAGGGTAATGGTGAACTCACCCAGCGTTTTCAGATCAACTGCCGCGCGCAGCGCACGGGCGATAAGACGCTGAATTTCCATAGTACGGCCACCCTGCTTACCCTTCGCCGCTTCACGGGCGTTACGGGTATGGGTTGCGCGCGGCAACATGCCATATTCAGCGGTGATCCACCCCTGGCCCTGGCCTTTCAGGAAACGCGGGACGCCTTCTTCAATGGACGCGGTGCAGAGAACTTTGGTATCACCAAATTCAACCAGCACGGAGCCTTCAGCGTGTTTTGTATAGTTACGGGTCAGGGTGACGGGGCGCACCTGATTAGCGCTACGGCCTGCTGGACGCATGATGAATTCTCCGGCTTGAAACGAATGTGGCTGCGCATTATACGGATTAAACGCGCTTATTCCTATCCTGACAAAGCCCTGAAAGCTATAATCCCCCCATCTCTCCTTTAAAAACGGGAATGTCTATGATCCGCAGTATGACCGCCTACGCCCGGCGTGAAATCAAGGGCAGCTGGGGCAGCGCGACCTGGGAAATGCGCTCGGTAAACCAGCGCTACCTGGAAACCTATTTCCGTATGCCGGAGCAGTTCCGCAGCCTTGAGCCTGTTGTGCGCGAGCGTATCCGTACCCGTCTGACGCGCGGCAAAGTGGAATGTAATCTGCGCTTTGAGCCAGATGCCAGCGCGCAGGGCGAGCTGATCCTCAATGAAAAACTGGCAAAACAGCTCGTAAACGCGGCGAACTGGGTCAAAATGCAGAGCGACGAGGGTGAAATTAACCCCGTTGATATTCTGCGCTGGCCTGGCGTTATGGCTGCCGGTGAACAGGATCTGGATGCCATCGCCTCTGAAATTCTTGCCGCGCTCGACGGCACGCTGGATGACTTTATCGTTGCCCGTGAAACTGAAGGTCAGGCTCTGAAAGCCATGATCGAGCAGCGTCTTGAAGGCGTAAGCACCGAAGTCGCGAAAGTGCGTACCCACATGCCAGAAGTGCTGCAATGGCAGCGCGAGCGCCTGGTTGCCAAACTGGAAGAAGCGGAAGTACAGCTGGAAAACACCCGTCTGGAACAAGAGCTGGTGCTGATGGCGCAGCGCGTTGACGTCGCCGAAGAGCTGGATCGTCTGGAAGCGCACGTTAAAGAGACCTACAACATTCTGAAGAAGAAAGAAGCGGTTGGCCGACGCCTCGACTTTATGATGCAGGAGTTCAACCGCGAGTCGAACACCCTGGCGTCCAAGTCGATTAACGCCGAAGTAACCAACTCTGCGATCGAGCTGAAAGTGCTGATTGAGCAGATGCGCGAGCAGATCCAGAACATCGAGTAATGCTTAACGGGTGGTGTCGCTCGATGCCACCCATTATTATTTCTAATCCTCTTTATCCTGAAATTTTTCCTGCTACCGCTAGTCTCAAGCCTCTTCCTGGCGTTATTGATAAAAATTTATAGGGCAAATTGATTCGCCTTAGAAAATCTCAATCGTGATCCTGCGCACAAATCGTTAACCTCCAGCCCTACATACCGGAGGTTATATGCTGCTTCACATTCTTTATCTCATTGGCATTACCGCAGAAGCGATGACCGGGGCGCTGGCTGCCGGACGCCGCCGCATGGATACCTTCGGCGTGATCATCATCGCTACGGCGACCGCACTCGGCGGCGGCTCCGTGCGCGATATGCTGCTGGGCCATTATCCGCTCGGCTGGGTGAAGAACCCTGAATACGTCATCATCGTGGCAACCGCTGCGGTATTAACCACCATTGTGGCACCCGTGATGCCCCATCTGCGTAAGCTATTCCTGGTACTGGATGCGCTGGGGCTTATCGTCTTCTCTATCATCGGCGCGCAAATCGCGCTGGATATGGGTGAAGGCCCGGTTATTGCGACCATCGCCGCCGTGGTCACCGGGGTATTTGGTGGCGTGCTGCGGGATATGTTCTGCAAACGCATCCCGCTGGTTTTTCAGAAAGAGCTGTATGCGGGGATCTCTTTTGCGGCGGCGGTGCTTTACGTTGCGCTACAGCACTATGTCTCTAACCACGATGTCGTGGTTATCTCCACGCTACTGTTCGGCTTTACTGCCAGAATGCTGGCGCTGCGCCTGAAGCTCGGCCTGCCCGTGTTTCATTACAAGCACAACGCCCACTGAGTTAAAACCCGGTAATGCGCTGCTTCGCAAGCCAGTTAGCCAGCGCATCGATCTGTGGCTGATGGATCCAGTGAACGATTTGCTGTGATTTCTCTTCCCCGGTTCCCGGCAGCGCTCGCCAGTCCGTCACATTTTGCCTTCGCATTTCCTGCCATGACATACCCGCCACGGCGTTTAATGAAGCGCGAGCCAGCGGTAGCCCCATCGCTGTCACCCACCGGATAAAGGGTTTATCGCGCGTCAGATTAAAACGATGCCATAGCGCTTCTCCCCGCGCAGGAGAAAACCCCGGAGTCGCCCGTAGCTGAGCCTGCGTTAACAACAGCCACGAGAAAATATGCTCAAAACGGTGCGCCTGATGAAGCGCACGCCAGCCGGACTCCCCCACGCCGTCGATATCCAGCACCTGCTTCGAGCTTAGCCACGTCAGCCGGGCAATAAACTGCTCCATGCATCCAGGTGAGGCATAAAAACAGGTCAGCGAATTGAAGCGCCCCGTGGGTGGCTGCGGCTTTTGTCTGTCCTGCCCCCGCCAGACCACCTTATCGAACCGGGGGATCCCCTGCCCGGCAAGGCTCAGTTGGATCTGATCCCCTGGCGCGATATCCAGCCTCTGCCAGCGTTCGACCGAGCCCAGGCTCACCCGCTGCACGCGCTTATCATCAAGCAGTACCGGCTCGAGCGTAGCCACCACGGATATCTTGCCCGTTCTTCCCACCGTAAATTGAATATCGTTCACCTGTGCGACTTGCGAAACCGGGTCATACTTCCACGCAGCCACCCAGTGCCCTTCACCCGGTAGCCAGCGTTCACCCGATGGCTCGCTCCCAGAGCGAACGATAATGCCATCCGTTGCAAACGGCAGTGGCGATGTCAGCCAGTGCGCGCGCTGTTTCCCGACGCCCTCAACGGAGCGTGCTGGCAACGTATAGCGCACCGTATGGCTGAAACCGGCATTCTCAAAGATTGCAAGGCGCTGCTGCATCGTTGCCGGGCCGTCCGGCCAGGCCCAGATAAACAGACCGATACGGCTCAACAGTGATTTATCCGTTTGCCGCATCATGGCTCCCGCCACTTTCGCGCGGGCGTTCATGCCACCCATTTGCTGCTGGATGTGCCCTTCGCTCAACAGAAAAAGCTCCCCCTGTAATACGCTGTTTGCCAGCGCACCTTGCAGCATTTTGGGGATAGAAGGTATTAAGCGCACCTGTTCGGTCCAGTCTTCGCCCTGAATGCCATTGCCCCGACTCACTGCCCGAGCGAGTGTGCCGTTGCGATACTCCAGCGTCACCGCAACGCCATCGACTTTTGGCTGCATCCACAGATCGCGACGCGCGCGCATCCATTGCGAAAGCGCCACTTTACTGGAAACCTTTTGCACACCCGTATGGGCAACGGGATGCTTTACGCTGCCGGTAAGCGCGGGGATCGCAAGTTCCGGGGACTCGCTGTCAAAGCAGCGCTGCCACTGCTTCAGCCGCGCGTTAAGTCGATCGTAAACGTCGTCATTGACCTCACTCACGCCCTGTTTCCAGTAGGCATCATCCCAGCGCTTGATCTGCGCCCCCAGCATCGCCATCTCTTTTTCTGCTTTTGCCGGTGACCAGACCGGACACACCGCCTGGCTATAGCCGCACCACAACAACATTACTGAGCTTATCCATCGCCACATCGAACACCTCCTTTAACGGACGAGAGGTATAACGCGATGCGCATCAGAGCGCTAACGCCAAAAGCGCAGTTTGCGAGGCGTTATCCAGGGATTATTTTTGTTGCAGCAAAACGGGCGTAAAACCGGAAAACGGTACGCAAAATTCAACAATCCAGGGGAAAAAGTGTGACAAAGGCTACGTCACAGAGCGGCGACGTGTATAATAAACCCGTATGTAAGACTTCTTCGCTAACACATACAAAAGACTCTCATGGCTCAAGGCACGCTTTATATTGTTTCTGCCCCTAGTGGCGCGGGTAAATCCAGCCTGATTCAGGCGCTGTTAAAAACCCAACCGTTGTACGACACACAGGTTTCTGTTTCTCACACCACGCGCGCGCCGCGTCCTGGTGAAGTGCACGGTGAACACTACTTCTTTGTGGATCACGACGAATTTCGGGCGATGATTAACAGAGATGCGTTTCTTGAACATGCCGAAGTGTTCGGTAATTACTACGGCACCTCGCGTGAAACCATCGAGCAGGTTCTGGCGACAGGCGTAAACGTGTTCCTGGATATTGACTGGCAGGGTGCGCAGCAGATTCGCAAGAAAATGCCTGATTCCCGCAGTATCTTTATTTTACCGCCGTCGAAAGACGAGCTGGATCGCCGCCTGCGTGGGCGCGGCCAGGACAGCGAAGAAGTGATTGCAAAGCGTATGGAGCAGGCAGTTGCAGAAATGAGCCATTACGCGGAATATGATTACCTTATTGTGAATGATGATTTTGATGCCGCACTCAGCGATCTCAAAACCATTCTTCGTGCAGAACGTCTGCGTATGAGCCGCCAGAAGCAGCGACATGACGCATTAATCACCAAACTGTTGGCAGACTGAACCCACTTTCAGTATCATGCCCAGTCATTTCTTCACCTGTGGAGCATTTTAAGTATGGCACGCGTAACTGTTCAGGACGCTGTAGAGAAAATTGGTAACCGTTTTGACCTGGTGCTGGTCGCCGCGCGTCGCGCTCGTCAGATGCAGGTAGGCGGCAAAGATCCGCTGGTACCGGAAGAAAACGATAAAACCACCGTTATTGCACTTCGCGAAATCGAAGAAGGTCTGATCAACAATCAGATCCTCGACGTGCGTGAGCGCCAGGAGCAGCAAGAGCAGGAAGCCGCAGAATTGCAGGCCGTCACCGCCATTGCTGAAGGTCGTCGTTAATTAAACCTGCGGGTCGCCCTTGTATCTGTTTGAAAGCCTGAATCAGCTGATTCAAACCTACCTGCCTGAAGACCAGATTAAGCGTCTTCAGCAGGCTTATCTCGTTGCACGTGACGCTCACGAGGGCCAGACACGTTCAAGCGGTGAACCCTATATCACGCACCCGGTAGCGGTGGCCTGTATTCTGGCCGAGATGAAACTCGACTACGAAACGCTGATGGCCGCCCTGCTGCATGACGTGATCGAAGATACCCCCGCCACCTACCAGGATATGGAACAGCTGTTTGGCAAAAGCGTTGCCGAACTGGTGGAAGGGGTCTCTAAGCTTGATAAGCTTAAATTCCGCGACAAGAAAGAGGCGCAGGCCGAAAACTTCCGCAAGATGATTATGGCGATGGTGCAGGATATCCGCGTCATACTCATCAAACTCGCAGACCGTACCCACAACATGCGCACGCTGGGCTCACTTCGCCCGGATAAACGTCGCCGCATTGCCCGTGAAACTCTCGAAATTTACAGCCCGCTGGCACACCGTTTAGGTATTCATCACATTAAAACCGAGCTGGAAGAGCTGGGTTTTGAAGCGCTGTACCCAAACCGCTATCGCGTGATTAAAGAGGTGGTGAAAGCCGCACGAGGCAACCGTAAAGAGATGATTCAAAAGATCCTCTCTGAAATCGAAGGACGTTTACAGGAAGCGGGAATTCCGTGCAGCGTTAGCGGGCGCGAAAAACATCTGTACTCCATCTACTGCAAAATGGTGCTTAAAGAGCAGCGTTTTCACTCGATTATGGATATCTACGCCTTCCGCGTGATCGTCCGTGATTCCGACACCTGCTATCGCGTTCTGGGCCAGATGCACAGCCTGTACAAGCCGCGTCCGGGTCGCGTCAAAGACTACATTGCCATTCCAAAAGCGAACGGCTATCAATCTTTGCACACCTCGATGATCGGTCCTCACGGCGTGCCTGTTGAGGTGCAAATTCGCACCGAAGACATGGACCAGATGGCAGAAATGGGTGTGGCCGCACACTGGGCTTATAAAGAGCACGGTGGCGAGAGCAGTACCACGGCGCAAATCCGTGCGCAGCGCTGGATGCAAAGCCTGCTGGAGCTGCAACAGAGCGCCGGTAGCTCGTTTGAATTTATCGAGAGCGTTAAATCCGATCTCTTCCCGGATGAGATTTACGTTTTCACACCAGAAGGGCGCATTGTCGAGCTGCCTGCTGGTGCAACGCCGGTCGACTTCGCCTACGCGGTGCACACCGATATCGGTCATGCCTGCGTTGGCGCGCGCGTCGACAGACAGCCTTATCCGCTGTCTCAGCCGCTTTTCAGCGGCCAGACGGTCGAAATTATTACCGCGCCGGGCGCCCGTCCGAACGCGGCGTGGCTGAACTTTGTCGTCAGCTCCAAAGCGCGCGCAAAAATTCGTCAGCTGCTGAAAAACCTCAAGCGCGATGATTCCGTCAGCCTGGGGCGTCGTCTGCTCAACCACGCGTTGGGCGGCAGCCGTAAGCTCGCTGAGATCCCAAAAGAGAATATCCAGCACGAGCTGGAGCGCATGAAGCTGGCGTCGCTTGACGATCTGCTTGCTGAAATCGGTCTTGGCAACGCCATGAGCGTGGTGGTAGCGAAGAACTTGCAGCAGGCCGATGCGGCTGCCGTACCGTTGACCGCTCAGGGTCACGGTCATCTGCCGATCAAAGGCGCTGACGGGGTGCTTATCACCTTCGCCAAATGCTGCCGACCTATTCCGGGCGACCCGATTATTGCGCACGTCAGCCCTGGCAAAGGGCTGGTGATCCACCACGAGTCCTGCCGTAACATCCGTGGCTACCAGAAAGAGCCTGAGAAGTTCATGGCGGTTGAGTGGGATAAAGAGACCGCGCAGGAATTTATCACCGAAATCAAGGTGGATATGTTTAACCATCAGGGCGCGCTGGCGAACCTGACGGCGGCGATCAACACGGCGTCTTCCAATATTCAAAGCCTGAACACGGAAGAAAAAGATGGTCGCGTATATAGCGCGTTTATCCGTCTGACCGCCCGTGACCGTGTGCATCTGGCGAACATCATGCGCAAAATCCGCGTCATGCCGGATGTGATTAAAGTCACCCGTAACCGAAACTAGTGCTAAACACAAAATCATTCGAATTGCATCAAGGCGGCAAGCGAATGAATCCCCAGGAGCGTACAGAAGTACGTGACTGGGGTGAATGAGTGCAGCCAACGCCGAGGCAATTTGAAGGATGACGTGTTTATGAATTTAAAACGTTACGAGCGTATCAGTGAAATGCTCGCCAGACGCCAGCCCGATCTGACGGTCTGCATGGAGCAGGTTCATAAGCCTCATAACGTTTCTGCCGTTATCCGTACCGCAGACGCCGTGGGCGTGCATGAAGTCCACGCCGTCTGGTCCGGTCACCGTATGCGTACCATGCTGTCCGCCGCCGCAGGCAGCAACAGCTGGGTATCGGTTAAGTCCCATCAGACCATTGGCGACGCCGTATCGCATCTGAAAGGCCGCGGTATGCAGATCCTCGCGACCCATCTCTCCGACAACGCCGTTGATTTCCGCGAAATAGACTACACCCGCCCGACCTGTATTTTGATGGGTCAGGAGAAAACCGGGATCACCCAGGAAGCGCTGGATCTGGCGGATCGGGACATCATCATCCCGATGATCGGCATGGTGCAGTCGCTGAATGTCTCCGTGGCCTCTGCGCTCATTCTGTATGAAGCGCAGCGCCAGCGTCAGAACGCCGGGATGTACGAACGCAGCAACAGTATGCTGCCGGAAGACGAACAGCAGCGCCTGCTGTTTGAAGGCGGCTACCCGGTGCTGGCTCGCGTGGCGAAGCAGAAACAGCTCCCTTACCCCCACGTCAACGCGCAGGGCGAAATCGAAGCCGATGCCGAGTGGTGGGCCACCATGCAGTACGCAGGGTAATTGATGAAAGGCCGCCTGCTGGATGCCATTCCGCTCAATACGCTGACCGGCGTGGGCGCAGCGCAAAGCAGTAAACTGGCGAAGATTGGCCTGCATACGGTGCAGGATCTCCTGCTCCACCTCCCCCTGCGTTACGAAGACCGCACCCAGCTTTATAAAATTGGCGATCTGCTGCCGGGCATTTATGCCACCGTGGAAGGCGAGGTGCTGAACTGCAACATCACCTTCGGCGGACGCCGGATGATGACCTGCCAGATCAGCGACGGGACCGGCATTCTCACCATGCGCTTTTTCAACTTCAGCGCGGCGATGAAAAATAGCCTGGCGACGGGCCGACGCGTGCTGGCCTATGGCGAAGCCAAGCGCGGCAAATATGGCGCAGAGATTATCCATCCGGAATACCGTGTGCAGGGCGATCTCAGCACCCCGGAGTTGCAGGAAACCCTCACCCCGGTCTACCCGACCACCGAAGGCATCAAGCAGGCGACGCTGCGCAAGTTGACCGATCAGGCGCTTGAGCTGCTGGATACCTGCGCCATCACCGAGCTGCTGCCGCCCGAGCTGGCGCAGGGGATGATGAGCCTGCCGCAGGCCTTGCGCACGCTGCACCGTCCGCCGCCGTCGCTCCAGCTGAGCGATTTAGAAAGCGGCCAGCATCCGGCCCAGCGGCGGCTTATCCTTGAAGAATTACTGGCGCATAACCTGAGTATGCTGGCGCTCCGTGCAGGCGCGCAGCGCTTCCACGCTCAGCCCCTGAGCGTCCGCGATGATTTAAAAGATAAGCTGCTGGCCTCGCTGCCGTTTAAGCCGACCGGCGCGCAGGCGCGCGTGGTTGCAGAAGTGGAACGGGATATGGCGCTGGATGTGCCGATGATGCGCCTGGTGCAGGGCGATGTCGGCTCCGGGAAAACGCTGGTTGCTGCCCTTGCCGCCCTGCGCGCCATTGCCCACGGCAAACAGGTGGCATTGATGGCACCAACGGAACTGCTGGCCGAGCAACACGCCAACAACTTCCGCAGCTGGTTCGCCCCGCTTGGCGTTGAAGTGGGCTGGCTTGCGGGTAAACAAAAGGGTAAGGCGCGGCTGGCGCAGCAGGACGCGATTGCCAGCGGCGCGGTGCAAATGATCGTCGGGACCCACGCCATCTTCCAGGAGCAGGTGCAGTTTAACGGCCTGGCGCTGGTGATTATCGACGAACAGCACCGCTTTGGCGTGCATCAGCGTCTGGCGCTGTGGGAAAAGGGGCTGCAACAGGGCTTCCATCCGCATCAGCTGATCATGACCGCAACCCCGATTCCGCGCACCCTGGCGATGACGGCCTATGCCGATCTGGATACCTCCACCATCGACGAACTGCCGCCGGGCCGAACGCCTGTCACCACCGTTGCCATCCCGGACACGCGCCGCAGCGATATCATCGACCGCGTGCGCAACGCCTGCACGCAGGAAGGACGTCAGGCGTACTGGGTCTGCACGTTGATTGAAGAGTCTGAACTGCTCGAAGCGCAGGCCGCCGAGGCCACGTGGGAAGAGCTCAAACTGGCGCTGCCGGAGCTGAACGTGGGTCTGGTTCACGGGCGCATGAAGCCTGCCGAGAAGCAGGCGGTAATGCAGTCTTTCAAGCAGGGAGAGTTGCATCTGCTGATCGCCACCACGGTGATCGAAGTGGGCGTGGACGTCCCGAACGCCAGCCTGATGATTATCGAGAACCCGGAGCGTCTGGGTCTTGCGCAACTTCACCAGCTGCGCGGTCGCGTCGGGCGCGGTGCGGTGGCCTCCCACTGCGTATTGCTCTATAAAGCTCCGCTGTCAAAAACCGCGCAGATGCGTTTGCAGGTGCTGCGCGACAGCAACGATGGCTTCGTGATTGCGCAAAAAGATCTGGAGATCCGCGGCCCTGGCGAACTGCTCGGCACCCGCCAGACCGGGAATGCGGAATTTAAAGTGGCCGACCTGCTGCGCGATCAGGCCATGATCCCCGAAGTTCAGCGCCTTGCGCGGCATATTCACGAACGCTACCCCGAACAGGCGGCAGCGTTAATTGAACGCTGGATGCCGGAAACCGAACGTTATTCCAACGCCTGATATCAGCCGAAAATCGGCAGCATCAGGTACAGCTTGATCACCAGCGCGTTGACGATATCAATAAAGAACGCGCCGACCATCGGCACCACCAGAAACGCCATATGCGATGGCCCGAAACGTTCAGTGATGGCCTGCATGTTGGCGATAGCCGTTGGCGTCGCCCCCAGACCAAAGCCGCAATGCCCCGCCGCCAGCACCGCCGCATCGTAGTTTTTGCCCATCATCCGCCAGGTGACGAAGATGGCATAGAACGCCATAAACAGCGTCTGCACCGCCAGAATCGCCAGCATCGGCAGCGCCAGTGAAGCCAGCTCCCACAGTTTGAGGCTCATCAGCGCCATTGCCAGGAACAGCGACAGGCAGACGTTACCCAGCACGGACACCGCCCGCTCAAACACGCGGTAAAAGCCCATCAGCGCCAGACCGTTGCTGAGGATCACGCCGATAAACAGCACGCAGACAAAGGTCGGCAGCTCGAAGGCCGTGCCCGCCAGCCATTGCGCAACCAGCTTCCCGACCGTCAGGCAGATGGCAATCATCGCGATGGTTTCAATCAGCACCAGCGAGGTGATCACGCGCCCGACGTCCGGTTTTTCAAAGGCCGTCGGCACCAGCTCATCGTCCGGTCTGCCGTCTGGCGTGGTGGAGTGCTTAACCAGATAGCGCGCTACCGGGCCGCCAATCAGCCCGCCCAGCACCAGGCCAAAGGTGGCGCAGGCCATCGCCACTTCGGTCGCGTTTTCAAAACCGTAGCGCTCGATAAACAGCTTGCTCCACGCAGCGCCCGTACCGTGGCCGCCCGACAAGGTAATTGAGCCGGCCAGCAGACCCATTAACGGATCCAGCCCCAGCAGGGACGCCATGCCGATACCAATAGCGTTTTGCATCAGCAGCAGCCCCACCACCACAATCAGAAACACGCCGAGCACTTTACCGCCGGAGCGCAGGCTCGCGAGGTTGGCGTTCAGGCCGATGGTGGCGAAGAACGCCAGCATCAGCGGGTCTTTCAGGGACATATCAAAATCGATTTCCCAGCCCATGCTCTTTTTCAGCACCAGCAGGGCTAGCGCCACCAGCAGTCCACCGGCGACGGGTTCAGGAATGGTGTATTTCTTCAGAAGGGAAACGCTATGCACCAGCTTGCGGCCAAGCAGCAAGACCAGCGTTGCGGCAACAAGCGTCGACAACGTATCGAGATGAATCATAGAAGGCTCCTTTTATGCGCGTGTTCCATGCACACGCGGCGTTATCCTGGCCGATTTGCGATCGTCATGAACCGTCGGCGCGAAAAGTGTAATTTCTTTTTTTCCCGGATTGTAGAAAACCTGCTCGAAGTGCGGGAATTTGTCGCTTTTTTTGCTGGCAATCGTTTGCTTTTACCAGGTGGTCAGCTAAAATGCCCGCTTTTCACCCTGGGATTGCCGCCGATGTCCGCTAACACCATAGAATCTCCCGATGCGCAACCGATTGCGCAGAAGCATAACAGTGAACTGATTTATCGCCTTGAAGATCGTCCGCCGCTGCCGCAGACGCTTTTTGCTGCCTGCCAGCATTTACTGGCGATGTTTGTGGCGGTGATCACCCCGGCTCTGCTGATCTGCCAGGCGCTCGGTTTACCGGCTCAGGACACGCAGCACATCATCAGCATGTCCCTGTTTGCCTCCGGCGTGGCGTCGATTATCCAGATCAAGGCCTGGGGTCCGGTGGGATCGGGTCTGCTGTCGATTCAGGGCACCAGCTTTAACTTTGTCGCCCCGCTGATTATGGGCGGCACGGCGCTGAAAACCGGCGGGGCGGATGTTCCGACCATGATGGCGGCGCTGTTCGGCACCCTGATGCTGGCAAGCTGCACGGAGATGATTATCTCCCGCGTTCTGCACCTGGCGCGTCGCGTGATCACCCCGCTGGTGTCCGGCGTGGTGGTGATGATTATCGGCCTGTCGCTGATTCAGGTGGGCCTGACCTCTATCGGCGGCGGCTATTCTGCGATGGCAGACCACACCTTCGGCGCGCCGAAAAACCTGCTGCTGGCGGGCGTGGTTTTAGCTCTGATTATTCTGCTTAACCGCCAGCGCAACCCGTACCTGCGCGTTGCCTCGCTGGTGATCGCCATGGCCGCAGGCTATCTGGTGGCGTGGGCGATGGGCATGTTGCCGGAAAACACCGCGCCAGCTAACAGCCCGCTGATTATGGTGCCAACCCCGCTCTATTACGGCCTGGGCATTGACTGGAGCCTGCTGCTGCCGCTGATGCTGGTCTTTATGATCACCTCGCTGGAAACTATCGGCGACATTACGGCGACGTCCGACGTTTCCGAGCAGCCGGTCTCGGGCCCGCTGTATATGAAGCGCCTGAAGGGCGGCGTGCTGGCCAACGGCCTGAACTCGTTTGTTTCGGCGGTGTTCAATACCTTCCCGAACTCCTGCTTCGGCCAGAACAACGGCGTGATCCAGCTGACCGGCGTCGCCAGCCGCTACGTGGGCTTTGTGGTGGCGCTGATGCTGATCGTCCTCGGCCTGTTCCCGGCGGTGAGCGGTTTTGTTCAGCACATCCCTGAGCCGGTACTGGGCGGCGCGACGCTGGTGATGTTCGGCACCATCGCGGCCTCAGGCGTGCGTATTGTCTCTCGCGAGCCGCTGAACCGCCGCGCGATCATGATTATCGCCCTGTCTCTGGCGGTCGGTCTGGGCGTGTCTCAGCAGCCGATGATCCTGCAATTCGCTCCGGACTGGGTGAAAAACCTGCTCTCTTCCGGCATCGCGGCGGGCGGTATCACGGCTATCGTACTGAACCTCGTCTTCCCGCCTGAAAAAAACTGATCCCCATCACGGCAGGCAGTCAATGCCTGCCGTGACATCTAATTACACCATTCCCGCCTTGAGGATTGCGCATAAATCGTGCATAACTCCTTTATGTGCGTTCTACGGGATGGAAGACCATGAAATTTATTGGAAAGCTGCTCGTTTATCTTTTGATAGCCCTGTTGCTTGTCGTTCTGGCATTTTATTTTCTGCTCCAGACCCGCTGGGGCGCGTCGCAGGTCAGTAGCTGGGTCACGGCGAATACCGATTACGAACTCAGTTTCGACCTGATGGATCACCGTTTTTCATCGCCTTCCCACCTTATTCTGGAAAACATCACCTTTGGCCGCGACGGACAACCCGCCACGCTGGTCGCCAAAAAAGTTGATATTGGCCTGAGCAGCCGCCAGATAACCGATCCGCTGCATATGGACACCATTACGCTGGTCGACGGCACGCTTAATCTCTCGCCGCAAACCGCGCCGCTGCCCTTCCAGGCGGATCGGCTCCAGCTCAACAACATGGCGTTTAACAGCCCGAATACCGAATGGGATCTGAGTGCGCAGAAGGTGACGGGCGGCGTCAGCCCGTGGCAGCCGGAAGCGGGCAACGTGCTGGGCAAAAACGCGCGCATTCAGGTGAGCGCAGGCTCCCTGACCCTGAACGGCGTGCCCGCCAGCAACGTGCTGATTGAGGGGCAGCTCAACGGTAAAGAGGTGGTGCTGAACACCATCGGTGCGGACATGGCGCGCGGCTCGCTGACCGGCTCGGCGCTGCGCAACGCTGACGGGAGCTGGGTTATCGACTCCATGCGCCTGAATGAGATCCGTCTGCAAAGCGATAAGTCGCTGCTGGACTTCTTTGCCCCCATCACCACCCTGCCGTCGTTGCAGATTGGCCGTCTGGAAGTGACCGACGCGCGTTTGCAGGGGCCGGACTGGGCGGTGACCGATCTCGATTTAAGCTTGCGCAACCTGACCCTCAGCAAAGGGGACTGGCAGAGCCAGGACGGACGTTTGTCGATGAACGCCAGCGAGTTTATTTACGGTTCGCTGCATCTGTTCGACCCGATCCTGAATGCGGAATTTTCCCCGCAGGGCGTTGCGCTGCGCCAGTTTACCTCGCGCTGGGAGGGCGGCATGGTGCGCACCTCCGGCAACTGGCTGCGCGACGGTAAATCGCTGGTGCTGGACGATGTCGCCATCGCCGGGCTGGAATATACCCTGCCGCAGAACTGGAAAACGCTGTGGATGGATCCTCTGCCGGAGTGGCTTAACAGCGTGACGCTGAAGAAATTCGGCCTGAGCCGCAACCTGGTGATTGATATCGATCCCGCCTTCCCGTGGCAAATCACCTCTCTCGACGGCTACGGCGCGGGATTAAAACTGGTGCAAGACCGCAAATGGGGCGTGTGGGGCGGGAACGCCACCCTGAACGGCGCGGCGGCGACCTTTAACCGCGTGGACGTGCGTCGCCCTTCGCTCTCCCTGAACGCCAACGCCGCCACGGTTAACGTGACCGAGCTGAGCGCCTTTACCGAGAAAGGAATTCTGGAAGCAACGGCGACGGTTTCACAGCTTCCGCAGCGCCAGACCACCGTCAGCCTGAACGGGCGGGGCGTGCCGCTGAACGTTATCCAGCAGTGGGGCTGGCCCGCGCTGCCGATTAGCGGCGATGGCAATCTCCAGCTCACCGCCAGCGGCAGCGTGCAGGCGAATGCGCCGCTCAAACCGACGGTGAACGGCAGGCTGAATGCGGTGAATATGGATAAACAGCAGGTGCAGCAGACGATGGCGGGTGGCGAGGTGAGTACAGTTGCCGCCGCACCAAACCCGCAGGCCCGGTAAGCGCTAGCGCCACCGGGCATCAGACTGCACCGCATCGCCGGGTGGCGGCTATGCCTTACCCGGCCTACGAACCCGTGTAGGCCCGGTAAGCGAAGCGCCACCGGGCAGTTTTTTCCCGCTCAGAGGTGAACCACCACCTCATTCCCCTGCGCTTTCACCACTACGCCCCATTCGCTTCCGGCGTGTGAGCCGCCCTTCACGCCGCTAATCTGCGGCACGTTACGCAGGCACACCGACCAGTCCTGCGCCTCGCCGCTGGCGGTGAGCGTCACGGTATCGCCGCTGCGGGTCGCTTTCAGGGTAAACACCACGGAGCCATCCGCCGCAGGCACCTCGCTGACGGCGGTTGCGCCATCGCTCAGGTTAAACAGCTGGAAGGCCGTCCCCACGTTCCAGGCGTAGTCCGGTTTTTGCGTGTTGTTGCCCAGCGCCAGCAGGGTATTTTCACGCACGTAGACCGGCAGGCTCTGGAAGTCGTGCTGCTGCTTATGCCAGCGGCTGCCCTGGATTTCATCGTTGTGCCACAGGTGCGTCCAGCGCCCTTCCGGCAGATAAAACTGCACGTCGCCGGCTTCGGAAAACACCGGCGCCACCATTAGCGCATCGCCCAGCATGTACTGGCGGTCGAGATAATCACACGCCGGATCGTCCGGGAACTCCAGCATCATGGCGCGCAGCATCGGCGTGCCGACTTCACGGGCCAGCGCCGCCTGGCGATACAGATACGGCATCATCCGGCATTTCAGCTGGGTAAAGTGGCGCACCACGTCACAGGACTCGTCATCGTACGCCCACGGCACACGGTAGGATTTGCTGCCGTGCAGGCGGCTGTGGCTGGAGAACAGTCCGAACGCGCACCAGCGTTTGTAGACGTGCGCCGGGGCGGTGTTTTCGAACCCGCCGATATCGTGGCTCCAGAAACCAAAGCCGGACAGGCCGATCGACAGCCCACCGCGCAGGCTTTCCGCCATCGATTCGTAGTTGGCGTAGCAGTCGCCGCCCCAGTGAACCGGGAACTTTTGCGCGCCCACGGAGGCGGAGCGGGCAAACAGCACCGCCTCGTCTTCGCCGACGGTCTCTTTGAGCACGTTCCACACCAGCTCGTTATAGATGTAGGCGTAGTGGTTGTGCATTTTCTGCGGATCCGAGCCGTCAAACCACTGTACGTCGGTCGGGATACGTTCGCCGAAGTCGGTTTTGAAGCAGTCGACGCCGATATCAACCAGCCCTTTCAGCTTGTCGGCGTACCATTTGCAGGCGTCCGGGTTGGTGAAGTCGTAAATCGCCAGGCCCGGCTGCCATTTATCCCACTGCCACAGCGAGCCGTCCGGACGCTTGAGCAGGTAGCCCTTCTCTTTCAGCTCCTGGAATATCGGCGATTTCTGCCCGATATACGGGTTGATCCACACGCAGACCTTCAGCCCTTTCTCTTTCAGGCGGCGGATCATCCCTTCCGGGTCCGGGAAGGTGACCGGATCCCACTCAAAATCACACCACTGGAAGGCCTTCATCCAGAAGCAGTCGAAGTGGAAGACGTGCAGCGGCAGGTCGCGCTCGGCCATGCCGTCGATAAAGCTGTTAACCGTCGCTTCGTCATAGTTGGTGGTGAACGAGGTGGTGAGCCACAGGCCGAACGACCAGGCTGGCGGCAGCGCTGGGCGCCCGGTGAACCGGGTATAGCGGTTGAGCACCTCTTTCGGCGTCGGGCCGTCGATGACGAAGTACTCAAGGTATTCACCCTCCACGCTGAACTGCACTTTGGAGACTTTTTCGGAGCCGATTTCAAAAGAAACGTTCTCAGGATGGTTCACCAGCACGCCGTAGCCGCGGTTGGTCAGGTAGAACGGGATGTTTTTGTAGGACTGCTCGGTGCTGGTGCCGCCGTCGCGGTTCCAGGTATCGACCGTCTGCCCGTTGCGCACCAGCGCGGTAAAGCGTTCGCCGAGGCCGTAGACCGTTTCCCCGACGCCAAGATCCAGGCGCTCAAACAGGTAGTTGCGCCTGGTGTTGTCGTCCTGCACGTAGCCGTTGTTTTTCAGCTGGCTGCCGGTCATGCGCTGGCCGTTGCGCAGGAAATCGAGCGCCCAGACCTCGCCTTTGGTAACGCGCACGCTGATGTTGCCGCTTTTCAGCTCGGCGAACCCGTCGTTGTTTTCAATCTCAACCTTCACATCCTTCAGCACGTTGAGCGGATAGTGCGGGCCGTTATTAAGCGCGCCCTGGAAGTGCTCGATACGCACCCCGACAATCCCCTCCTGCGGCGCAAACAGGCGCACGGTAAACATCAGGCTGTCGAGCTGCCAGGCGCGTTCACGCACGTCGCGCGGCGCCACGTACACCACCAGGTCGTTGCCCTGCTGCTCCACGTCGAACACCTGCACTGGATAGGTTACGTTCAGACCAGGCTGAATCAGCCAGTTTCCATCACTGATTTTCATCGTATCGTCCTCTTAGTTCTGTAATTCTTTGCTAATCGGCAGGTTCTCAAACTCCTGCTGATTGCGACGCGCACCCTGCGCCAGCTCGCCCATGATTTTGGTCAGGAAGGGGGTTTTGAGCGTGTAATAGCGTTTGGCAATAATGGCGCTGAGCACGTAGCAGACCGCCGGGGCCAGGGTAAACAGGCCAATGATGATGCTGATGGTGGTGCTGTTCTGCGTTTTCGCGGCGGCGTCGTAGCCCCCGCCTGCCAGCATCCAGCCGATGAGCGCGCCGCCCAGCGCCAGGCCCAGCTTGAGCACGAAGAGCGTGCCCGCGAAGCTGATGCCGGTCAGGCGTTTGCCGTTGGTCCATTCGCCGTAATCGACGGTGTCGGACATCATCACCCACTGGATCGGCGTTACCAGCTGGTGCAGCACGCCAATCACAAAGATGAAGATAAACATGGTGACAGTGGCGTGCATCGGCACGAAGAACATCGCCACGCTCGCCACCGCCAGCAGGGCGTTGGTCCACCAGAAGATGCTGACCTTGCACTTCCAGTCGGTGAGCGGTTTCGCCAGCGCCGAGCCGATCAGGTTGCCGACGCAGTAGGTGGTGAGGAAGGCGACGAAAATTTCCGGCGAGCCCATAATCCAGGTGCAGTAGTACATCATCGCGCCGCCGCGCACGCAGACGGCGAGGATATTGAGGATGGTGAGCACCCCGACGATGCGCCACTGGTCGTTTTTCCAGATATCACGCAGATCTTCACGCATGGAGGTGGTGCTCGGCGGCACCTGGATGCGCTCTTTGGTGGTGAAGAAGCAGAACGCCAGCATCAGGAAGGCGACCACCGACAGCACGGCGATACCGCCCTGGAAGCCAAAGGCTTTGTCGTCGCCGCCGATCAGGTTCACCAGCGGCATCATCAGCACCGTAGAGAGCATCCCGCCCGCCGTCGCCAGCACAAAGCGCCAGGACTGTAACGAGATACGCTGCGTCGGGTCGTTGGTGATGACCCCGCCGAGCGCGCAGTACGGGATGTTAACCACGGTATAAAGGAGGGTGAGCAGCGTGTAGGTCACGGCGGCGTAGATCAGCTTGCCGTTATGGCTGAGGTCCGGCGTGGTGTAGGCCAGCACGCAGACGATACCGAACGGGATGGCACCGAAGAGTATCCACGGGCGGAACTTGCCCCAGCGGCTGCGGGTGCGGTCGGCAATCAGCCCCATGCAGGGGTCGGAGATCGCGTCGAGAGCGCGGGCCAGCAGGAACATGGTCCCGACAAACCCGGCGGGAATGCCGAAGATATCGGTGTAGAAAAACATCATGTACAACATAACGTTATCAAAAATGATGTGGCTCGCGGCATCACCCATGCCGTAGCCAATCTTCTCTTTAACGGACAACACTTCGCTTTTCATCGTTTTTATCCTTCACGCTGTAGGGGGCGCTGAGACCGGTTGCAGATGTTGTAAACCATTGATGGGTGGGCGGGTATTCTGATATCTGGTTAGCAGGTTATGTTTCTTCTTTTTTGTGATCGCGTTAAAAGTTGAGGCGCACAAATTGCTAACCTGAGGATTTCCTTAGAGATTAATGGCAAGAGGGGAATGCAGGTCAAAAGAGGAGTGAAAAAAGTGGGTCTGGGTATGTGGTAAATGACTGAAAGTAGCTATAATGCGCCCGCCTCCATGTAGCAATCGAGGCGCGGAAGATCGTCATCTCCGGTGAGGTGGCTGGACTTCAAATCCAGTTGGGGGCGCCAGCGTTCCCGGGCAGGTTCGACTCCTGTGATCTTCCGCCAAAATTTACCACAGATGCTCTTATGACATATTCCCTGACGTCATTCTTATATAGTTTTGCAGCTTGATTAAAAACAATGTGAATTTGATCACTTATTGTATTAAGTGGCAAATGTTATTCTTCTAATTGCTTTAGATAACAGTTAGTTAAGGAAAGACATTGTGGAATGGATTATTGGTGGCATAGTTTTATTAGGTATTATTGGTGCTATATTTAAACCCAGTCGATGTGATATATGTGGCATCTCTTTCAAAAAAAAATATCATACCTGGACTATCGAAGGTAAAAAACAACATTTATGTCCTAACTGCAATGGGAAAATGAACCGTCGGGTTAGCTCTCAGAAATTCAAGGATAAATTTGGCTGACAATAATTGATCCCAATAATAATTAAATACATTGATTAATTAATCATAGCTAATAATAACGTTATTGTTAGCTATACCAACCTTTAATAAAAAAATCACACCAATCTTTAACGTTACTTTTAATTATTCTTTTGAGAGCCGTAATCTACATGCCTCTTTAACCCACTTGCTAAAATTCCCCTTACCCGCAGCTTTCTCAATCTGCTCCAAAAGCTCATCCTCAAATCGAATGTTCTTCATGGTGCTTTTGGTGCGGTCAAAATTTGGTTTCTTTTTCTCTTGCATGGTAGGTACCACTTCGGTTAGTTTATCTGCATGTGGTACCTACCACATGGATTCAGGATTCTACAACGCCCAGAAGTGTTGGAGCACCAAAGGGCGTCTAACCTCACCAACTATCAAGGAGTTGATTATAGCTGATTCGCATTCTACCCCAGACACCGACGAAACCGGAACCGAGCGTTCGTTAATTGTGGGATATCGCCCGAAGGTTCGCGACAAATCCACGCCGAATATCACGCTTTCCGGCAAATGGCTGCGCGCGGCGGGGTTTGAAACCGGGCATCAGGTCACGGTGAAGGTGATGAAAGGCTGCATCGTTCTGATGGCATATAGCGAGACAGAGCAAAAGCTGCTGGAGGAGAACAAACGCGCGCAGGCTTGGTTGCGAGAAATACAGGGGGCACTGGCACATTAGTTATTGAGGAAGGATCTCTGACAAATAACAATATTCAGGCGGCAAAATGAAAACATTGGACGACGCGATTGCATCCCGCTCAGAAGCAAGCCAGCAGCGTGTGAAAAAAATGGCGGATGAATTAATCCAAACTACTGACCGAATACTCAAGCAGGACGAGAGAAAGCCGCAGCAAGAAACGTGTAAGCAAGGCTTACCCGTTCAACCTGAGCCTGAAGGCTAATTATAAAAATCCTTAGTTATGCCAGGTGAGATGCTTGTCCCCTCACCCCAGCCCTCTCCCAAAGTGAGAGGGAGCAAACCCTATTTACCCAACCGCATATGCAGCAACGGAAACGGATTCCCCTGCCCGTCCACTTCTGAGCGGCCGATCTGCTCAAACCCCATGTGCCGATAAAAGGCGACGCCCTGCGGGTTTTGCTCGTTCACGTCCAGTTCATTCGCGCCAAAGTGTTCTACCGCATAATTCAGCAATAATTTACCCACGCCTTTGCCGCGGCTCGCGTCATCGACAAACAGCATTTCAATACGGTTTTCGTCGACGCCTAAAAAGCCGTGAATAACGCCGGATTCATCGCGAGCAATCACAACCTTGAGGTTGGGCAAATACGCGTTGAGCAGCAGCGGACGCAGGGCGGCAATATCGCTTTCCTGCAAGAAGTGGTGAGTGGCGCGAACGGAGGACTCCCAGATCGCGACGAGTCGTTCAAATTGTGAGGGGACTGCGGTTTCTATTTTCATGGTGAAGATGATGATATAAAAATCCGTCTAAATCAAAACACAACCAGCCTAAACCCATACTTCCGGCTCCGCATCTCCCCACCCTCGGTATCGTTACGTCAGTTCTGCAACGTTCGCCATACCCCTGGCGTACAGCCGTACTCGGTCTGAAAATGACGAATAAAGTGGGCGCAGTCGCTAAACCGCATCCGCCTCGCGATATCCGTCACGCTTTGCTGGGAGTTTTTCAGCAGCCAGCAGGCGTAGCGCAGCCTGGCGCTGCGAATAAATTCCCGCGCGGTTTTGCCAAACTCGGCGTGGAACAGGCGGTTAAGCTGCCGTTCGCTCAGCTTAACGTCCTCGGCGAGCCGGGCGGCCGTGAGCGGGTGCGTCAGGTACTGTTCGACAATCGTCACCGCCCTGCGCAGCCGCGAATCGGGGATCAGAGAGATGTTCGCCGGTCGCGGCGTAACGGGAGTATGGGGGGACAGAGAGAGGCGTCGGGAGGTGGTGGTCGCAATGTCGTTACCCGCGTGGTCGCGGATCAGCGCCGTGACCAGCGTCAGCGTCGAGATCCCACCGGGGCAGGTCAGCACGTCGCCTTCATCGATAAAATCGAGGCCCTGCTCGGCGTAAACCAGCGGGAACCGCTGCGTGAAAACGTCGTATTGGTGAGGGTGAATCGAGGCGCGTCGCTCGGTCAGCAAGCCCTCCTCTGCCAGAATAAAGCTGCCGGTGCCAATACCTATCAGGGGGATGTTGTGGCCATGGGCCTTAGCGAGAAACGCTCTGTCGCCGGGATGCCCCCGGTGGAGATGGTCCAGGCTGCCGCCGATCACCGCGACGTAGTCGAAGGCGTCGGGAGGGGCATGGGGGGCCTCCGGCAGCACGCTGATACCAGAACTGCTTACCACCGGCTCGTCAGGGGAAATACTTATCAGGCTGAGCTTAAAGGTTATTTTCTTACTGCGCTTCTGGGCGCTGGAGGCAATGCGTAACGCCTCCAGTAACCCTGCAAAAGCCAGAAGCGAGAACTGGGGCCACAGGAGTAAACCCATATTCAGGGATTTATTCCGCGCAGGCGCCATCCTGCCGCGATCATCAATTAAATTTTTCATTACCTTGCCGAAGAATAATACTTACATTATCGCAACATTATTGCTGCTATTATATTTCTAAGGTATATCTTAGCTATTCAATCAAGCATAAATGACGACGGCAAAAATAAGAAATATTTTTTGCTACTCGTTTTTAGACTTATGGCAGACATAGGTCGGCAGCGTGCCCAGAATAAATAAATAGCTATCATTCTGCTGCGGCTTAATTCGCATATAAATACTCTTATTGGGGTAGATAAAAAATAACGGCTCGTACTTCTCCAGCCAGCTGTTGCTGATGGTGTCATCAGGGAAAGCCATATTACGAACGGACGTCAGGGTATAGACGCTGTCTTTACGCTCCACCTGAAAGAAAATTTTACGATTCAGGACCTTCTCAGGGTCGCTTTTCAACCGACCATTCATACTGAGTATGCCGGTGCTGCCCTCCACCGTGTAGTTCAGCCACAGAGAGAGCGTTTCATCAGGATGATGCTGGATAAAGTTCGCCTGGCAGGCGAAGGGCTGAATGTAATGGCGATGCCAGAGATAATACCCCGCCACCACCGCCCCCATCAGTAGGCACAGACCCAGCGCAAAGAGCATTTGACGGTAGCGAACCATACTAACGATCCTCGATAAAATAATCAGACATACAGCGGTTGGGTTCGGTCATCGGCCTGTCGCAGCGGATCACCGAAGCTCGCGGCAGTAGGGTGTATCCGCTCACGTATACCCAGGGATAGTTCACGCATTGATCCTTGAAGGGTGTGGCGTACGCCAGCGCCTTATCCCGATCGCGCTGGGTTTCAATATCACGGGTTAAATAAAGCCGACATTCGCCCAGCATCGTCGTGAAGCGATACCCGTCGACAAAATAGCTGTCGCGCAGCCGGCTGTGGCTGAGCACGCTTATGCCCGCCAGCACCAGCAATGCCACCAGCGCGCCCGGCAGCCAGAAGCGGCGCGTCGATGCCGCCGGAGCAGGGGCCTCTTCAGCGCTCTCCAGTGCAGCAGGTTCTTCCACCGCGGGGGGGACGTTCTCCGCGGCGTCTGTATTCTGCGGCGGCGTCTGTTTAATAACGATTTTGGTATCGCTTGCGAGCGTCAGTCCAATGCGCGGGATGGTCACGATCGGGTCGTTTTCAAAACCCACTTTCTTTAACCCTTTACGCAGAATAGAAATATTCTGGTAATAGGTATTTGGCGAAACCAGCATCCCCCGACGCTGCCAGACAATATCCATACACTCCTGTTGCGTCACAATGGTTCCGATTCGATCTATTAATAACAACAAACAACGGCCCGCCGGGGAATTTAATACCACCACCCGGTCTGGATTGTTGAGATCGCGTAACGTGCTGGCAGCCGGGTGAAACTCTACCTGGCCATTAATAATGTAATGCTTGTGCATAGATTGGGCTTAATACCTCCGGCCAGCGCCTGTGACTCATGTAGCTTCCCTTTACGGTTAACCGACGTATCCTTTACCTGATTAAGATTAATGTGACGGATTAGTGCGCGACTGTATATCCCGGCACCTGGCGAAAAATCTTAATTTTCTTACGCGTTTCTCAGGCGCTTCTGAAGTTTTCTTAACCGCCATTTCAGCTGTCTTGACACTGACAAAACTCGACAAAAGCCGCCGTTGAACGCCCCAGACATCGCTGTCTGAATTATTCAGAAAGCCTAATTTGTGACTTTTAGCGAAAAGCAGACTTCATGCGCCATGCGGGCGAATTTCAGCATCGTTGCCGTCTTCAAACCGGGTCTCTTAGTTAACAATTTCAACGCTAAACTGTTAGTTACCGTCAGTAACCAGGGCCATCCCATGACGCGATCGGACTATTTCCTTACAAAACATTTATTAACGTTAACTTTTCATTAAAAAGTCCGGGTATGCTTATTTTTAAGCAAATTAGCAAGCGCCGGTTCATTGAAGAGAGTATTCGCCGCGGGTAAATTGCACTTAAAACAAATTAAGATTTATTCAGATTACCTCTTTCACGCCTTTAGTATAGTTAGCTCACAACGTGCAATGCTTAATTGCTTCGAAAATACAGGCATCGTTCTGCCGGACAGGCGTGTCTCATTACAATTATAAATCGAGGGAATAACATGGCGAACACACGCAGCGAACGCCGCCATTTAAATATCGCACTATTGGGCGGAGATCACTTAGCACGCCAGGGGATTACTGCGCTATTAAAAAATATCGCCCCGCATATACAAATAAAAGCGTCTGGCGATGATTACGCGGAGATTGAAACAACGCTGGCGGCAACCTCTTTAGACGTGATTTTTTTGTCCGGCACGGATAAATATCACGCGGGATATGACTGCCTGAAATATATCAGAAAGATGCGCGTTCTCTTTCCCGGCGTGCTTATTTGCATGTATTCCGCACCGGCGAATTCCTGGCTGTGGATCCGGGGAGATATTGACGCCTATATCTCGCTCCAGGAGCCGCTTTATTACTGGCGAGCCACCTTATTAAAAATGGTCGATAACCGCTATCGCCCAGTGAAGAAACCCGCGGCGTTATCGCTGACGCCGGGTGAATGGAGAGTATTGAAGGAACTGCGAAAGGGTCTGGATATGCGTTACATCGCCGAAACAGAGCAGCTTTCTTACCGTCGTGTCAGCGCGTTAAAAAGCTCAGCGATAAGAAAACTGGGGCTCAGGAACAAGACAGATTTGCTGGTCTTTTTAACCAGTTAGGCCTGCTGCTTTCAGAGCAACTCTCGACATAACAACATAATGGAATCAAGACAATGAAAGCTCAATGTACTACCAAAACGCTGCTCGCGGTCGCTATTGCTGCATTACTGCCAGCAGGAACCGCGCTCGCGGCCAGCACCAGCGGCGGAACCGTGAACTTTAGCGGCAAAGTGGTGACCTCCGCCTGCGCCATCAGCGCAGGCAGCGCCAACATTGACGTTGATATGGGTGAAGTCCGTACCGCGACGCTGGCGGCTGCGGGCAGCGAAGCCAGCACGGCAAAAGCCTTTGCCATCACTCTGGAAGAGTGTGAAATCGCCGATACCTCGGCCTCAACGGAAACCAACCCGATTGCCGCCACCACCGTGGCGGTGACCTTCACCGGTACGCCGGATAACGCGGATGCCAACAGCCTGGCCGTTGGGGCAAACGGCGGCGCGAACTCCGCGCAGCACGTGGCGATCCGCCTCTATGACGAACAGGGCAACGTGGTGAAGCTGGGTGAACCGGCTGCGGCCATCCCTCTGCGTAAGGGTGAAAACACCCTGAACTTCAGCGCGAAGTATTACTCGCCGGAGGGCAACGCCACGGCGGGTGATGCCAGCGCTGTCGCCACCTACACCGTGACCTATTCGTAACGTTCAGGCCCGGTAAACGGCCGGGCCTGACCTTTCTTTCAGGAGAAGCACTATGCGCGTAAATACATGGATTTGCCTGGCGGGCGCGTTATGTTCTTCCGCCGCGTATGCCGGCGGCGTGGGGTTGGGCGCGACGCGAATGGTCTACTCCAGCGCCACCACCCAGTCAATGATGCAGGTGAGAAACACCCATCCCGACGCGACGTTCCTGATCCAGTCGTGGATGGAGAACGAGAAAGGGGAACGCACCAACGACTTCGTGATTACGCCGCCGCTGTACGTCATGAAACCCGCCAGCGAAAGCGCGGTGAAAATCATGTTCAACGGTAAGGCGCTGCCCGGGGATCGGGAAACGCTCTACTGGATGACGGTAAAAGCCATCCCGCAGCAGGTGAAAAACGGCGCCGGGAATTCACTACAGTTTGCCTCGGCCAATCGCATCAAGGTCTTTTATCGGCCGGACAACCTCGCAGAAGGCGCAGCGGAAGCCTGGAAAAGCCTGACGGGCGCGTATCGCGCGGGAAGAGTCACGCTCACGAACCCAACGCCGTACTACCTCACCACCATCAACGTCAACATCGACGGTCGGCCCGTGCAGCCGGTGATGGTGCCCCCGAAAAGCAGCGTGACCCTGGCCGAAAGCTTTCGCCACGCGGGCAGCATGAGCTATCAGACAATTAACGATTTTGGGGCATGGACCCCCGCCACGCGCGCGTCGTTGTCCCAATAATAAAAACAGTAAGGCGTGACCACGTGAAAATAAAAATCCTGTGCGCCACGGCGATCTCTCTGGCGATTCAGCAAGCCGTGGCTGCCGAAAGCGAACTGCGGTTTAACCCCGCGTTTCTCAACGGCGAGAGCGCTAACGGCGCCGATCTCGCCTGGGTGACCGCAGGGAGCGCGCTGCCGCCGGGCGATTACAACCTCAACGTGTATATCAATACCCAATACGCGTTCACGGGAAACGTCACGTTCCTTATTGCTGAAGACGGCGCGGGAGAAGCGCTCCCCTGCCTCACCCCTGAACAATTCGCCGCGCTGGGCATCGATAGTCGTCAGGCGAAAGGCGGCGCCCTGCCGTCGACCCAGCGCTGCATCGTCTTGAGCAAGGCGTATGCGGACACGCACTTCGATCTGGACCAGAAGACCCTCACCCTGAGCTTCACCGTGCCCCAAAGCGCAATGCGCAATCTGCCGCGCGGGTACGTCAGCCCGGAAAGCTGGGAAGAGGGCATTCCCGCCGCGTGGCTGAACTATGTGGTGAATGGGTCCAACAATGTCTATCAGGGCGAAACGCGCACGCGGGATCGGCAGCTGTTTGCAAGCCTCAACAGCGCCATCAACCTGGGCGCGTGGCGGCTGCGTGATTTCACCACCTGGACGAAAGAGAGCAATGAACTCACCCACGTGCAAACCTGGCTGCAACGGGACATCCGCATCCTGCGCGCGCAGATGTACGCCGGGGAAACCTATACCTCATCGCAGGTTTTCGACTCCGTAGGCCTGCGCGGTATCGCCCTGAAAACCGATGATAACATGCTCCCGGCCAGCCTTAGCGGGTATGCGCCGGAGGTGCGCGGTATCGCGCGCGGCAACGCCACCGTGACGGTTCGCCAGAACGGCAACATTATCTATCAAACCTCCGTTCCGCCGGGGGCCTTTGTGCTGAAAGATCTCTATCCAACCTCGTCGGGGGGCGATCTGGCGGTCACCATTGAGGAGAACGACGGCAGCAGGACGCAGTACACGCTTCCCTTTGCCAGCGTGCCAAACCTGGTGCGCAACGGGCAGATGAAATATGCCCTGGGCGCCGGGAAATACCGCCCGACGGGCGATCAGGACGCGCCCTCTTTTGCCCAGGGCGAACTCTTTTACGGCTGGCGCTACGGCCTGACGTTTTACGGCGGGGCGCAGTTGGCCGATCGCTATAACGGCTTAGCCTTCGGTTTTGGGCAAAACCTGGGGCGGTTTGGCGCCTACTCCATTGACCTGACCCACGCCCGCAGCCAGCTGGCGGACGATCGGCACTACAGCGGCGATTCGGTGCGCCTGCGCTACAGCAAGCTGCTGAACGACATCGGCACCCGGGTTAACTTCTTCTCGCTGCGCTACTCCACGAAGGGGTTTTATACCCTGAGCGACACCACCTACAGGGGAATGGCGGGCGGAGCGCCGAAGCAGGTTGTGGAGGACGATGGCACCGTCACCACGCACTACGACAAGGTGTATAACCTGCGCATGTCGCGCAAAGCTAAAAACCAGCTGCTGCTCTCGCAGCCGATGGGGCAATACGGCTCGCTGTCGCTGTCGTGGGATCAGCAAACCTACTGGAACACGTCGAAAACCACGCAAAGCCTACAGTTTGCGTGGAATGCCACGTTCCAGAACGTATCGCTTGGCGTGAGCGCTCAGCGCAGCACCAGCCTGTACGACAATAGGAAAGACAACATTGTGGCGCTGTCCGTTTCGGTGCCGTTTGGCAACCCGCAGCTGGCCACCCGCGCCCGGTTTACCACCACCCACGCGGATTCAACCGGCACCACCGCCAGCACGGGCGTGAGCGGTTATCTGCCGGGCGAAGAGAACCTGTATTACAGCGTTAACCAGCGCTACAGCCGACAGCAGCAGTACGGCGGCGATGTCGCGATGCAGTACGAAGGCGCGCGCGGGGACGTTAACCTCGGCTACAGCTATACCCGTGACTCCCGCAACCTTAGCTACGGGTTGAGCGGCGGTGCGGTGCTGCATGAAGACGGCCTGACCCTGAGCCAGCCGCTCGGCAATACCAATATTCTGGTGAAGGCGCCGGGCGCCAGCGACGTTTCCGTGCTTAACCATAAGGGCATCAAAACCGACAGCCGGGGCTACGCGGTGATCCCCTACGCCACGCCGTACCGCGTCAATCAGGTCGCGCTGGACGTTACCACGGTGGGTAACGACGTGGAGCTGGAAAACGCCATCGCCAACAAAACGCCTACCGACGGCGCGCTGGTGCGCGCCACTCTCGTCACGCACAAAGGGGCAAAAGCGATGTTCGTCGTGCGGCACGGCAAGGACGTGCTCCCGTTCGGCACGCTGGTCTCGCTGAATGATGACAAAACCAGCGGCATCGTCGGGGACGGCGGCAGCCTGTATCTGTCCGGCCTGTCCGAAAAGGGCACGCTGAGCGCCGTGTGGGGTCGCAACAGCGGCCAGCGCTGCACCATTCACTACGCGCTGAATAAGCAACACTATAACGCCCGCACCGGCCTTTATTCACAGGAGGCGGTATGTCAGTAGCGCTTCGGACGATCGGCACGGTTTTGCTGCTGGTTTTCACGCTCCCCGTGCGCGGCTACGACGTGCTGGTTTCCGTCACCGGAAATTTAATTGGCAATACCTGCATCGTCGCGGCGGATTCTCAGGAGCAGGACGTTCCGCTGGGCACCATCGGCGCGAAGCAATTCACCCGCCCGGGGGCGGTCAGTAATATCAAAACCCCCTTTGTGCTGACGCTTGAAGAGTGCGGGCCAACCTTCGCGGGGGTAAAAATTCGCTTTAGCGGCACGCCGGACGATGACGATCCGCAGCTGCTGAAAATTGCCGACGGCGGCGCAACCGGCGTGGCGGTGCAGATCCTCGATAAAGACAGCGTGCCGATCCCGCTCGAAACCCAGACCGTCGCCTACGGCTCTGCGGGGGACGGCAGCGTAAAAATGACCTTCTATGCGCGGCTGGCCGCCACGGGCGCGCCAATCAACACCGGAGAGGTTTCGGCAATCGCCACCTGGACCACGGAGTATCAATAATGCGTTTCGCGTTTTTTATTCTCGGATTACTGCTCTGCGCCAGCGTACAGGCGCTGGAATGGAAATCAGACATCACCCTCTCTCCTCAGCCGATGACCTACAGCGGGCCGGCAGATTCGGTCATACCGGGCAATATTATCGGCTCAACGTGGAGCGCCACCGCCAGCGTACAGCAGGTGTTTTGGTGCGGCTGGGTTTTTACCTGCTCCAAAGGCACGCTGGAACCCGGCAGCAGCGCTATTTCAACCGGCATGACGGTCACCCTTGACGGGGTGAACTACACCCTCTTTGAAACCGGGGTGCAGGGGGTGGGCTATATCATTGGGTTGAAGGACTTTAACGGCTCGGCCTGGATACCTCTGCAAAGCGGAATGACGCAAAGCTATCCGGCGGACGGAACCAACGGCTATGCGTCCGATCTGGGCTGGTCTGCCAAGGTGACCTTTATTAAAACCGGCATGCCTTTGAAATCAGGCGTTTATCAAATCCCCGCCATCAACGCCGCCATCCTGACCGCGTATAACAACGAGGTGAAAACGGCACAGGTGATCATCAGCCCAACCACCATTACGGTGACCGCAAGCGGCTGTACGGTGGGCACCAAAAGCGCGAACGTCGAGCTGGGCAATATTGATATTCATACGCTGCCCGCCGTGGGCAGCACGTCCCCGTCGGGATCGTTTAACGTCAGCCTGACCTGCGACGCGAACGTGGCGGTTCACGCGGTGATGACCGATCAGACCACGCCGTCGAATACCTCATCGGTGGTGACGTTAACCGGCGACTCAACCGCGTCCGGCGTAGGGGTGCAGTTCTTTTATAACGGCACCGGGCCACTGATGATGGGGCCAGACAGCTCGGCGGCGGGCACCGCTAACCAGTTCTTTATCCAGAGCACCTCGTCGGCACAAACCCTGTCCCTGCCCTTCCAGGCGAACTATATCCGCACGGGGGAACTGGTGCCCGGCACGGCCAACGCGCTGGCCAGCATCACGTTTTCGTACCAGTAGGGATTACTGTTTCACCCAAATCAGCTTATCGACGTTAAAGCCCAGGCTACGCGCGGTGTTGACGTAATCCTGCTTCACCGATTCCGGGATAGACGGGGTGCGCGACAGGAGCCACAGATAGTCACGGTTCGGGCCGCTGACCAGCGCGTACTGGTACTTATCGTCCAGCTTGATCACGTTATAGCCGCCGTAGAACGGGCCGAAGAACGATACCTTCAGCGCGGCGGTGGTTGGCGCGCCGGTAAAGTAGGCTTTGCCGTCGCTCTCGTTCCACTCCTCTTTCACCGGATCGTAGCCCCGGTTGAGCACGCTGATGCCGCCGTCGCTGCGCTCGCCGTAGGTGGCGGTCACCTGCTCCAGCCCGCGCTCAAAGCGGTTTTCCAGACGCGCGATCTCATACCATTTGCCGAGATAACGGCTGGCGTCAAAACCGGAAATAGGCTCTACGCCCTTCGGCGGCGTGGGGGATTTACAGGCCACCAGCGTGAGTGCAATGGCGACACCGGTCACAACAGGCCATAGCTTCATGAGAATTCCTTTCAATTGTGCGGTTGGATGTTAAGTGTAGTGCACCGCTGCGGCGCGACATCGCGTCCGGGTAAATTCGTAGTATATTGAGACTATTCTTCCCTATCGGAAACTGACATGGCCTACTCGATTGGCGAATTCGCCAGACTCAGCGGGATCACCGCCACCACGCTGCGCGCATGGCAGCGTCGCTACGGATTGCTCAAGCCGCAGCGCACGGAGGGCGGCCATCGTCAGTACAGCGAAGAGGACGTTCAGCAGGCGCTCAAAATCCTCGACTGGGTGAAAAAAGGCGTGCCCATCGGACAGGTAAAATCCCTGCTCGAGCGCCCCGCTTCGGGCCGCACCAACAACTGGCAGACCCTGCAACACACCCTGCTGCAACGGCTCCAGGAGGGCAAAATCGAATCCCTGCGCCAGATGATTTACGACGCGGGGCGCGAGTATCCGCGACCGGAGCTGGTGAAAAACGTCCTGCGCCCGCTGCGCAGCCAGGTGTCGGCTAACGTGCCCGCCGCCATGACCCTGCGCGAGATCCTCGACGGCATTCTCATCGCCTATACCTCGTTTTGCCTTGAAGGCGACAAAAAAGCGCCGGGCGATAACAGCCTGCTCGCGGGCTGGCACCTGAACGACCCGACCGAAATCTGGCTCGAAGCGTTAATGCGCACCGGACAGGGCCACCGTATCGACATACTCCCTACGCCTCCCGCCGCGCTTGCGCCGGAAATTTTCCCGGATCGCAAATGGCTGCTGGTCACCAGCGGCAAGCTGACGGCGGCGCGAAAAAAGCAGGTCGAGCAGTGGCAGCAGCAGGTTTCCCTTGAGGTAATTATCCTCTGATTATTTTCTCCTGCGGGAATGTTCACGAAAAGTTGAATATTTTCTCGCGCCACGAGTGCTAACGTTTTCCTGTGACTGACCACTTAACAGGAAAATGACAATGAAAAAAACGCTCCCTCTGCTGCTGCTGGCCTCTGCGGCCTTTTCCCCTGCTGCGTTTAGCGCCCCTGCCGGTACGCTGAGCGTTCACGTTCTCGACCAGCAAACCGGTACGCCACCGCCGGGCGTGACCGTGACGCTTGAAAAGCAGGACCAGGATAAATGGACCCCGCTTGCCAGCGGCAAAACCGACCAGGACGGACGCATCAAGTCGCTTTATCCACAAGACCAGGATATGCAGCCGGGCGTCTACAAAGTGACCTTCAAAACCGCCGATTACTTCCACGGCAAAAAGCTGGACTCCTTCTTCCCGGAAATCCCGGTGCTGTTCACCGTGACCCGCACCAACGAAAAGCTGCACATCCCGCTTCTGCTTAGCCAGTACGGTTACTCGACCTACAAGGGAAGCTAAATCATATTGATTTAAAAGGACTTTAAAAAATAACGCCTCCAATACTTGGACAAATATGCCATGTTGTGTAAGTTTTAATGATATGAACTGGAGGTACACACCATGACAACGAAACCGGTACTGGGTATTAGCGGATGTTTGACCGGATCCGCCGTTCGCTTCGACGGCGGGCACAAGCGGATGGGCTTTGTCATGGACGACCTGGCCCAGTGGGTGAGCTTTCGCCCGGTGTGTCCTGAAATGGCCATCGGGCTGCCGACGCCGCGTCCGGCCCTGCGCCTGATTAACGCCGCCGACGGCACGACCGAGCTGCGGTTCAGCAAGCCGCCTCACGACGACACCACGCAGAAAATGGCCGACTTTGCGGCAGGTTATCTGCCAAAAACCAGCGATCTGGCCGGGTTTATCGTCTGCGCAAAATCCCCAAGCTGCGGCATGGAGCGCGTGCGCCTGTACGATGAAAAGGGTAATGCAGGCCGCAAGGAGGGTGTCGGGCTGTTCACCGCCGCCCTCCTGAAGGCCAGGCCGTGGCTGCCCGTCGAGGAGGACGGTCGTCTGCATGACCCCGTGCTGCGGGAGAACTTTGTCGAGCGCGTTTTCGCCCTCCACGAGCTGAACACCCTGCGCGCCAACGGCCTGACCCGGCGCGGGCTGATGGAATTTCACACGCGCTACAAATTACAGCTGCTGGCGCACCATCAGGCGGGCTATCGGGCGATTGGGCCGTTTGTAGCCTCTATGCACCAGTGGGACGATCTGGACGCGTTCTTCGTGGTTTATCGCGAAAAGCTGATGGAAATCCTCAAGCAGCCTGCGTCGCGGAAAAACCACACTAACGTGCTGATGCATATACAGGGCTATTTCCGTGACCAGCTCAACAGCCGCCAGCGCGGCGAGCTTCGCGACGTGATCCTGCACTATCGCGACGGGCTGCTGCCGATTCTCGCGCCGCTGACCCTTCTCAAGCACTACATGGCCGAATACCCGGATCGGTATTTGATGACGCAAAACTACTTCGATCCGTACCCTGACACGCTGGCTCTCCGACTGGCCGTTTCGTAAAGGGCAGTATGCAAGGGCCCACATTGACCCACAGAGGCCCAAGGCAGTACCCCGTTTAGACGACACCTCACTGTCGTCTTTTTTTTGCGCTCGGCTTAAAACACTGTAACTATATACAGGCCATATCCCCAAACGCTGAGTACCACGATGATCAAAACCCTGCACATTGATAACTACCGCTCGATCCGCCGGATGTCGCTGGAGCTGGAACAGCTCAACATCGTCTTTGGCCCCAACGGTACAGGAAAATCAAATATCTATAAGGCGATCCACCTGATGCACAGCGCCGCGCAGGGGCAGTTTTCTCAGGCGCTGGCGAACGAAGGCGGGATTTTAAAGGTCTTCTGGGCGGGCAAGACCCGTAGCGACCAGCTGCGGCGCATGAGCCTGGCGGTGGAAACGGAAACCTACGAATACGAATTGCAGGTGGGGTTTGTCGAAAAGCTCCCCTACCCGTCGCAGTTTCAGCTCGACCCGGTGATCAAAGAGGAGTCTATCTGGCTGAGCGGCCAGCACCGCCGCCCCTCGGCGCAGCTAATGAAGCGTAAGAATCAGGCGGTGTTTCTGAACAACGTGCATCACGAAAAGGTGACCCACAGCGGCACGCTGTATGAGAACGAGTCGGTGTTCGGGCAGCTGGGTGAACCGCACCTCTATCCGGAAGTGTCGCAGATGCGCGAGTCGCTGCGTAACTGGCGTTTTTATCATGAGTTTTCGGTGTCATCCGGCTCGGCCATCCGCGCGCCGCAGGTGGGATTTCGCTCCCCGGTGCTGGCCAGCGACGGCGCAAACCTGGCGGCCGCGTTTCAGACCATCGTCGAAATTGGCGACGAACTGCTGCTGATGCGTATCCTCGATCAGGCCTTCCCCGGCTGCGTGTTTTACAGCGACAACACCGGCGGCCGTTTCCGGATGATGATGCAGCGCGAGGGGCTGTCCCGCCCGCTGGAGCCCGCCGAGTTCTCCGACGGCACGTTGCGCTTTTTATGCCTGGCGGTGGCGCTGTTAAGCCCGCGTCCGCCCGCCTTTATCGCCCTCAACGAGCCGGAAAACAGCCTGCATCCGCAGATGCTGCCCGCCCTCGCAAGCCTGATCGCCGAGGCCAGCCGCTACTCGCAAATCTGGCTCACCAGCCACTCGCCGGAGCTGGCGCAGCTTATAGAAAAGCACCGTTCGTTTTCGCTCTACCAGCTGTCGATGGTCGACGGGGAAACGCGGATGGAAAAGCTGGGGTAAACGCCGGGTGGCGCTGCGCTTACCCGGCCTACAAACGAGTCCGAAAGGTCTTGCGCCACTCCGCCGGGCTGACACCAAAGCGCGCCTTAAAGTGCTGTCGCCAGGTGACGGCGGAATTAAACCCTACCAGCTCCGCCACGCTCTCAATCGGCATGTTCCCGGCTTCAAGCAGAAGCTGGCTGCGGCGCAGGCGCTCGGCGGTAAGCCAGTCGGCGACGCTCATCCCCGTGGCTTTAACAAAATGGCGGGTCAGGGTACGGCGGCTCATTGAAACCACCTCCGCCAGCGAGTCCAGGCTATGGGGTTCGGTAATGTGCTGCTGAAGATAGTCGATCAGGCAGTTGATTCGCCCGTCCCGGGTATCTTTCGGCACCGGCTGGGCGATGAACTGTGCCTGCCCGCCCTCGCGATGCGGCGGCACGATCATCCGCCGGGCAATCTGGTTGGCGACCATGCTGCCGAAACGCTGGCGAATGATGTACAGGCAGCAGTCCAGCGCGGCGGCAGTGCCTGCGGAAGTGATGATATTGCCGTCATCTACGTAGAGGGCGTTGATATCCAGCCGCACGTTCGGGAAAAGCGACTGAAACTGGCGTTCGAACTCCCAGTGGGTGGCCGCGCGCTTGCCGTCGAGAATGCCTGCATAGGCCAGCACAAATGACCCCAGGCACAGACCGACGATTTCCGCGCCCTTATCTCTTGCCCGCACCAGGCCGTCGAGCAGCGCCTGGGGCGGACGTTCAAGGACGTGCTGCCAGTAGGGAACGACGACGATATCGGCCCGATCTAAGGCGGAGTAATCCTCTGTTGCGTTGAGGCCAAATCCGTCTTTTGACGTCAGAAAACCGGGCGTTTCGGCGCAGATCGTGACGTTAAAGCGCTTTTCGCCACAGACCGAATCGCCAAACAGAATGCAGGGAACGGAGTAGTGAAACGGGCTGAACCCGTCCACCGCCACAATGGCAACGTTGATTAGCGACATCTGTCCCCTCCCTTCCCTTTAATACGCTCAGAATATAACGGTTTCACCATCCTGGGGAATGCTCACCGCGTCACTCACCTGGTTGGCTTCAACGTATTCACGCAGCGCGCTGCGGGTCAACAGGCAGTGGTTAATGGCCTCCATATGGATCGCCACAATGCTGGCCTGCGGCAGCAGGAAATGGACGTTGAGCACGTCTTCCTGGCCCATGATGATTGGCCCAAAACCAATGACGTGGGCATAGCCGGCGTTCAGAACCACCACGTCCGGCTGGTGCTTTTGCAGATCGGCTGCCACCTCGTCGCGCCAGACGGTATCCCCGGCAAGACAGAGCGTCTTCTCAGCGGGATGGCGCAGCACCACGCCGCAGGCCTCGCCCAGCCGCTCCGCCAGCTCCGGCACGGCGTAAGCGCGGTCGGTGCCGTGCTGGCCGCCGTGGGTTTTGATGATGCGGATATCGCCAAATGCCGTGTCGTCGGTCATCACCGTCAGGTTGGTAAAGCCCTGGCTGCGCAGCAGCGCGGCATCGCGATCGTTTTGCACGTAGATCGGCTTGTCTTTGGCGATCAGATCAATAGCGGTTTGATCCCAGTGATCGTCATGGGTGTGGGTCACAATCACCGCGTCGGCGTCCAGCAGCGTGTTGACGTCAACGGGAAGCTCGACCGTGGGGTTACGAATATCCGCATGTGCCGTGCCGGGGAAACCCGGGTAAGCCCCTTTCGGCGCGAGCATGGGGTCTACTAAAAAACGTTTTCCGGCGTAGGTAATCAGCTGGGTGGCGTTACGAATATGGGTGATGTTCATGGGCTATCCTCCGGTTGGTGTGATAAGGAGGATAGCCCGGTGCCCCGCTTAGCAATGTGGGCTAAAGGGCGATAACCGATGAAATCGGGTCAATCAATAAACCGCTTGCGCACCCGCTCCAGCGGCGCGATCAGCAGGTTGATGAGCGGCTTACGATCGATAACGATATCGGCATTGACCGTCATTCCGCCCATCAGCAGGCGCTTTTTCTTGTCCGGGTCGGTAAACCACGACGGCACCCGCACTTTGGCAAGGTAGTAGTTCTGCCCTTCCTGAAGCGGGATCAGCGCCGAATGGGCGTCGATATTCACCTCGTAAAAATCGGATAACGTGGCCTCTACCGATCCATATTTATCCACCGGCCAGGAGTCAAAGCGCAGCTTCACCTTATCCCCCTTCGCGACCCGGCCGACCCCCGTGGCGGGCACGTAGAGATACCCCTCCATCGAGGCGGCGGTGTTTTTACGGATCACCACCACCACTTCGCTGTTTTGCGTTATGGCCCGGCCCGGCGGGATGTTGATCGCCACCACGTAGCCATCGGCGGGCGCCAGCATGGCCATGGTTGAGCTGCCCCGGCTGGAGAGGTTACGTTCGATTTCGCTGATGCGGTTCTTCACGTACAGCTGCTCCTGGCTCAGGGAGTCAATTTGCGACTGGGTGCTGTCGGTCAGGCTGGTTTTGCGCGCCTCAAGGTCGAGAATGGTGCTCTCTTCCAGGGTCAAATTAAGCTGGGCGTTGAGCACGTCGTTGTGGCTTTTATCCAGATCCACCTTTGAAACATACCCTTTGCCGGATATCGCTTTCCACGCCTCATAGGTGTCGGTGCTGTTTTTGAGCAGCGCGCGCAGCTTTTTCACCTTATCGCGGGAGACCACTATCTGCCGATCGGCAATGTCCAGCTGCTGCGCCAGGTTTTTGCGGTACGCCGCAATCGAATCCTCGATGGTCTGCACGCGCTGCTCGCTGCGCTTTTTCTCCGCCTCCATCTGCTCGCGGTCGAACTGCACCACCGACCCCTGCTTGCCGCCGTAGTCCTGCGAAACGGTAAAAAGCGGGTCATTCTCTTTCACGTACTGGCCCGGACGCACCGCAAAATCCACGATGGTGCCGGACTCTCTGGCGCGGACTTCCACATCGCCCTGGGCCGGGATCAGCACGCCGCGCGCCAGGGTGGTCTCCGAAAAATTAAAGACGATGGAAAAGATCAGCAGGCAGAGAAAAAAGGAGATAAACAGCGTCAGCACGCCCTTCAGGCGCGGGGCGTTGATCTCGTAGCTCTTTGAAAAATGGTGCGGAATTAGCGCCCGACGTTGTCGGTTTCGGTTTTTTAATTTCACGACATGTCATCCATGATAAATCACTGAAAGATCGTCCCATGCACTCCAGAGCGTGGGGGCGTTACGCAGCGCGTTCAGCGTGGCGGTGGCGGCCTGGCGGTAGTCCGCGGGGGCATACGTCTGGCTCTCTAACCCAAACTCCGCCGCGTGCAGCGAGCAGGTGGGCACCAGCGTGCGAACCGCGTATCCGTAGCGCGTTAAAAAACGCGTCGGGACATCCGTTAGCCACGCCTTCTGGTCGCCCGCGCGGGTCATGAACAGCGGCGCATCCGGGAGGCGTTCATCCATCAGCAGCACGGTTACCAGCCGATGCGGCGCGAAAAACGATCCGGCGCGCCGCCCTTCGTGAGCGGCCATCAGCTTGTGCAGCGCGGGATGGCGGGTGACAAACTGAAAGCGCACGTCTTCCGGCGCGGTGGCGAGCAGCGCATCCGCGATCAGGCCAAACCCGGCCCAGCGCATGCCAAGCAGCAGGGTGCGCGGCCGGGCATAGAAATCCTGCTCGCGGGTGAAGTCCGCCACGCGGGCGTGGAGATCGAAGCGCACGTTGCGCCGCCACAGCGCGGGCGGGAAGATCTGCTCCACGAAGTTAAAACCGCTCATCTCCCGGGCGTTCTGGCGCAGGAAATCGGCCGGGACGTCAGCCTCCGGGCAGCGCATAAACTGGCTGTAGTTTTGCGTTATCCGGCCTGCCAGCAGGGTGCGTCCGGCCTGCCGGGCGCAAAGCCGGGCGTAGAGTCGGGGCAGAAACATCATTGCTCACTCTCCCGCAGCGTGCCGTTTTCCATGGTGTAGAGCCGTCCGTGGCAGCCGACCACCTCCGGGGAGTGGGTGACAAACACCAGGCCAATTCCCAGACCGCGCAGGTTCGCCAGCACCTTCTGGGCGGTGGTTTTATCGAGGTTTGCCGTCACTTCATCGCACAGCAGCAGCTTCGGCTGGCTGTAAAGAGCGCGCGCCAGCACCAGGCGCTGCATCTCCCCGGCGGAGAAAAAGGTGTTCCCCGGCAGCAGCTCCGTTTCATAGCCGTGCGGCAGACGCGCCACAACGTGGTCGATCTCCGCCAGGCGGCAGGCGGCAATCACCCGCTCTTTGTCCGGGGCGCTGTCGAAACAGGAGAGGTTATCCAGAATTGATCCGGTAAAGAGAATATCGTCCGCGTGCACGATGCGGATATGCTGGCGCAGCGAGGAGAGATCGCATTCGGTAATGGGGATCGCGTTGATCCGCAGGCTGCCCGAGGTAGAGAGCAGCATCCCGGAGATCAGGCGCAGCAGCGTGGTCTTCCCGGAACCGCTCTGGCCGACAATCACCGCCTCTTCCCCCTGCTTCAGCGTCATGTTGATGTGCTGAAGCGTCGCCTCGCGCCCCGGATAGGCAAAAGAGACATCCTCAAATTCCAGACTGACGGGCGAGGTCACAATCTTCCGGCCAAACTGGCTGGCTTCTGAGGGGGCAAACAGCAGGTCGCCAACGCGATCCAGCGGCCCTTTGAGCGCATTTTTGTCCAGTAGCTTTTGCGCGACCTGCACCATCGCATCGGAGAAATAGCGTTTGTAGCTGATGTAGGCGTAAAGCATCCCGATGCTCATCTGCCCTTCCAGAATCAGCCAGGCGCCGAAGCAGACCACCAGCAGCTGCTCGGCGTTGATCACCAGCAGCGAGGCGACGTCAAAACGGGCGAGCAGGCGCTCTTTGCGCATCAGCCCGGCAATGTGTTCGCGCTGGGATTTGTCCATCACCGCGTCCCGGGCCTGCTCCATATTGTTGGCCTTCAGGGTGATAATCCCCTTCTGCGTTTCCACCAGCAGCGACTCATACTTCGCGGTGCGCTCGATGGAGTCGTCCACCGCGCGCTGGTAAGGGCCAATCAGCGAAAAGCGGATCAGGAAGAATACCCCCATCAGCAGCATCGTCAGTACCGCGATTTTCACGTTATACAGCAGCATAAACAGCAGGCTGGTAAAGGCGATCAGGCTGGAAAAGAGGATCTGCACATAGCCGTTGCTGATGAACTCCGCGCAGGCGTGGAGCGATTTTTCAATCGCCAGCACGATGCCCGGCGGGCGGCTGCGGAACCAGCCGGTCTGGGTGCGCAGCATATAGCGGCGAACCGACTGGCTGAGGTCGTCATAGGCAATGTTGCGCATCAGGATCTCAAGTATCTGCTTGAGGAACTTACCGATGACTTCAAAAATAAAGACGATGGCGAAAATCGCGGTGAGTAAAATCACCAGATCGTTGTCGTTGCGCGAGATGGCCTCGTCCATGATCAGCTGCACGTAGGTGGGGCTGGCCAGCATGGTGATGAGGGTAAAAATCGAGAGCACAAACAGCAGCACCTGCCGCTGGAACAGGCTCGGGGATTTGTTGGCCAGCCGGCCCAGCGTGAGCGTGTCGTCAGGCGATTTTTTGTCGAAACGCGGCGTTGGCTTGAGCTCCAGCACGTAGCCGGAAAAGAGTTTTTGCGCCTCCTTGAGGCTGTAGCGTCGCACGCCGCTGGCCGGGTCGTGAACCGTGACGCTGCGGCCGTCGACCTTCACGATCACCACGAAGTGATTGCCGCGCCAGAAGGCGATGAGCGGCAGTTCGGCGCTTTCAATTTCAGTGATTTCGCCCTTAAGCACCCGACCCGTCATATTTTTATCGCTGGCGAGGGTCATTAACTCCGCCATCGAGGTTCCCGCTTCAGCAGAGACCGACAGTTCCCTGCGCAGCTGGCTGACGGAGACATGGTGTTCATAGTGCCCCAGCACCATCGCCAGGCAGGCCAGCCCGCACTCGGTAAATTCATGCTGGCGAATAACGGGTGTCTTACCCTTTTTTTTATACTGAAAAAGCGAAAACATAATTATCCGTGGCTGAAATAAAAAAATGGCCCGGCAATGCGGGCCATACTTACAACGTTCTACAGACTTATGCGCTGAAGAAACCGCCGATGAAGCCGCCCACCAGGCCAAACACGCCGCCGATGGTGCCGCCCAGCGCGCCTAACATCTGGCTGCCCGCGTTATAGCCAGCGCTTGCGCCCTGAAGCGCAGCAGCGAACGGATCCCAACCACCGATGATGGCCTGTGCTTTTTTGAAATCGATAACTTGCATGATTGTCTTCCTGTTAATCTGAATTAGTTGTAGCTGCCAACCAGCGCGCCCAGGAAGCCCATTGCGCCACCCAGAACTCCGCCAACCACGCCACCTACCATGCCCATGATGCTTGCACCGGTGTCATAACCCAGCTGTGCACCTTTAACGAGGCCAGCGAACGGGTTTAATGCACCACCGATAATGTCTTTCGCTTCTACGAATGAAATTGCTTTCATTTTATTCTCCTGTAGTTGTAAATCTTCAGCTTGCGCCAAAGGTTAATTTCCTTTTATGAAGGAAGCGGTCGTTACGGGCAGCTTGAAAGCGGAATGATTTTATTGCCATAAATAATCATCCGCCTTGCGGGCTGCGCGTAATTGTCTATTTCCAGCCGTTGACCCGGCGGAAGATATTTTGAATCGTTATATTGTGAGCTACATCCCTGCGAGGAGACATATTTAAACCAGGTATTCCCAGTATTACTCACCACCCCGTTGCTAAACGCATAATCAAAATGTCTTGTCCATGGGCGGACAATTAAAATAGCCTCAAGCGAAACCACCACATCCGACTGGATGCGTTGGCCTTTGCTCATTACAACCCGCGCCTGGAGCGGCGTTTCGGTGAATTTAACGCGGTAATAGCGCTCTTTACTGTCGTGCGGACCGGTGTAATAAAACTTAAAACCGGCCCGCTCGCCGCTCTCCAGCGTTAACTGTTTAGGCGAGAACATCACCTCACCATCTTTTATTTCAGTCTCTTTTCCGTGCTCTTTTGGCACATCGACCTGAATAAGCGAAACAGTATAATTCTGCCGGACGCTGGTATCATTTTTTATTGGCTGAAATACAACTTCTTTTTCGGGTAGAAAATCAATATTTAGACTTTCAATAATTAAAGCATTTGCGCTTACGGAAATGAAGTAATTTATTGCGAAAATAGCCAGGAATTTTCCAGTCGTCATTGTTTAATTCCAGGATGCGCTGACGTCAATTCGTCCCTGCGCCGTCACTTCGCCAAACCAGCTATTACCGTCATAGGTTGTTTTCGATACCGGGTTATTCATCACAAACTGTAATACCAGCGGCGTTTTCCACAGCCACATGTCCGTTACGCCGGAGCTTACCTTGTCCCACTCTTCCGCATGGGTGGCGGGAGCGGGAATGGACAGCGCTTCGCCTTTGCAGTTATGCGCCATCAGCGCCTGGCTTTTACCCACCAGCACGTTGCCGGGGATCGGCACGGTGAAGCCGTTGCCGCTAAATGCGCAGTAGTCCACACCGTTCAGGCTCTGCGTCGGCCCGGTGACCTTCACCGTGACCGCAATGGCCGCGTCTTTTTGCGCGCCGCTGTAGGTAATGGTGTAAGGGATCTCAATCGGCGCTTCGCCAATGGTCCCCTTTCCGGAGCCACCGAGGCCGTTAGGGTCAAGCGTGTAGTCCGGGCTATCCGGCACAATCGCAAGCCCTGGCTGGATAGGATTAATGACCAGCCCACCGCCAGGCTGGAAGCAGAAGTCCGCCGCCAGCGAGCTGTTGCCCGGCGTCAGGCACAGGCTGACGATATTGCCAATGTTGCTACCATCCCCCGCCTGCGCCACGCTCAAAATCAGCGCCTTCGGTAAAAAGATTTTCAGGTACGCCTTGCCGCCGTTCTTTTGCGGCGCGGCGAGGAAGGTATTCGCCAGCACGCGGGTGTCGCTCAGGATGCCGCCGGAGATGCTGTACCAGTTGCTCTCGTCAAAGGTGATTTCCGCCGCCAGGCCCGTTCCACCGTTCATGTGCGATTGCAGCACGCCGTTAACGCGGGATGACGTCAGCGCCAGTCCCGGGTTATAGCCGGTGATATCCTCCCCGACAAAGGTATATTCCAGCAGTTCGCAAAGCACGCCCGACACCGTATTACGGGTGTACTTAGTACAGGTCGCCCCGGTGGAACCATCGACAATCGTGACCTCGCCGCTGATGGGGTCGATCCCCAGATCCAGCGCCCGCGAGTTGGTCATGGTCAACGTTCCCACCTTGTGCAGCGTGTTGGTGGTGGTCACCTTATTGATAGAGCTGATCTGCGGCGTTGAGGTAATCGTCACCTCGTTGCCGGGCGCGGCGTTGAGAAGATACTCAAAGAACGGATCCCCCAGCACCCAGCGGCCATAGGAGGTGCCGGGCTCGATGACCGGCGGTTTCACCACCATAGCGGTGTCGCTGTAGCTGGTCGTCGCGGTATAGCCCGTGGTGCCGCAGCTTGAAGAGCACGCGGTGCCTTTAAAGAACGGGGAGGCGCTGGAGCCGGTGACGCTGAAGTTGATGGTCAGCGCGCTGCCCGCGGGGCCGGTAAAGCTGTTGTCCGGAATGTAGGTGGCAATCCCGTTGTTGGTTTTGGCGCTCAGGGTCGGCCACTCTCGCGATCCGTGCAAAAACGCGGTCGAGGTACTGTTCAGACTGAACAGCGCCGCCGTGTTGCCCGTCCCGTTGTTGTCCGGGTTGTTGATCGCGAAGTAGGGCATCTGCTGCGCCTGCGCAGCCGCGCTTAACAGCAGCAGATTAAGAGCGAATATCTTTTTCATCTTCACGTTCCCGTGTTCCTTTTGCTTCCTGCCAGACGAAATCGCCCTTATCGCAGGAGATGTCCCCAAGCCACAGCGCGCCGCGGTTGGACTCGATATCCAGACGCACCTCGCAGACGCTGTCGTCAGGCGTGGCGATGCTGAGCACCGGATTGTTCTTGTCCACGTCAATCACGAAGCGACCGTCGTTTTCCGTGCGCGTCAGCCCGACGTGGTTTTTGATTTGCGTGGCGCTCACCGGGTTGCCGCTGGCATCAACAAGGCGACCAAACAGGGTGACGATTTTTTTCACCTGCGGCTTCATCACCACCGTGTTCCCCGGGTAGACCGTGATATGCCGACGGGCATTCGCGCCGATGTCATAGCTTTCGGTGCCGGTTTCGCTGTTCATCACCTCAAGGTCATACGCCTGGTAGGCCGGCAGCGACAGCCAGGTTTTATCGCCCTTGATGCGCTCCGTGCGGCCGTTCAGCTTCAGCGTGAGCGACTCGTCGGACTTCAGCCCGGTGCTAACAATCACCCCGGCGCTGTCGGTCCCTTTACCCGCCGCAATCGCCTCTTTTGACCAGCCGACGCTGCCGTCGCTGGTCAGCGTGGAGTTCCAGCCTTTGCTGGTGCCGCTCTGCACGCTGAGGATGTTGCTGTTCCACGGCGTGTCGAAGCTCACGCTGCCGCCGCCGCTCACCGTGCGATCCTGGCTGCTGCTAAAGGCTCTTGAAACGTTGGCGGTGACCGACTTCAGGTAATCCCCTTCAAACTGGCGGCTGGCGCTGACGTTGAGCGCCGTGCCGGTATCGCGGTTATGGGACACGCCCACCGACACCGTGTTACCCAGCGGGATCGAGAAGTCGAGCATCACGTAGCGGTCTTTCTCTTCGTAGTACCCTTCGTACTTATTGCGCGACATCCCCACCCGCAGGCGCGCCGTGCCGTAACGACCGGCATAAAGCCCCTGGGAGTAGTCAATCTGATAGCGTTTATAGCGGTAGACGTCGTCTTCCTGACGCATCAGGCTCAGGTTCCCGGCGGAAGGCAGGCCAAACGACGGCAGGCTGAACGACGCGCCCCACGTGTTGCCTTTGTTTTCATAGATATCGAGGAACTTGCCGCTGGAGAGCTGCTCGTGGGAGTACCAGACGGAACCGATATTCCACGGCAGGCTGAGGTTAGCCCCGTAGTTGGCGCGGTACGTGCCGTCAGAGGCGGCCATCGTCTGGGTATTCACCGAGAAATACCCGGTCAGGTTCAGGGAGGCCCACAGTTCGCTGACCACATGTTCGCGCATCATATAGCCGGACGCGTTCCAGTCGACTATCCCGCTGCGCTTGCTGAAGGAGGCGCCCACCAGCGACATGGTGTCTTTATGTTTGGTGTCGTAATCGTAGTAGTAGGTGTTGTCCTGCTCGTTTTTCTTTTTGGCGTACTTCTTATAGTTGACGACGGATTTGTCGCGGCTATAAATACCGCCCCAGGTCTGCCAGCGCAGCGATTCCGACACGTTATTGGTGAACGGTTTATTCACCGTGTACATGCTGCGCGACACGGTGCGGCTGCCGCTGACCACTTCGACTTCCACGCTGTAGATCCCGTAGGGCAGCGCGCTGGTGTCGATTTCGTGGTTACCCACGTCAAAGCGCTGAATGCCGATAAGCTGGCCGTCGCGGCGTATGCGGGCTTCCCCGGCCGTCGGGAAATAGACCACCACCGGCGTCAGGGAGAGGGTGTTGTCCCGCTTGCGCGAGTTGGCCTGGTTCCCCACCGATACGCCGTACACTTCGCCACCGGAAATCCCGCTGACGCTGGCCAGCGACTGCATTGCCCAGCCGTTCAGCATCCCGGCGGCGTAGCGCATCCCCTGGTAGTCACGCTCCCACATCACCGCGTTCATCTGGGTGTCGCTGCTGCTCTCGTTAACATAGCCGGAGCCATCGACCAGCAGGTGATCGACCCCCATAGAGATCCAGCTTTTGGCGTTGAGATAGCCGGATGACCAGCTATTGCCGTAGCCGCTCTCGGTGTGATACGCGCCAAGGTTATAGGAGAACGTGCCGCTCAGATCGTCCGACTCGGGGGCATCGATATCGACCTCGCGCGGACGGATATTGACGCCGTAGTCGCGCCGGGAGAGGTTAAGCAGCAGACGCATCTTTTTCTGATCCAGCTCGAACGCCGATCCGGCGCTCACCGGAATACGCATATGCTCGTCAAACTGTTTGCCGTTGATGCTTTGCAGCAGCGTCCGCATCTCCTTCGACAGACGGATACCGTTGTCAGACTCCTGAACCTGCACGTCGCGCAGCCCGAGCTGGAGATCTTTCGCGTAAATCGTCACGTCGCCAATACGGACATAGTCGCTCACGTCACGCGCGCCGCTCGCCTTTTGCGCTGCATTCGGACGGGTATTAACCAAATAGACAGGGATTTTGATCCCCTGCTCCAGCAGGGCATAGAGCGCGTCGGGAAAACGGTAATTAGCGATAACCACGGAGCTGGAGGCAGCATGCGCATACGCGGGCAGGAGGCCGGATGTGCACGCCATCATCACCGGCAACACTAATTTATTTTTCACCATGCATCCTTACTTAACAGGAATGAACTGTTTCAGGTCCCAAATTCCGAGATGAAAATGGCTGTCCGTAACGTTGATATCCTCGATCGCGCGTGAGGTATCCGGCATCAGGTAAAAGTTTTTGACGCACGGCGTGGTCGGCGATTCCGGATTAGGCTTCAGGCATGTCCCGCTCGCGTTCACGCGAAACGCGGTGTTGCCTTTATTGGTTATTTTTCCGGCTACGTAGACGAAATCGAGGTTCTTCTTGCGGGGCTGTACCACCAGAATGGTGCTCACCACGGCGCGGGTCATGCCTTTGCCATTCTTTTGCGAGCCGTTGTCCCGATCTTCGCTAACCCCTTCATCAATGAAGGTCACGCGGTAGTAGCGCTCCCGGTCATCCTCATTACCGTGGTAGTAAAACTTGACGATATTGCTGGTCCCGGCGGGCATGACCATACGCGTGGGCGTCAGCAACAGTTCGTCTGTTTTCTCCGGATTAATCACCACGCCTTCATCCATCGGGCTGCTGATACGCTGGGCGCTGACGGAAATAATGCGCACGCTGTCCGCTTCGTTTTTTATTTCCTTGGCGATGGAGTCCGCATCGGCTGGAATAATCGTGGTGACTTTGCCCACGTTAATCGCCAGCGCGGAAGAAGAGACAAATAATAAAAAGAAGAAAATGGGTTTGAGGCTAAACATGATATTTCCCTAAACAGGGGCTTACGCCCCTGTAACTGTCAGCTCTTAGCCCCAGGTTGCGCGGAACGCAACGGAGACAGTACCTTCCCACAGGCTGTTGGTCAGGTCTTTGAACTCTTTCGCCGCACCGGTGCTGTCCTGTGCGGAGTCGACGTAGAACACGAATTTGTCCTGACCGGTCACTTCGGTATCCGCCGCCGCACCTGCGCTGGTGGTCAGGTTCCACAGGCCTGAAGAAACGCCAGTGTTGTTGGAAGAGTCAACCAGGGTTGTCCATGCGGTTGATTTCGCACCCACTGTGCCACCGATTGAGCCCAGATCGGTCCCACCAAAGCGCGCGCCCACTTTCAGCTTGGTGGATTCACCGCCAACGCTGAACAGGGTGTTGTCAGAGTCGTCGACAATCGCTTCCAGCTTGAAGCTGGTTGCAGAAGAGTGATCGCCACGAATAACCACATCAAACAGACCGGTGTCGGTGTTAAAGGCTTTCGTATTTGCGCTATAAACAAAGTTAAGCGCACGCGTTGGCGTAATAACCAGATCGGAATCGCTGTCTTTCGTTGCAGAAGCCTGCCAGGTTGCAGAAGCGGTAGTTTCCGCTGCATTAACAGCGCTCAGGGCAGAAAGAGACAGCAGTGAGCCCAGAACGATAGCGTTCAGTTTATTCATTTATTTAGTCCTTCAAAAAAGAATCCAGATGTTTAAAAAAGGGGAGCCCCTTTTTCGGGGTGGAGTATAGGCAGCCGAAAAATAGCGAGGCAATACAGAAAATTTCAGCCCTCTCTGGAGAAAGGATTAAAAATAACAAAACGCGGCCGCATCTTGTTGTTACACAATGAATAAAACGCTCACTTTCCGACTAATCGAAAAACATCTATTTTTATCTTTTGGAGAATATCAGGAGGTCGGCACGGCTACACACATCATTATCGGCAGCACCAGCCCTTTAATTATCCACGCCTGGTTCTTGATTTTAGAAACATAAAAAAAGTCGATGTTATCCAGAAGCAGTTCATTGACGACTCCGTCCGGCGCTTCATCATCTTCAGATTTATTCAGCTTCTTTCCTTTAATATAGTAAATATCACCACCGGCAACTTTCTCAACGTTGAGAACGTAGTTTCGATCAATGAGAAAGCGTTTATCGCCTCGGGTGAATACCCCTTTGTGAATTACCGTGGCAACATCCTTGCTGTTAAAAAGAAACAGCGTCGTTAATGACATACCTGCTGAATTTCCCGTTGAATACGTTTTCCATGCGACCGTATCCGACTGGCAGCCAAATCCCTCTTCCTGGTGTCTTTCAGGGTGGAATAAGAAAAGGCTAACCGCAGAAATCAGTACGACCATGCCCAGTAATAGGCTCAGGTTTATCTTCGACATAATCTTAACTCCCTGTCAGGCTTCGGTAAGAGATGCAATTTTTGTAACTGTCCACGCTATCCTGCAAATAGCAGATAGCCAGAAAGTCATTTTCAAGCTGTGGCTTTTTGAATTTTGAATAGTAGGCATCAGCAGCCTGATGTTTACAGTCGATGTGCTGACGCGCGATGAGCTCTTTTGCCCGGTTAAAGTAAGCCTGCCGCGGCTGATACATGTTGTTGTCGATAAGATAAACCGTACAGCGTTCAATTTTGCCCAGCAGGTGAATATCGTCATCTTTAGATTTGTCGGCAACGCGCGTCATTTGATAGAAAAACAGCGCCGCAATGCCGGCAATCGCGACCAGCGCCATCACGACAGGTGAGGTAAAGCCTCTGTCCCGACGCTGTAAAGGGGCAGGTGCGTCCCGCCGTTGAGTCGCGATATCGGGCACCTCCACCGCGATTTTCTCCGGAGCAGGCGCAACGGGTGGCCTCACCGTGTGATGCTCAATATGCGCGGCCAGGCTAAAACCTTTACCCCGAATCGTTTTAATCAGCAGAGGATCGCGGCCTAAACTGCGAAAAGCTTTCCTGATTTCACTTATGGCAACATTCAGGCTGACCGAGGAGCCGGTATATCCGTGGTCTTCCCATACTTTCTTAATCAGGTCGTCCCTGTCGAGGGTTTTGCCATTATTAATGACAAGTTCATATAACAAACGTGCCGCCTGGCTGGATAACTTAATTGAAGATTCTTCTTCTCCATTAATCATGATCACACCGGCGTCCACTTCGTAAAGCATTGCGAGATCAATAAGATACTTCATATGATTATTACACCATTGTCTTAAAAAGCCGTATTTGCCTCGCAATAATAGGTGTAATGAATGTGTGGTCAAGTCATGAAATATTAATTAAGTACTTTCTATAGAAGACTTCATTAATTAACAATTATTAATCCATTAATAAAAATCACCGGAAGGTGCTCTCTGGATTATGATCTTAAAAATAACATTATAGCAAGATTATAATCTTATAATATCGTGATAACCAAAATAATATTTTGTTATGGGCATTTTTGCTGCAACATAATATCGTCAAGGCTCGTACTCAGGTCGCTATGTACGTTAACTGTTAACAATATGTTGCGCAGCCGGGAAGTATTCTTTTTTCTATATAAAACAAAACATTATGGAGTTTATCATGTTCAAAACGATCATGACCGTATCTGTGCTTAGCGCAGCCATTGCCTCTACTCACGCGATTGCCGCGGATAATTCAGCCGGTGGCGTGATTAATTTCACCGGCGCCATCACCGATACCACCTGTACTATTAATGGCGGTAAAAGCGCCGATATGACCGTCGCGCTCTCTCCTATTTCGGTTAAGGACGCCGGGACCACGGTTGGCCTGATTACAAAGAATAAAAAATCCATTTCGTTAACCTTCTCGGGCTGTACCCCAGCGGCCGGAAATACCGGCACGCCGCTGAAGGTATACTTCTCCAGCGCCGATAATATTTCTACCGACGGTAAATACCTGCTGAACAACAGCGTGAATGAAAACGATGCAAGCGTGGCGCGTAACGTAGGTTTCGCCTTGGTAGAACCGGGTAAATCAACGCCTGTCACGCTTAATCAGGCATACACCACCAGCATTATGGGCACCGCAGCGGCACCTGATTCAGAAACGCTGACCCTGGACGTTTATTACTACAAAACGAACGCCGCTGCCGCAACGGTAGGTGCGCTGAGCTCTAACGTGACGTACACCATTTCCTACCTGTAATTTCAGTTAATCAGGCTTCGTTTCTGCGGAGCCTGTTCTAAAGGTTACCATTATGCGTAAGGTTATTTTGCTGGCATTCCTGCTGCTCAGCGCGGGCAACTCATGGGCCAATATTGTTATTAATGGCACGCGTGTCCTTTATTCTGAGAATAACAAAGAGGTTATTGTTCAGCTAATCAATACGGGAGATGCTCCTGCGCTGGTGCAATCGTGGATCGATGACGGCGATATCAATTCGACGCCGGAAACGGCAAAAGTGCCTTTCCTTTTATCCCCTCCGGTGGTGAAGGTTAACGAACATAATGGTCAGCAGCTGCGGATAAAAAAACTGCCTGCGAATTTGCCCGCCGATCGCGAGTCGGTCTTTTTCCTGAACGTGCTCGATATTCCGCCGAAGCCGGAAAATATGGAAAACCAGAATACCGTTCAGCTGGCGATTAAATCACGCATAAAACTCTTTTATCGCCCGGCCGCATTAACCGGCACGCTGGACGACGCGGCGGGAAAACTGACGCTGATTTCCAGCGGTCAGCAGATCCGTATATTAAATAAGAGCCCTTTCCATATTACCGTGGCCAATATTTCCCAGGGTAAAACCAAATTATTGCAGGAATCACCGATGGTCCCGCCATTTGGTGAGATCACCGTTGCGACCAGGGCAGCGGTTAAACGCGGCCAAACCTACCAGCTGATGTACGTGGACGATTTGGGTGCTTATAAGACCCACACGCTCATCAGCCAGTAACCGGAATGACTCGCCATGAAATTGAAACCAAACAGGCTGTGCCTGCTGGCCGTCTGCTCGCTTCTGCTGTCGCAAAAATCGGGTGCGGTCTCTTTTGATACCTCCCTGCTTGCTGGCGCATCCGGTGAGTCCGATTTGTCGCGCTTTTACGTCAATAACGCCATGCCTGCCGGTCCACAGGAGATGGATATTTACGTCAACGGAGACTGGAAGGGGCGCTATACGGTGACCTACGGCGAACAGCAGGATGACGTGCGCCTTGCGTGGAAAGATGCCCTGATGCTGGGGATCAACACCAAGGCCATTCCGGCGCCCGCCATTGCGCAGGGACAGGTGCAGCTGCGCGACATGGTTCAGGGCGGCGAGGTGAAGACCGACACCGGCACCCTGAGCCTGGCGCTCACCGTGCCGCAGGCCGCCGTGTTGCGCACCGAAGAGGGCTATGTTGCCCCTCAGTTCTGGGATGAAGGGATCCCGGCGCTCATGCTCTCCTGGAATACCACCTGGTACAACACGCGGACGAAGGGCTCAGAAAAAGAGACCAACGACGATGTTTACGCCGGGCTGGATTCCGGTGCCAACCTGCTGGGCTGGCAGTTTCGCGACAGCAGCACCTGGCGCAAATCCGCGAGCGGCGACAGCAGCTGGCAGAACAACACCCGCTACCTGCGCCGTCCGCTGGCGGCGCTGAAATCCAACCTGACGCTGGGCGACTTTTATATTCCAGGCGATCTGTTTGATTCCCTGCGCGTGCGCGGCGTTTCGCTGGCGTCCGATCTGAAAATGCGCCCTAACTCGCAGCAGGGCTTTTCGCCGGTGGTACACGGAGTGGCGCGCACTAACGCCCTGGTAAAAGTGATCCAGAACGGTAACGTGATCTATCAGGAGAACGTGCCGCCAGGACAGTTTACCCTCGACAGCATTCAACCTACCGGGTCGGCAGGCGACCTGCTGGTGGTCGTGCGTGAAGCCGACGGTTCACAGCAATCCTTCACCGTGCCCTTCTCTGCCGTGCCCGGCATGCTTAAAGAGGGCGTGAGCGAATACAGCGTGGTCGCGGGTAAAGTACATCAAAACGCCCTCGAGGCTGAGCCCGCCTTCATGCAGGCCACGCTGCGCTATGGCTTTAATAACCTGATGACCGGCTATACCGGCACCATCGTGAGCGATAACTACCAGGCCGGGCTGATCGGTACGGGCTGGAATTTGCCGTTCGGGGCGGTCTCCGTTGACGTGACCCACGCAAAAACGACGCTACAGGACAGAACCGACAGCGGCCAAAGCTTTCGCGTGTCGTACAGTAAATTTATCGATACCACCGCCACCAACTTCACGCTGGCGGCCTACCGCTATTCCACAAAAGGCTATTACAGCTTTAGCGACGCGCTCTACTCCCGGGAAGGGTATCAGCGCCTGAAAGCGCAGTATGACGACTATAAGGATCGCTTCGGGGTCGCCCCAGAGATGACGATGAGCACCTGGGATGCCCTGCGCGCCGCGCAGCCTAAGAATACCTTCACCCTTAACCTGAACCAGCGCCTGCTCAACAACTGGGGCACGGTCTTTATTTCCGGCACGCAGCGCGACTACTGGAACGCCACGCAAACCTCGCGCGAATATCAGGCTGGCTATTCCAACGCCATCGGCCGGGCCAGCTATACCGTATCCGCCAGCCGGGTGCGCAACAGCGAGCGTGAAGAAGAAACGCGTTTTTACCTCTCCCTCAGCCTGCCGTTCTCAATGTTTGATAACAACGCGTGGATCACCTCCAGCCTGACGGCCAGCGATTCGCACTATGAGCAGAGCAATATCAGCATGAGCGGCAACGCGCTGGAGTCGAACCGCCTGAGCTATACGCTCTCCGGCAGCAATGCCCGGGGCGGAAACAACACGGCCAGCGTGAACACCGCCTACCGCGCGAACGTCGCCACGCTAGGGGGGTCGTTCAGTGAATCCTCCGACTACCGCCAGACCGGGCTGAACGGGCGCGGCAGCCTGGTGGCCGTGCCGTGGCATCTGCTTGCCTCGAACGAAACCGGCACCACCATGACGATTGTGGATGCGCCGCACGCGGAAGGGCTGATGATCAACGGTGATGAAAGCATCGTGACTAACCGTGACGGCGTGGCGCTGGTGCCTTATGCCACGCCGTACCGTAAAAACGCCATCACCCTGTCCGAAACGGCGAACAGCCGCGGGGCAGAAATACGCGGCAACATCGCTAACGTGGCGCCCTACGATGGCGCGGTGAATTACGTCCGCTTCGACACCGACCAGCGCCAGTCCTGGATGCTTCGCGCCTCCCGTCCCGACGGAGCCCCCCTGCCGTTCGGCACCGAGGTGCTGAATGAAGGCGGCGAGTCGGTGGGCTATGTCGGTCAGGCCAGCGTGCTCTACATCCGCGCGGAACAACAGCCACGCGCGCTAAACGTTCATCTGCGCGGCGGTAACTGCACCATCGCCGCACCGGCGTGGGGGCTGGATAGCCCACCTTCTGTTTGCCATTACTAACGGAACATCAACATGATACGGTTACTCACCTTTCTGTTTCTCACCTGCGTCAGCGGCGCAAGCTATGCCACCTGCGCCGGGGGCAGCATATCCTATGGCCCGCCAATCAACGTCGACCTGTCGGATAAGCTCACGCCGGCCACGCCAACCTGGACCGGTAGCTTCACCACCCAGTACAGCGGATCGTTCAACTGCTCAACCGGTGACAGCGAGTTTTCCTACACGCCGATCCTCTCGACCGACAGTAGTTACGCCACCGTTCTGGGCTTCAGCAACGATAAATATAGGGTGCGGGCGGAGATCACCAGCACGCATCCCAACAAGAAGCTGGCCGCCAGCGGTAACCATACGGCCTCGGAGCTGAATACCCCTTTTACAGTGCGCTTTACGCTGGTAAACCAGAGCGGCACTACGCTTACGGGCGACACGGCGAATATGAGCGATGTGATGTTCGTCAGCGATATGAGCGGCATGTCGCTGTGGGAGATCATTACCTGGCCGATAAACCAGCTGGTGAAAATTGTGCAGTGGCTGTTTAACGGCTTTAAGTGGCCATACGATAACCGCGACATGTTTGGCCAGCCGATGACCGTCAAATATGCACCAAAGCTGACGACCTGCTCGTTCGACAACGCCGGGCTAACGGTGGCTCTGCCTACGCTCGGCATTCCCCAGCTTAGCGCCTCTGCGCAGCCGGGGCTGACCCCCTTCACGCTCAACATGAGCTGCCAGAACCTGAGCACCAGCGGCAACTCTGACCGGGCCATCGAGATGTTCCTCTCCAGCAATCAGCTGCTCTCCACCGACAGCTCGGTACTGGTCGATACCAGCAGCAGCGCGGCGCAGGGCGTTGGTCTGCGGCTGATTCAGCGCAACAATCCGCAGCAGCCGGTGGTCTTTTCGACCTCAACAGCCAGCCGCGGCAACGCCACGCTGCTGTTTAGCGTGGCCGCGGGTGGGGCATTGAATAAGACGTTTACCCTGCCAATGGCGGCATCGTATTATGTCTGGGCACCGGCGAAGGTAAGCCAGGGCAAGCTGAATACCTCGGCCACGCTGAATATTATCTATCCATGAGGGGCCTGGTGCGGAACTCAGTCGCTTAATTCCCAATCTTCCCCGCCATCTGTAGGTATTTGATCAGTTCACTGTGGTTGGCGAGGTTGAGCTTCTTCATCGCATTGTGCTTTTGAGTCGCAATGGTACTGACCGAGCGGCTTCGCAGCCGGGCGATTTCGGTCACCGTGTAGCCTTCCACAATAAGATGCAGCACCTCCCATTCCCGCGCGGAAAGCACCGAACGCGAACGCGCGCCGGTGCGCATCATCCCTTTAAGAAAAGATGATATCCGCGGCTTAACGTCCTCCGTTCCCAGCAGCGCCAGTAATTGCCCTCTCAACTCTGCGGGGGTGTCCTGCAAAGAGAGCGTCACCTCATACTTCATTTCCAGAACTTTTTTTAATAACCCGTACTGTAATTCTGGAACAAAAAGAACGCGCTTAACGTTGTGCATATGACATAGCGCATTCAGTCTGTTACTGGTTTGCACTCCCCCCGATCTATGGTTAAAAAGATGACTGAAGTCGACAATCACAATATCAACCTGGTTATCGTCTATTGCATCAAAAAGCTGATCTATTGATTCTGCTATCGATACGCTCAGGGAATATTCAGGCAGTAATTTTTGCAGCGCATCGCCGATCGTCTCGTGCAGAATATTGATTCGATAAAACACAATAACCCTGACGGTTAACTCAGTACAAATCATATAGTTTCATTGTTAAGACGAATAAAGAGGAGTGATAGTAATTTAATACAACCGCGCTCACAACTTATTCCCTCCAGGATTTTAGCGGTAGTAATGATAAAAATCCGTAACTGATAAACGTCACTGTCTTAAATTAAGTTAAACAGGGCCGAAAAATGCATAAAACCCGCCCAAAGCGGCCTGCGAAGCCCTTCTGAACCATAGCAAATATTAAAATCCGCGACTTTCCAGAATAAAACCCTGCCCCTGTCGTTATAATAAGATTAAAGACATTAGTTCTGCCGTTAAAATATCTTTTCAATTTTATTTTTTACCAATAAAAAACATCCTCTTTACTCGATATGTTTCCCTGGCATACATTTTACGCATCATCCCGCCACACAAATAATGGGTGAACACAACATTCAAAGACAGTTTTTCTTACAGGAACATGGTGCTCAGAGAAAGGAGAATGACCATGAAAGAAAAAATATATGTTGCCGTGGTTGATAGTTGTGAATTCACAATGATTGGCCTGCGATATCTTGGCGATCGCGAACCTGACGAGCATCGGGATATTGTTTTTCAGGGATTTAGCAACATTGAAAGTTTTCTTCTCAGCAAACGGACATGGGACGTCGTAATATACGATCCGCTGAACCCTGGCAATTTTATGATTACGCCGAATGAGGACATTCTGCGCATTAAAGAAATACAGCCCGATGCGCGGATTTATATTTACTCATTATCTGCCGGTTTTCTGAAGTTTAAGCATGTAGAGGGGGTCATCAACAAACGCGTTTCGCTGGGAGATATCAAAGCGATGTGGCAAATTCTGATGAGCCAGACGCCCAAATCGTTGAACAATTACAACGTAAGCATCACGACGCAACAGCGCCCTGCAAGACTTTCCAATGAGGAAGCCAGCGTGCTGAGGGGTTACTCATCGAATCTGAAAACCAAGCAAATTGCCCGCCAGCTGGGCTGTAACGTCAGGCTGGTTTACTTCTATAAAAACAGCGCCATGTATAAGCTCAAGGCCGTTCGGGGCCCTTCGTTCTACGAGAGCATTCGCTGGATATTGAATTGACCGTTCGACCGTGTGTCGTTTGCTTTTGTTCCCGCGTCCGCGGGAACCTTTTTTTTGAAGGTCTCGTCATGTATACCGTGCTTCCCTCACCCATACTGCATACCATCACGGGGCTGCGGTTTCAGCCAGTCGTGGACTTTCATTCCGGCCAGGCCGTGGCGCATGAGGTTCTCGTGGAGATCCGCAACGTCAATCTTGATGTGCTCTTCGCCTCGCTGCCCACCCGCTGTGCGCTGCAAATATTTTTCTGGCAGGCCAATACGCTTTTAAAGATGCAGGACCAGGGCCAGTGCTGGCTTAACTTCCCGGCAGATAAGCTGCTCGATCCCAGAGCGATGGAACTGCTGCTTGCGCTACGCCATCAGCGGCGATTAACGATTGAGATTCAGGATCCGCTCACCCTGACCCGTATGAGTAAGCTTGAGCAAGACAGCGTCCATAAAAATCTGCACCGGCTTAAAGCCGCGGGCTGGAAAATCTGGCTGGACGATCTGACCTGTGAGCTGGCAGACGACTATGCGCGGCTTGCCCTGCCGTTTGACGGCATCAAAATCGACCGCTCGGAGCTAAGCCTCCCCGGCCGATTCGACGCGCTCGTTCACTTCGTCAGAGAGAAGATTGCCGGAGCTATCGTTGTTGAAGGGATTGAAACCGCGCAGGATCTACAGCGAGCCTGCGCGTCGGGAGCCCAATTTGGCCAGGGGTTCCTCTGGCCGGAAAGCCGGATAGACGCCGTCGTGACGGCGTAAAATCCGGCGGCATCGGGTTCGCATTTTTACGGTATTACCAGCCCGGTACCGCGCCGCCGTTAAAGATCGTTTCCGCCGCTTTCGCCACTTCCGGCGACTGGTACGACTGAATAAATTCCTTCACGTTTTCCGCGTCTTTATTATCTTCACGCGTCACCACGATGTTGACGTACGGCGAGTCTTTATCCTCGATAAATACGCCATCGTGCACCGGCGACAGCCCGGTCTGTTGGAGATAGGTGGTGCTGATGATCGCCACGTCGACTTTCGGGTCGTCCAGCACGCGCGGCAGCTGCGCCCCTTCAAGCTCCATGATGTTCAGCTTTTTCGGGTTCGCGGTGATATCCAGCGAGGTTGGCAGCAGTCCCACGTTCGGCTTCAGTTCGATCAGCTTCTGCTTTTGCAGGAGCAGCAGCGCGCGACCGAGGTTGGTCGGGTCGTTTGGTATGGCAATGGTGGCGCCGTCTTTTAGCTCGGACACGGATTTAATCTTGCGGGAGTAGCCGGCCATCGGGAAGACAAAGGTGTTGGCGACCGCCACCAGCCTGTAGCCGTGGGCCTTGTTATCTTCCGCGAGGAACGGACGATGCTGGAAGACGTTCGCATCCAGCTCACCGTGACTTGTGGCGTCGTTCGGCAGCAGAGAGCCGCTAAAGCCCACCAGCTCTACGTCGAGACCGTATTTCTCTTTTGCCACTTTTTTAGCGACTTCGGCGACATCCTGCTCCGCGCCGTTGATGACCCCGACTTTAATGTGTTTGGCATCGCTGCCGTTCTGGTCACAGCCCGCCAGCAGCAGGCCCGCGAGAACCAGAGCACCCAATCGACATTTCACAAGACAGTTCCTTTTGATAAATGATGTAGTGACTATATCGACAACGAGACGCTGAAATAAAAACCGAAAAAGAATCAATAAGAAGGATAAGTTATATGCGGTCTGTTGCCGGGTGGCGCTGCGCTTACCCGGCCTACATCACTAAAGCCCTTCCAGAGGATTTCTCGTGGTATAGCTCTGATTTCGCTCCTCCTTACTCAGAAATGAATCCGGAACATGTGTAGTTTTCAGTAAGCGCAAAAAGTTATCCCGGTGGCGTTCTTTCTCCGATCTTGCCGTCAAAACCACATTCCCCGCTTCATCCCGCCTGATGTAGACGCTCTCAGCATCAAACGCGAACTCATCAGGCAGTATCACTGCCTGTTTTTTTCCCTTTTTAAACAGTTTTGCCGTGCGTTCCATTGCTACCTCTGTCGTTTTATTGACCAGGCCGCATCATGCGTCAGCGGCGCGCTGCAAGACAAGCGCCGCCGCTGAAAATCGGAAAGCGACTCGCAATAAATAGGGGAACCGCTACTCTCTGGCCTCGCCCCTGCGCAGCGGCGCTTCGCGTAAAAACCACGACAGCACAAACGCCAGCACCATGATGGCGGCCGCAAGGATGAACACGGCGTGGATAGCCGAACCAAACGCGTCGAGATAATCGAGGCGCAGGGCGTCGGGCAGATGGTGGATCGCCGTTGGGTTCAGCTCGCGCGGCAGCTCAGCCCCCTCGGGTAACCGTGCGATCAGGCCCGATTGCAGAACGTGCGTGAAGACCGCGCCGAACAGCGCAACGCCAATCGCGCCGCCGATGGAGCGGAACAGCGTGACCCCGGAGGTCGCCACGCCGTATTGATCCGCCGATACGCTGTTTTGCACCGCCAGCACCAGCACCTGCATCACCAGCCCAAGCCCCATGCCCAGCACGCCGGTAAACAGGTATAGCTGCCAGGTCGGGGAGTGGATCGAAATACGCGTCAGCAGGAACATCCCCACCACGCCCAGCAGCGTTCCGAGGATCGGGAACAGGCGGTAGCGCCCGGTATGGCTGATGATGCGTCCGCTGATAATCGAGGTCAGCAGCAGGCCGCCCATCAGCGGGATCAGCTGCAACCCGGCCTGGGTCGGCGTGGCGTCTTTCACCACCTGCAAATAGAGCGGCAGGAAGGTCACCGAGCCAAACAGCGACATGCCGATAATAAAACCGATCAGGCTACAGAGCAGGAAGCTGCGGTCGCGGAACAGCGACAGCGGGATTATCGGCTCCCAGGCTAAACGCTCCTCGTAGATAAACCCGGCGATCCCCGTCAGACCAAAGGCCAGAATGCACCACAGCTGCGGGTCGCTCCACGGGCGGATCGTCCCGCCTTCGGTGGTGAACAAAATGATGCACAGCAGCGCCATGCTGAGGTAAATCGCCCCCAGATAGTCGATTTCATGCTCGCTGCGCCGGGCGCTGCCGCGGAATACCGCACCGATAACCAGCAGCGCAAACAGGCCGAGCGGCAGGTTAATGTAAAAAATCCAGCGCCAGGAGGCGTGCTGCACGATAAAGCCGCCAATCAGCGGGCCGATCACCGTCGCCAGCCCAAACACGCCGCCAAACAGTCCCTGATAGCGACCGCGATCCGCTGGCGGGATAACGTCTGCCACCGCCGCCATGCTGATCACCATCAGCCCGCCGCCGCCCAGCCCCTGAAGGGCGCGCATCAGCACCAGCTGCGTCATGTTTTGCGCCAGCCCGCAGAGCACGGAGCCTGCCAGGAACAGCACGATCGCGATTTGCAGCACGATTTTGCGGCCAAACAGATCGCCGAATTTACCGTACAGCGGCACCACGATGGTGGAGCTAAGAATATAGGCCGTCACCACCCAGGAGAGCTTATCCAGCCCGCCCAGCTCGCCGACGATGGTCGGCAACGCGGTGGAGACAATGGTCTGGTCGAGCGCCGAGAGCAGCATTACCAGCAGCAACGCGCTAAACAGCAGTTTGATCGACGGCGCTTTTTTCTCCGCCGTCGCTTGAGGTTGAGTCATCAGGTCGGACTCCATAAGACATCACTTGAAATTAATTAATCACATAATTAATATTTGTGTAAGTGATGAATAAGATCAAGAGAAACCGCCGCCATGTCAGCACAAAAAGATAATTCTGAACCGCGCCGTCCCGGCCGCCCGCGCGGTGGAAAACGCGTCACCGCCAGCCGTGAACAGCTGCTGGATCTCGCTCTCGACCTCTTCTCCCGTCAGGGGATTGCCCGCACGTCCCTCAACGCCATTGCCAAAGAGGCGGGCGTGACGCCCGCGATGCTGCACTACTATTTCAACTCCCGGGAACAGCTGCTGGACGCGATGATTGAGGAGCGCTTCCTGCCGCTTCGCAACAGGATCGGTGCGATTTTCGCGGAGAACCCGGATTCGCCGGTGACGGCGCTGACGCAAATGGTGGAAGTGCTCGCAGACCTGGCGCAGCAGCACCACTGGTTTGCGCCGCTGTGGATGCAGGAGGTGATCGGTGAAATGCCGGTGCTGCGCACCCATCTGCACGCGCGCTTTGGCGAAGATAAGTATCAGGCAACGCTGGCGACGGTTAAACGATGGCAGCAGGAAGGGAAGCTCAATCCTGAGCTTGCCCCCGAGCTGCTGTTCACCACTCTGCTGAGCCTGGTGCTGGTGCCCTTCTCGCGCATGCGCAACGACGAACGGCTCCATACCCTCTCGCGGGAGAGCGTGGTCCGCCACGTCTTAGCGGTGATCGGCCACGGGATTGGGGCTTAAAGCGCGCGGGCCAGATAGTGTCTCTGCATGCCCTGCAACGGATAGTCTTGCAGGGAAAACTGTAGCTGATAGCCCTGCTTTTCATAGAACGGACGCGCCTGGAAGCTGGCGGTGTCGACCAGCGCGTGCTTACAGCCCTGGCGTCTGGCTTCCTCCTCGGCGGCCCTGATGAGCTGGCTGCCCACGCCCGAACCCCGCACGGTGTCGCTGACCCACAGAAAATCGATATTCAGCCATTCCCCTTTGCGGGTGCCAATTAACCCGCCCAGCATCACGCCCTCTTCGTTGCGCACGTAAACGCCGATATCACAGCTAAACGTCGCCAAATCCAGGAACTGCGCGTTGAACGATCTCAGCCCCACTAAAAGCTCTTCTTTTTCTTCCGGTGTGACCTTATGGGTAATATTAAGCTGCATATTTTTCTCCTTATTTTTCAGCAATCCTACTATCGCACAGCCTCGTCAGGAGATGCACATAAGCAATATGAATAAATTCATACTTTCGGCTGGCGTCGCCACACTGAATGTAACGATATATTTCAGGGGAAAGACGTGTCTTTTAAACGGGGGTTTCAATGAAATTTGCACACCTTTTTTGCCTGGTCGTCTGTCTGCTGGTTGCCGCGTTCGTTCATGCTCAGGATGAGGAGAGCCCGGCAAAGGACGCACAAATTAAACAGCAGGTTATGAAAGATCTGAAAAAAGTCTGTACGCCGCAAAAAAAGCAGAGCGATAAGCAATGGCAGACTATGATTTTGTCGTCGGAAGCTAATCAGCTGCTGATCAAAAATGCGATCACAGCGATGAAGCGCGACAACCTGGATGGCTACTGGGATGCGGTGAGTCAGGTAGATTGTATGGAAGATTACTGAGTTTCACGTCAATTGCCTCCCCGTGTATAGCGACCTTAGCCACCTTAATCCTGGGCGTTAACTGTGCCCACTATCCCTATTTTTTCGCCAGATAACCGTGATTAACAATGAGGTTTTCCTTATACGTTCCATTGATGAGGTCAATTGTACGAGCGGCCCGGCGAGGCGTAGGGTTCTCCTTAGCCGGACGGAAAAGCATCAGCCCTTCAGGTGCTTTTCTCCACTGACTGGAACGTAATCCGGCTATTTCAGGACGATAAATACAGGAGTAATTGTTATGGCATTTGTAACCACAACCGACGGTGTTCATATTTTCTATAAGGACTGGGGCGATAAATCGGCTCAACCTATCGTGTTTCATCATGGATGGCCTTTAAGCGCGGATGACTGGGATAACCAGATGTTGTTCTTCCTGGCTCAGGGCTATCGCGTGATCGCCACTGACCGACGCGGTCACGGGCGCTCGGACCAGGTGAGTGAAGGGCACGATATGGATCACTACGCGGCGGACGTGAACGCAGTGGTTGAACACCTGGATCTGAAAAATGCTATCCACGTTGGGCACTCAACCGGTGGCGGACAGGTCGCGCGCTACGTTGCCCGCTACGGCCAGCCTCAGGGGCGCGTGGCGAAAGCGGTACTGATCAGCTCTGTTCCCCCGCTGATGGTCAAAACCGACAGCAACCCGGGCGGCACTCCCATCTCCGTATTCGACGGATTCCGCAAGGCGCTGGCCGCTAACCGCGCGCAGTTTTACCTGGACGTCGCCTCCGGCCCGTTCTACGGCTTTAACCGCGAGGGCGCTGAAGTTTCTCAGGGCACCATTCAGAACTGGTGGCGTCAGGGGATGATCGGCGGCGCGCTGGCCCAGTACGAAGGGATTAAAGCGTTTTCAGAAACGGACCAGACTGACGATCTCAAAGCGATAACCGTACCGGTTCTGGTAATGCAGGGGGATGACGATCAGGTTGTTCCGTATAAAAATGCGGCCATCCTGCAAGATAAACTGCTCAGCAACAGCACGCTGCGCATTTATCCGGGCTATCCGCACGGGATGCATACCACCCATGCAGACGCGATCAACGCGGATATCCTGACGTTTATCCGTAGCTAATCGCTCGTCAATACAGGCAGGGTAACGCGCAGTTACCCTGCTTTTTTTATCGCTTACGCATATCCGGGATAATTAAATCCCCGCGCAGAACGTACGACCCCAGCATCTGCGTTTTCTCATTCAGCCAGGTCACAATTCTTGCGGCCATAGCGTCCATCGAATACTCAATCGCCGGGATGACCGGAATGCCCGGCAGTTGCAGCGATCCGGCCAGGCTAAAGACCATAATGTCGTCCGGCACCGATTTATTAAACGCCTGAAGCTGCGGGATCACCCGCTGGGCTTCCTGTTCGTCGGCCACCAGCAGGGCGTTGAAGTTCAGGGTGCTCGCATTGTTGAGCAGCTCCTGCAAGGCAACCGACGAGGAGGTGGCGTCCATAAACACCAGGCTGCGGTTAAACGGCAGGAAATTCTTCTCCAGCGCGTGCTTATAGCCCAGCAGCACCTGGTCAGCGAAACCGCTGCCGTGCGGGTGGATCAGCGCAATCTGGCGTCGCCCCTGGCTGGTGAGGTAGTTACAGGCGGTTTCGGCGGCAAAGGCGTGATCGAACTGGATGCTGTTGGCGTTATCCGACTCCATGCAGTCGACCAGAATGACGTTTTCCATATCGATATCGAGCGGGAAACGCGCGCCGATCACCAGGATGTCGTCGCATAAACCGCAGGAGAGTTCATCGAGGGCGTTCATCACTTCCGCTTTGGTATTGGCGAACCGCAGCAGCAGATGCTTTTGATGCTGGCTGAGCTGTTTTTCCAGCGCGTACAGGTAACCGGTGGTCTGGTTAATATTGTCCTGCGCGCAAATTACCCCGATACAGCCGGTAGACTGGCTCAACAGCGACTGCGCAATCACGTTTGGGCGATAGTTCAGCTCATCCACCGCTTTTAAAACGGCCTGACGGCTGGCTTCCTTTACGCCACGCGATCCGCTCAACACCCGTGATACCGTGGCTTTGGACACCCCGGCCAGACGCGATACATCGTTGATTGTAGACATCTCTCTCCCCTGGCAGGCAGTCCTCGCGCCTGCAAATTCCATTACCGCTTCGGCTCACATTATAGCCAGAACGGAGTATATCCGTTTCCGTTTTTCATGGAAACCGATTTTCCGTTTCCACTCCAAATGGCGTCCGGATCGCCAAATTTTGTGAAGCAGATCGTGCTACAAAGCCCCATAAGGACAGCTTCTTGATGGTGGTCACATTTCTGTCTTTTATAAATGGAAACCGGTTTCCGTATGATGTCCAATCATCCTCGCAATAACTTTTTACACTTTGAGGATGGATGTCGATGTTCAAGATTATGCTGTGCTGCTCTGCCGGGATGTCCACCAGCCTGCTGGTCAGCAAAATGGTCGATGTAGCAAACGAGCGCGGTTTATCGGTGAAGATTGATGCGTACGGCGTTTCCGAATTTGATACGCAGTTTCCGCAATACCAGGTCGTGCTTCTCGGACCGCAAGTGAAATACATGTTAAAGACACTCTCAGACAAGGCGGCGACGCAAGGCATTCCGGTGCAACCCATTGATATGATGGATTACGGTATGCAACGTGGCGATAAAGTACTGGACTTTGCACTGTCGCTCATCGAGGCGGCACACTAAAAGGTGTTCACATGAGTTCGTTATATCAATCAATGGTCGCGGTGATTGAGCAGTCAATTACCCCGCTGGCCGCAAAACTGGGTCAGCAAAAATATGTGATTGCTATCCGCGACGGCTTTACCGCCGCGCTGCCGTTTATGATCATCGGCTCGTTTATGCTGGTGTTTATCTTCCCGCCGTTCTCGGCGGATACCACCAACAGCTTCGCCCGGGGCTGGCTCGATTTCTCCGAGACCTACCGCGAACAGCTGATGCTGCCGTTCAACCTCAGCATGGGCGTGATGACCTTCTTCATTTCGGTGGGAATTGGGGCGAGCCTGGGGCGTCAGTTTAACCTCGACCCGGTGATGTCCGGCCTGCTGGCCTTTATGGCCTTCCTGCTGGTGGCCGCGCCCTATGCGGACGGCAAGATTTCCACGCAATATCTCTCCGGCCAGGGCATTTTCACCGCGCTGATCACCGCGATTTACTCGACCCGCGTTTACGCGTGGCTGAAGCAGAACAACGTGACCATTCGCCTGCCCAAAGAGGTGCCCACCGGCGTGGCGCGTTCGTTTGAGATCCTGATCCCGGTGATGGTGGTGATCGGCACCCTGCACCCGCTCAACCTGTTTATCGAAGCGCAGACCGGGATGATCATCCCGCAGGCGATCATGCATCTGCTGGAGCCGCTGGTCTCCGCCTCTGACTCCCTGCCCGCCATTCTGCTCTCCGTGCTGCTGTGCCAGATCTTCTGGTTCGCGGGTATCCACGGCTCGCTGATTGTGACCGGCATTATGAACCCGTTCTGGATGGCAAACCTGTCGGCAAACCAGGCCGCGCTGGCGGCGGGCGCCGCGCTGCCGCACGTCTACCTGCAAGGCTTCTGGGATCACTACCTGCTGATTGGCGGCGTAGGCTCCACGCTGCCGCTGGCGTTCCTGCTGCTGCGTAGCCGCGTCACCCATCTGCGCACCATCGGCAAAATGGGCGTGGTGCCGAGCTTCTTTAACATCAACGAACCGATTCTGTTCGGCGCGCCGATTATCATGAACCCGATGCTGTTTATCCCGTTCGTGTGCGTTCCGCTGATCAACGCCTGCCTGGCCTATGCCGCCACCCGCCTCGGGTGGCTTGCGCAGGTGGTCTCGTTAACGCCGTGGACCACCCCCGCGCCAATCGGTGCCTCGTGGGCGGCAAACTGGGCATTTAGCCCAGTTGTGATGTGCGTCATTTGTATGGTGATGTCAGCTGTGATGTATTTACCTTTCCTGCGCGCTTATGAGCGAACGTTGATGAAAAACGAAGAGCAAAAAGCCCAGGCTTCTGTAGGTTCTGCTGAAACAGCGAGCAATTAAGTCAAAGAGGAAGCGTTATGAAATATTCATTTCCCGAGCATTTCTGGTGGGGCAGCGCAAGCTCCGCTCTCCAGACCGAAGGATCACGAGAGGGAGAAACCACATGGGATTACTGGTTCTCCCGCGAGCCGAACCGTTTTCACAATGGCGTGGGGCCGCAGCACACCTCCACGTTTTACGAGCACTGGAAAACGGACGTTCAGCTGTTAAAGCAGCTGAACCACAACAGCTTTCGTACCTCGATTAGCTGGGCGCGCCTGATCCCCGGCGGTATCGGTGAAGTGAACCCGGAAGCGGTCGACTTTTATAATCAGGTCATCGACGAGCTGATTGAGCAGGGTATCACGCCGTTTATGACCCTGTTCCACTTCGACATGCCGATGGCGATGCAGGAGATTGGCGGCTGGGAAAACCGTGACGTGGTGGAGGCTTACGCCCGCTATGCGCAGATTTGCTTCGAGCTGTTTGGCGACCGCGTACTGCACTGGTTTACCTTCAACGAGCCGATTGTCCCGGTGGAGGGCGGTTATCTGTACGACTTCCACTATCCAAACGTGGTGGATTTCCGTCGTGCCGCGACCGTGGCGTTCCACACCGTGCTGGCGCACGCGAAGGCGGTTCGTGCCTATCGCGCCGGGCATTACGCGGGTGAAATCGGCATCGTGCTGAACCTCACCCCGTCCTACCCGCGCTCGCAAAATCCGTCTGACGTGAAGGCGGCGCATATTGCGGATCTGATGTTCAACCGCAGCTTCCTCGACCCGGTGCTGCGCGGGGAATATCCGGCGGATCTGGTCGCGCTGCTGAAATCGCACGGCCAGCTTCCGGCCTGCAACCCGGACGACAGCGCGCTGATCGCCGAAGGGAAAATCGACCTGCTCGGCATTAACTATTATCAGCCGCGTCGCGTGAAGGCGCGCGACAGCGCGGTAAACCCGCAGGCGCCGTTTATGCCAGAGTGGTTCTTTGATAATTACGAAATGCCGGGCCGCAAGATGAACCCGTACCGGGGCTGGGAAATTTACGAGCCGGGTATTTACGATATTCTGATCAACCTGCGCGATAATTACGGCAACCCACGCTGCTTTATTTCTGAAAACGGCATGGGTGTTGAAAATGAACAGCGCTTTATTGAAAACGGCCAAATAAACGATCAATACCGTATTGATTTTATTTCCGGCCATCTCCAGTGGCTGCATAAAGGCATTAGCGAAGGCTGTAATTGTCTTGGCTACCATATGTGGACATTTATTGATAACTGGTCATGGTGTAATGCGTATAAAAATCGCTATGGATTTATCCAGCTCGATTTAGATACGCAGCAGCGGACCATTAAAAAGAGCGGAGAGTGGTTTGCTGCCACTTCTCTAAACAATAGTTTCGATAAATAGAGAACCTGATGATGATTGCCTTAGAAGACGCAGTAATGGAAATCATCGTCAATGCTGGTCAGTCGCGCAGCCTGTGCTTTGAAGCACTGCATGCTGCGCGGCAGGGCAACCTTGACGAGGCCAAGAGCCTGCTGCGCGAAGCCGACGGTTACGCGCGCCAGGCCCACAAAATGCAAACCAAACTCATCGAGCAGGATGCCGGCGAAGCCCGCCAGCCGATGACCTTAATTATGGTTCACGCGCAGGATCATTTAATGAACTCCCTGCTGGCGCGTGAATTATCCGAAGAGATTATTCATTTATATCAGAGATAATCTATGGCGAAATAACGTTACTGTAATACCTCTGTACCTTAATTATAAATCCTCTTGTTCTGATGATAGCGACATATTCTGTCAGATCGGAGCGGGATGGTTATTGTCTGAATAAAATTAAACTATATTGAGATAACCATGACGACTATTAAAAAACTTCCATTAACCATGGCGGTTATCGCCGCGCTTTGCCCAATTTCCGTGCTCGCCCAGGAATTCACGCAGGAGCAAATCGACGCCATTGTGGCCAAAGCGGTGGATAAAGCCCTGGCCGAGCGCCAGGCCAAAATGGATGCTGCGGTCGCGAAAAAAGCGGACGTGGTGACCGAGCCGCAAAGCGCGGCGCAGTCCCCGGATATGGCGATTCCGTTCGGGATTAAATTTACCGGTTACGCCCGCTACGGCGCGCACTTCCAGGCCGCCGATCAGAAATACGTGGCGGTAGACGGCTCCTACAACGGCGCGTCCGCCATCGGTCGTCTGGGTAACGAAGGCAACGGCGGCGAGTTCCAGCTCTCTAAAGCCTTCAAGGGCGAGAACGGCGCTATCTGGGACATCAACGTGATGATCGACCACTGGGGCGACGAGGTTAACCTGAAAAAAGCCTACGCGGGCGTGACCAACATTATGGCCTCCAACCCGAACGCCTACTTCTGGGCGGGCCGTGATTTCCACCAGCGTCCGCAGCAGGGCATCAACGATTACTTCTGGATGAACCACGACGGCCAGGGCGCCGGGGTGAAGAACTTCGACATCGGCGGCGTGCAGTTTGACGTGGCGGCCGTGGCGGCAGTGGAATCCTGTAGCCCGGAAGTGATGGAAGACGAAGCCAACCCGTCGCGCATCACCTGTACCGGCGGCTCCGGCACGGGGGATAAAGGCAACTACGCGGCGACGTCGAAAATCCACGGCATGAAGCTCGGCCCGCTCGACCTGGAGCTGTACGCCAACTACGGCTTTGACTCCAAAGCGGTGGAGAGCGACGAGCGTCTGAACGCCTGGCAGGGCGGCGTGGTGCTGAGCCACACCAACGACAGCGGCGTGAACAAGGTGATCGCGCGTTACTCCGATAACTCGGACAACAGCGTGTTCAACAAAACCGAGGATTTAACCACGGTCTACGCCAGCTTCGAAGGTCTGTACAAATTCACCCAGGCCACGCAGGTGGAGTACATCCTCGCCTTCCACGACTACGACAACAGCCGCGACAACACCGACAACCGCAAGAACTACAACGCCATCGTGCGCCCGATGCACTGGTGGAACGACGTTCACTCCACCTGGCTGGAAGCGGGCTGGCAGCACGTTGACTACGACAACGGCGGCGATAACAAAGGCTGGAAGCTGACCCTGTCGCAGAACATGTCTATCGCCATGGGCCCGGAGTTCCGCCCGATGCTGCGCTTCTACGTGACCGGCGGCAAAGTGGATAACGAACGCACCGCGCGCGTGAACAACACCAAAGACGAAACGCTCGACGACTTCAACGTCGGCGCCATGTGGGAGGCGTGGTTCTAAGGTAAACGCAAAACGGCAACGAGCGTTGCCGTTTTTAGTGTTTGCTCCCTCTCCCCGTGGGAGAGGGCCGGGGTGAGGGCATCAGGCCGCACACAACCATGCTATGCTGTTGACCGAATTAACGACAACATACCAGGGGAGTACATGGGTTCCACACGTAAAGGGATGCTAAACGTCCTGATCGCCGCCGTTTTATGGGGAAGTTCAGGGGTTTGCGCGCAGTACATCATGGAGAAAAGCCACATTTCTTCGCCTTACCTGACCATGATCCGCCTGCTGTTTACCGGCGTGATCCTGCTGACGCTCTCCTTCGTTCACGGCGACAAAATTTTCTCGGTCATCAAACATCGCAAAGACGCCATCAGCCTGCTGATTTTCTCGCTGGTCGGCGCGCTCACCGTGCAGCTCACCTTCCTGCTGACGATTGAAAAATCCAACGCCGCGACCGCCACCGTGCTGCAATTCCTGTCACCGACGATTATCGTCGCCTGGTTCGCGCTGGCGCGGAAAAAACGCCCCGGCGTGTTCGTGTTATCCGCGATCATGACGTCGCTGATCGGCACCTTCCTGCTGGTGACGCACGGCGATCCGACATCCCTGTCCATCTCGCCTGCCGCGCTGTTCTTCGGCATCGCCTCGGCCTTCGCCGCCGCGTTTTACACCACCTATCCGTCGACGCTGATCGCCCGCTATGGCACGCTGCCGATCGTCGGCTGGAGCATGCTGATTGCGGGATTAATGCTGACGCCGTTCTACGCCGGGCGCGGCACGACGTTTGTCATCGACGGCAGCCTGCTGCTGGCGTTCTTCTATCTGGTGGTGATCGGCACGGCGCTGACCTTCAGCCTGTACCTGAAGGGCGCACAGATGATCGGCGGACCGAAGGCGAGCATCCTGAGCTGCGCCGAACCGCTGAGCAGCGCGTTGCTGTCGGTGATTTTGCTTGGCGTGGCGTTCACCCTGCCGGACTGGCTGGGCACGCTGCTGATTGTGTCGTCGGTGGTGTTGATTTCGATGGATTCGCGTAGAAGGGTTAAGGCATCGGCGTAGCCTGATGCCCCCTCACCCCGGCCCTCTCCCCAAAGGGGCGAGGGTGAAAAGACAGCACCGAGCAGTCCCCTCTCCCCTACGGGGAGAGGGTTAGGGTGAGGGGGGAATTTCCTACTTCGCCTTAACCTTCCCCGCCACCAGCAGCGCCGTCATGAGCATCAGCGTGCCGGAAATCACCAGCGGCGAGGTCAGGCCCAGATGGTCGAGCGCAACGCCGCCTACCGCGGCGCCGCAGGTGTTTGCCAGCTGGATCACCGCCACCTGAATCGACCCGGCTTTTTCCGCCTGATCGGCAAGCGAGCGGGTGATCCACGTCGACCAGCCCACCGGCACCAGCGCAAAGGCAAAGCCCCAGATAATCGCAATCGCCGACGCAACCCACTTATCGCTCCCCCACAGCACCAGCACTGCCGCGCCGATCGCCAGCACCAGCGGCGCGCCCGCGAGAGCGACTTTCAGAGAACGTTTCAGGAACTGGGACGACAGCGACGTGCCGACAAAGCTGGCGATACCGAAGCTCAACAGCACCAGCGTCAGGCCGTCGACGTCAAAACCGGCCATGGTCATAAACACCGGGCGGATATAGGTAAAGAAGGCAAACTGCCCGGCGAAGGCCATAAAGATCGCGGTCATCCCCGCCATCACGCCCGGGCGTTTCAGCAGCGCGAACATGTTCTGTTTGTGGTGCGCCGCTTCGCCCGGCAAGGACGGGAGCGCTTTCCACACCCAGATAATGCACAGCAGACCCATTACCGCCGCCGCGTTAAAGACGTTACGCCAGCCGATGATCCCGCCGAGGAAACTGCCCAGCGGCGCGGCGATCACCAGCGCGATAGACACGGCCCCGAAAATCACCGACAGCGCTTTGGGCACGGTACGCGCGGGCACCAGACGCATGGTGAGCGACGCCGACATCGCCCAGAAGCCGCCCAATCCCAGCCCCAGACAGGCGCGGCCCAACAGCAGCAGCGTGAAGTTTTCAGCGAACGAGACCAGCAGGCAGGAGAGCGTCAGCAGTACGCTGAACAGAATCACCACCTTGCGGCGGTCGATAGTGCCAATCACCTGGGTGATAAACAGGCTGGCGAACATCGCCACAAAGGCGGTGACGGTAACGGACTGCCCCGCCACCCCTTCGGAAATCCCCAGGTCCTGCGCCATTGGCGTCAGCAGGCTGACCGGCAGAAACTCAACGGTGATCAGGCAGGCCACGCAAAATGCCACGGAGAAAACCGCCGACCAGTTAGGGCGTGATACCTCTTTGGTCTGCGGTCTGGTCGTGGGTTGGATCTGTTCTGTCATGGCGTCACCTGAAGATAAACGTGCGGAAAAGTCGCGCAGTTTATCATCAAAAATGTGACGAATTTAACGTTTCGACAACTTTTCTTGCATCGCCGCCTTCGCCAGCCCGACGATCCACTCCTGATGGCCGTTAATCATCGGGTTGGGCACCGTGCGTGCAAGCTCCTGCGCCGGAACGCCTTTCTGAGATTCCTGCGTCAGAATGCGCACGCGCTTGCCCGGCAGATCTTCAAACAGCCAGGCGTGGATCACGTCCAGACGCGAACTTGCATCCCCTTCTACCCAGCCGTGCCACGCAATGCGCGCCGCTTCGCCGTCAACGGGCGGAACGTATTCCGTCACCAGCGCCTCAACCGGGAAGCCGAAGGTCGTGAAGCGGAAGCGGGCATTAGCGCTCAGTTCCGGGCCGCTGCCGTCGTGGAAACGGATATCCTCGGCGTTGCTGTAGTAATTCGGCCACAGGGTCGTGTCGTTAAGCTGCGCCCAGACCTCTTTGGCCGTCAGCCCGGCGACGATGATTTCGTTGGAGGCAAAGTTGTCGGTTGTGCCGGGCAGATAGTCGTTCGGCCAGTGAATTGCGGACTGTTTCATGGTTTACCTCGTCATGGGGTTGATGAGGTGATGTTGCGCTCGCGAGTGTTATAAATCTAATGACGATGCTTTATAATCTTCATCACGCCTGGTGATATCAGTGCAGATAAAAGACGCCCTCTTCCGGCAGGAAGAGCTGGTTGTAGCGCAGCTGGAAGGCGTTTAGCTCCTGCGGATCGGGCTCCATTTCGCGCATAAAGCCGAGCGTCAGGCGGATTTGCGCATCGGTGATGGGCGCTGCCAGCCGCGCCTTGCGCAGCAGGCGATGCCAGGTGAGGAGATTCTCTTCGCTGCCGTTAACGATGCAGACCTGCCAGATCAGCAGCACCTGCGCGGCGTTTTGCAGATGGGCCTCATCAGGGCGTTCAAGGTAGCGGATAAACTCATTGCCGGGCGTTTTACCGAACTGGTCGATCATCGACTCTACCGGAACCGGGGTGACGCCCAGGCGCTCGCTTAATCGTTTAATCGCGCGACGGGAATCGGAGGTTAGGACGCGAAATCCCACCACGAACACCACCACGAGGGTTGCCAGCATTATCCAGACCATGCGTTCTCCTTAGAATAGCCGCTCATCATAGCGGGAAACGCGCGGCCTCAACAGCGGGCAACGGCATAATAGTGAATTGAAAAAAGGGTGAAAAACCTCATGAAAGCGGATCTGCGCACGCTGGATCTCAACCTGCTAAAAACGCTCGACGCCCTGCTGGACGAACGCAGCGTCACCCGCGCGGCGGCGCGTCTTTCCCTCACCCAGCCTGCGGTCAGCGGGATGCTCAACCGCCTGCGGGATTATTTCGACGACCCGCTGTTTATCCGCGTGCCGCACGGCATTGTGCCCACCACCCGCGCGGAAGAACTGGCGACACCGATAAAACGCATTCTCGCGGACATCAACGTGCTGTTGCAGCCCGTCGCTTTTGATCCGCTCACGGCGAACCTGACCTTCACGATTGCCGCTACGGATTATGCACTTCGAGCGGTTGTTGTGCCGTTTATCGCCGCCCTTAAAACACAGGCGCCGGGCATACGCGTGCGCGTGGTGCCCGTTACCCCCGGTAGCCTTGTCAGCCAGCTTGAGCAGGGCAATATTGACGTGGCGCTTATCACCCCCCACACCACGCCCGATGAGCTTCACAGCCGTGCGCTTTATGATGAACGGTACGTATGCATGATGCGCGCCGATCATCCAAATGCCGGAGAGCCAATGACGTTAGACCGATTTTGCGCCCTTGAGCATGTGCTGGTCTCTTACGAGGGAGACGGCTTTCGCGGGGTAACCGATAGCGCGCTGGAGAAAATTGGCCGGACGCGTCACGTGGGACTCTCGGTAAGCCACTTTTTGGTTCTGCCGGACGTGCTGGCCCTTAGCGATATGATTGCCGTCGTGCCGGAACGCATCGCGGAAAATCAAACGGGGATGTTCATCTGCGAAACGCCAGTTCCCGTACCTGGCTTTACCAAAAGCATGGCCTGGCACGGCAGAACGCACCGCAATCCCGCGCAGGCGTGGCTGCGCGGGCTGTTACTGCAAACCAGTCAGCGGTCCTGAAGCCCTTTCAGCAGCGCTTCATGAAAGCGCTCAGGATCCTGCATCTGCGGCGCGTGGCCCATGTCGTTAAATTCCACCAGGGTCGCATGCGGGATGCGTTTCGCCGTCTCCTTCCCCAGCACCGCATAGTTGCCCAGCGTTTTGCGGATCTCAGGCGGGGCGAGGTCTTTACCGATGGCGGTGTTGTCCTTCGTGCCGATCATCAATAATGTCGGCATCTTCAGCTCGCCGAATTCGTAGATAACCGGCTGGGTATAAATCATGTCGTAGAGCAGCGCCGAGTTCCACGCCACGCGCGCTTTGTCCGGCCCGTTGTTCAGCCCGGCGAGCATGGTGACCCAGCGCTCGTATTCTGGCTTCCACTCTCCGGCGTAGTAAGTATTTTTCTCGTACTGCCGAATGCTATCCGCGCTGACTTTCAGCTCTCGTTGATACCACTGGTCGACCGTAATAGACGGCACGCCGCGCGCTTTCCAGTCTTCCAGGCCAATCGGATTGACCATCACCAGCTGTTCCACCTGCTGCGGCCACATCAGCGCGTAGCGGGTCGCCAGCATACCGCCGGTTGAGTGTCCAATGACCGTGACGCGATCGACATCCAATGATTCAAGCAGCGCGTGGGTATTGTTCGCCAGCTGCTGGAAGGTGTACTGGTAATGCTCTGGCTTAGTGGATTTACAGAAACCAATCTGATCGGGAGCGATAACGCGATAACCGCTTTGGGTAAGCGCCCGAATCGTCCCGTTCCAGGTGCCGGCGCAGAAGTTTTTACCGTGCATCAGCACTACGGTGCGGCCGTTAGATTTTTCCGGCTTAACGTCCAGATAGGCCATGTCGAGCGGCTGGTTTTGCGAGGTAAACGTGAAATGCTTTACCGGCCAGCCGTAGTCGAATCCTTCCAGCTTTTCACCATAGGTAGGGGCATCAGCGGCTAGCGCAGGGGAAGCCAGCGCCATGAGCAGCGCAAGGCAGGACAATCGTTGGGTCAACATGCAGGCTCTCCGTTAGCAAAAGGGCTAAGGCTGCACGAAAGGCGGCAGCAAAAAAAACTGTAGAGCATGGAGAGAAGCGGGTGTGTAAAGCGGGGTAAAGGTGGCGGGTTCGGCAAAAAAAAGCCCGGCGGTCAGCCGGGCAAAGAAGTCACCTGCACACTCAGGCTGTTTTCAATTTCTGCTTCTGCGCACGATTTTCACGGCGAATTTTACGTTCTTCCAGCACCGCGACCATCGCCATCAGGACGATACAGCCGATAGCAGCCGCATCCAGCGCCGCGAAGGTGCCCGCCCAGCCGGTGAGGCCGAAAATTGGCGTGCCGTCGGCGATCATTCCCAGACCCAGCTTGGCGAAGCTGTCGCCGATCAGGTAGGCGAAGGTGCCCTTAATCCCATCGGCAGCGCCGATCGCTTTTTTCGGTACGAAGCCGACTGCCGCCACGCCGATCAGCAGCTGCGGGCCGAACACCAGGAAGCCGAGCGCGAACAGGGATGCCAGGTAAACGTACTGGTTGCTGGCATGCTGGTACACGCCGAGGGTGGCGATGATCAGCGCCAGCGCGACGCAGGCCACCAGCGCACGACGGCCGTTGGCGAGATCTGAGAGCCAGCCCCACAGCAGCGTGCCGACCAGCGCGCCCACTTCGAACAGGGTAAAGCCCTGAATCGCCACCTCTTTGGAGAGCTTCAGCTCCTGGAACGCATAAACGGTGGACCACTGGTCGATACCGATACGCACCACGTACAGGAAGATGTTCGAGAAACATAACAGCCAGATCACTTTGTTTTTCAGCACGTACTCAACAAAGATCTGCCATTTGGTCATCTCGTTCTCTTCGGTCTCTTTGTCCTCTTCGCTGATCTCCTCGCCGAACAGCTCTTCGGCTTTGCCGAGGCCGTAAGATTCCGGGGAGTCGCTGCCGAAGCGCAGGCCGATAAAGCCCACGATCAGGGCGATAATCGACGGGAAGATAAACATGCCGATGACGTGGCCGTCGAACAGGTAGTTCGCGCCGAACAGCGCCACGCCTGCCGCACCCGCCCCGCCGAGGTTGTGGGAGATGTTCCACATGCCCAGGTACGACCCACGCTTGCGGCGCGGCGTCCATTTGGTGATGGTGGAGTAGCTGCACGACCCGCCGGTACTCTGGAAGAAACCGCTCAGCGCGTAGAAGGCGATCATCAGGAACAGGCTGACGGAGCCCGCGCCCATGCTGGCGCTAAAGCCGAGCATACAGATGGCGGAGAGGATCAGCATAAACGGCAGGAACTGCTTGGTATTTTTGCCGTCCGCGTAGTACGACACCAGCGTTTTCCCCACGCCGTAGGTGATGGAAAAACCCAGGCCGATCATCCCCAGCTGCGTCATGCTCAGCCCGTAGGTCGAGATCATGTCGTTCTGCGCGATGTTAAAGTTTTTGCGGATCAGATACATCGTCAGGTAGCCGATAAAGACCACCAGATAGGACTGCATGAAGGGTTTGAACCACATTTTGCGCCGCACGTCGAGCGGCAGATCCAGGGTCGGTTTACGTACCTGATTTAAGAAGGCCAGCATGATTGAGTCACTCCCGGGCTGATTTTTGCAGCATTGTAAAAACCAGCCGGAAGAGATGCCTGAGACAGCGTCCCGGTGAAACCGGGAAAATGTCTTAGTTTTGCGCCATTCGGGGTGAAAAGGTGAGGCGCATCACATCACGCGGGCCTCGCGCGGGGCCTGGGCGTTCAAAAACGGCAGCAGCAGCAGGGCAGAAATCCCCGCCGCGATAGCGATCACCGCGAAGAATCCGCTCCAGTGCCAGGCGTCGATCACCCGCGCCAGCGGCCAGCCGGAAAGCGATGCCCCAAGATAGGCAAACAGCCCGACAAAGCCCGTCGCCGCTCCGGCCGCCTCTTTGTGCGAGCACTCCGCCGCCGCCATGCCGATCAGCATCTGCGGGCCAAACACGAAGAAACCGGTGGTGAAGAAGCAGGCCGCCTGCATCACGTAGCTGGCAAACGGCATCAGCCACAGCGAGCCGACGGAGAGCAAAATCCCGGCGGCGAAAATCAGGTTCATCGGGCCGCGGTTGCCGTTAAACAGCTTATCCGATCCCCAGCCCGCCACCAGCGCGCCGATAAACCCGCCCAGCTCGAACATCGTCACCGCCGAGTTGGCGGTCACCAGATCCACGCCGAGGGTTTCGGACATGTACAAATTGCCCCAGTCGTTGATCGCCGCGCGCACCACGTAGACCAGCACGTAGCAGAGCGACAGCAGCCATATGTAGGGGTTTTTGAGCACGTAACGGGTGAGGATCTCTTTGCGCGTCAGCCCCGCCCCTTCCTGCTGCTGGGCGATCTCCATCTCGTCGTGACGCCAGTCGCCCACCGCAGGCAGCCCCACGGTTTGCGGCCTGTCGCGCAGCCGCCAGCAGAGGAACAGCCCGGCGATAATCGCCAGCCCGCCCGCAATCATCATCCCCACCCGCCAGCCGTAGTGCAGCGCCGCCGCGCCGACCACGATGGGGATCAGCGCCCCGCCGACGTTGTGCGCGGTATTCCAGATAGCCCACCAGCCGCCGCGCTCGTTGCGCGAGTACCAGGCCGTCAGCAGGCGCGCGCAAACCGGCGCGCCCCAGCCCTGGAAAAAGGCGTTCAGCGCCCACAACAGGGCAAAGGCCCACAGCGAGGTCGAGAAGCCGAACAGGATATTCACCACCCCGGTGGCTATCAGCCCGAAACCCATAAAATAGCGGGCGTTGGAGCGGTCGCTGACGATGCCGGAGAAGAACTTCGACAGGCCGTAGGTGATGTAAAACAGCGTCGCCAGCAGGCCGATATCGGTGCGGGTCATCACGCCGCTGGCGAGGATCTCCGGCGCGGCGGCGTTGAAGCTTTTGCGGGTGAAGTAGAACAGCGCGTAGCCGAGCCAGATGGTGATCAGAATATGGCGTCGCCAGTAGCGGTAGCGCGCGTCGATCTCCGCCTTATCGTTGATGGGCGCCGCGCTGGCGGGCGTTTTAAACATGGTGGCTCCTTAGCGGCAGGCTGACGCTGACGCGCGTTCCGTGGGTGCAGGAGATATTCAGCGTGCCGCCCAGCGCCTTCACGCGCTCGCGCATCCCCGCCAGGCCAAAGCCCTGCTGACCCGACCCCGGCGGCAGGCCGCAGCCGTCGTCTTCAATTACCAGCCTGATGCTCTCATCCTGCTGCCAGCCCTGTAGCGTCACGGCGCTGGCGTTAGCGTGCTTAACGATGTTGTTCAGCCCCTCCTGACAGACGCGGAACAGCGTCACGCGCTGGCCTTCGCTCAGGAGCGATTCATCAATGCGCCAGTCGAGATGGCTGACGATGCCGCGGCTTTCCAGCTCCATCTCGCGCATCAGGGAACGCACCGCCTGCTCAAGCGACAGGTCGTCAAGCTGGCGCGGACGCAGCCTGCCAAGCAGCCGACGCACCGAGTCGTATACGCCAAGCGAGAGCTGTTCGATATGCGCGCCGCCCTGCTTCACCCCCGCGTTTTCTGCCGCCAGCCGCTGGACGATGCCCGCCTGGGTGCGGATGGCGGTGATGGTCTGGCCGATATCGTCGTGCAGCTCGCGGGCGACCTCCTGCCGCACGCTCTCTTCGGTCTCCAGCAGGCGCTCCGCCAGACGGCGATTGCGCGCCAGCTCGGTTTGCAGAGACTGGTTCAGCTCGCGCAAACGCTGGATCCCCGCTCCCAGCAGCAGCCCGGTCAGGCTCTGCGCCAGCAGAGAAAGCAGTAAATCAACGGGATGATCGTGCCAGGTCTGGCTGGCTATCAGGGCGATGGCGTTCATCAGGGTGGCGATCAGCGCCCCCTGCCAGCCGTAGTGCCAGGCCAGCGCGATGATCGGCAGCGCCAGGCAAAACGGCGTAAAGCGCGACAGCTCGGCGGGCAGGCCAAGCTGCAACCACAGGCTCACCACAAACAGCAGCAGATACCAGATGAGATGCCGCGCGCGCCAGTTTACCGGCTGAGAGACCAGCGCCGGGCCAAGCGGCTGCCAGACGGTGCTGGTGAGGTAATGCCAGATCACCAGGCAGGTCGGGGCGAGGGTCAGGCCGCCGGTCAGGGTCAGCAGCAGGGCGTTGAGCATCTCTTTTTCGCCCACCCACGGCAGGGACTGCAACAGCGCGGCGGCAATCAGCACCGCCCCTTGCCGCAGCAGGGTGCGCCAGTCGCGCTGGTGGCGATAGCGGGAGATAAGCGCCACGGGCAACAGCGTGAGCACGCTTCCGGTCATCAATAATGGCAGATGCGCGAGGGCCACTTCCTGCGAGAGCCAGAAGAGCATCAGCCACTCGGCGCCGAGCAAAACCGGCCAGTAGCCGCGCGGGCATTGCAGCATCAGCCCCAGACGCAATCCAAAGGGGAACAGCAGCACCGCCAGTTCGGGCCGTTCAACCAGATGCAGGCTGATGCTCCACAGGCAAAACCAGGCGGCGGAGAAGATAAAGAAGCTGGCGAGAACGGCGATCAGCCGCGAAAAGAGGGAGTTCATTGCCAGCTGTCGAACATCCGGCGCGCCAGTTCGACGTCGTTGCTGACCCCGAGTTTTTCCATCAGGTTGGCGCGATGAACGTGAACGGTTTTCGGCGAGAGCGCCAGTTCAGCGGCAATCTCTTTTACCGACATCCCCTGGGCGAGTTTTTCCGCCACCTGACGTTCGCGTTTCGTCAGCGGATCCTGCCGCCCTGCCGCCAGCTTGATGGCGATATCGGGCGTCAGGTAGCAGCCGCCCGTCGCGACGGTGCGCACGGCGGCGATCAGCTCGTCCGGGCTACAGCGTTTGGAGAGGAATCCGCGCGCCCCCGCGTTGAGGGCCTGCTCCACCAGCGCCGGGCTATCGTGAACCGAGAGCATGATGGTCGCCATCCCTTTCGGCAGCTGGCCGAGCAGCTCCAGGCCGGAGAGGTCAGGCATCGAAATATCGCAAATACAGACCTGCACCCCGCGCCCCGGCAGGCCCGCCAGCGCCTCGCGACCGGAGCCAAACTCGGCCACCACCTGAAAATCAGGCTCAAGGCTCAAAAGCTGGGCAAATCCGGAGCGGACGATGAGGTGGTCGTCGATAAGGGCGATGGTGGTCATGTGTGTTCCTGCGGTCTGAAAACGCCGGATGGCGCTGCGCTTATCCGGCCTACAAGAGCGAAAGACGCTTACCTTAAGCGATCTATTCGAAGAACACCGCAATTTTGTTAAACATGGTGGGATCGGACTGGTTGCGCACCACTTTGGCGACGTCTTCCAGCTTGTCGATCTGGGCCATCATCTGTTCAAGACGCTGATCGTCGTTGACCAGCAGCCAGATGCGGCTGTGCTCGCTGCCCTGAATTGGCAGACAGAGAATGCCTTCCACGTTAAACGCGCGGCGGGCGAACAGCCCACAGACGTGGGTCATGACGCCAGGATGGTTGCGGACGGTGAGTTCAAGAATGACGTTATCGTGTTGTTTCTGCATGGCTTATTCCCCCACCATCTCAGTATTGGCCGCGCCCGGCGGCACCATCGGATACACTTTTTGCTCAGGGTCGATACGCACGTGGATCAGCGCCGGGCCCGGGCGGTCGATCGCCGCCTGCAACGCCGCGTGGGCGTCCTCTTCCGCGTTCAGATCGCAGGTGTGCAGGCCAAAACCGGCGGCAATCTGCATAAAGTTAATCATCCCCGGATAGGTCGCGGCAAACACGCCCTGCTTGTAGAACAGGCTCTGCTGCTGGTGGACCAGCCCCAGCGCCTGGTTGTTCATCAGGATGATTTTTACGTCTAACTGGTTTTCAGCGGCGGTCGCCATCTCCTGAATGTTCATCATCAGGCTGCCGTCGCCGGAGAAGCAAATTACCTTGCGATCCGGATTCGCCAGCGCCGCACCTACCGCCGCAGGCAGGCCAAAGCCCATCGTCCCCAGCCCGCCGGAGGTCAGCCACTGGCGCGGACGGTTCAGCGGATAGGCCTGCGCGGTCCACATCTGATGCTGCCCCACGTCGGTGGTGATGATGGCGCTGTCGTCCACGCAGGCGGCCACCGCGTTGATCAGGCCATAGTGGCTCAGCGGATCGCCCTCGGTCGGGATAGCGCCCGGGAACTCGCGTTGCAGATCGGCCACCAGCTGACGCCAGTCGGCGCGGTCAGCCGCGTCGGTCTGCGGGATCAGCTGCGCCAGCACCTCGGCCACATCTCCCTGAATCGCCACGTGCGGCTGTTTGATTTTGCCCAGCTCCGCGCGGTCGATATCCACGTGAATGATTTTCGCGTTCGGGCAGAATTCTTCGGTTTTACCAATCGCCCGGTCATCAAAACGCGCGCCCATGACAATCAGCAAATCCGCCTCTTGCAGGATGTAGTTGGTGCTGCGCGCGCCGTGCATCCCCAGCATGCCCAGAGAGAGCGGATGTGCTTTGGGCAGCATGCCCAGCGCCATCAGGGTCATGGTGGTCGGCAAGTTAGCTTTCTCCGCCAGCTGGCGCACTTCATCTGCCGCGTTGATTGCCCCGCCGCCCAGATAGAGCACCGGGCGTTTTGCGGCGTTAATCATCGCGGCGGCGTCGCGCACGCTATCGGCGTTAAACTCTGGCGCAGGGGCGCGATCGCCCGGCTCCGGCAGCACGTCGATCTCAATTTCTGCGGTCTGGACATCCTTAGGAATGTCTATCCACACCGGGCCTGGACGGCCGGACTGCGCAATGCGAAACGCATCGCTGATAACCTGTGGAAGCTCGGCGATATCGCGAACTAAGTAGTTATGCTTGGTGATGGGGATAGAGATGCCGTAGGTGTCGACTTCCTGGAAGGCGTCGGTGCCGATCATTGACGACGGTACCTGCCCGGTAATGCAGATCAGGGGAATCGAGTCGAGGCGCGCGTCGGCAATGGCAGTCACCAGGTTGGTTGCGCCCGGCCCGCTACAGGCCATACAGACCGCCGGTTTGCCCTGCGTGCGCGCCATGCCCTGAGCGATAAACCCGGCGCCCTGCTCGTGGCGCGCCAGCACGTGGCGGATCTGCGTACTTTGGCTTAACGCGTCATACAGCGGCAGCACCGTCCCGCCGGGGATACCCGCAACGGTAGTGATGCCCTGTCGTTCCAGCAAATGAACGATTAACTGCGCGCCCGTGAAACGCGTCTTGGTGGATGTTGTGCCCGAAATTGCCATGCTCCAGTCCTTTTATGGGCCGACTTTCCGGGGAGGGGTCTTTAACGAAAAACCCCGCCCGGTTTGCGCCGGCGGGGTTTTGGATTCGTGTGTTGATCCAGTCCCTACGGCGCATTGCCGACGACCACCACCACACGCACGACGACCACTGCGGCTGGTTGCGCAGTTTTTAGTAGGGTCGAAGTCAGCATGGATGAAGTCATGGGGGACCTGTGTTTGGAATCATTGATAGAATTTATACAAACACAGGTTTTTCGGCGTGACAATGGAAATATTTTCATCCGCACAAAAATGCGTCAGAGATCACGTTTCGGTTGTTGGGTGATGAAAACAAAAAACCCCGCCTAAGCGAGGTTTTTTTTCAGGGTTTGCGGCTGGTGACCGCAGAACACACTGTGTTACGTCAACGCGAAAAGTATACGCGATCGAAGACGAACGCGCAATTTCGGGCACGGATTTTGACGTTTTTGAGTATGGATGGCATCCCGGTTTTTGTCCATAAAATACTGTTCATACATACAGTATTTATCTATACTGGAGGTGTTCGCAGTGCGCGAGGGGGCCGCTGATTTACCGGCGCAACGAAAGTCCTGGCTGAAACGGGTGGTGCCGTCAGTGCCTTAACCCCCGAAGTGAGCACACTGTGTTACGTCAATCCAGGTGCTGGTAACAGGCGGCGGAAAGGTACGCCAGCACCGTGCTCCTTTTACTAAAAGGAGATGCGTATGAGCGTCGTGGATATGGTTGTACTGATCCTCAAACTCATTGTTGCTGTTCTGCAACTGCTTGATGCCGTCCTGAAATACCTCCGGTGATTCAGGTTCAAGTCGCACCTGAGAGGGGCGGGCAACCGCCCCTCTTTAATAACGAGGGAATGCTATGTCGCGTCTGTTAATCGAACCTATTACGCCGGACGAACCGGGCTATATCGCCCTGAAGGCGGAAAGTATCGCACTCAATTTCAATATGCTGCGCAGGCTGGAAGAGAACTGGCTGCGCGGTGAAAACCGCTTTAACGCGCCGGGCGAAAAACTGCTGGGGGCGTTTCTCAACGGGAAGCTGGTGGGCGTGTGCGGCTTAAACCGCGATCCCTTCAGCCAGCAGCCGCGCGCCGGACGTATTCGCCATCTTTACATCAGCGAGAAATGCCGTGGTCTGGGCATTGGTCAACAGCTGCTGTCGGTGGTGATGGCGGATGCCAGCATCTGGTTTGATTTTCTCAATACCCATGCGCCGGACGCCGCCTGGCGATTCTATCTCCGTGCAGGGTTTACCCCGGTCACCGACGAACCTCGTGTCACGCATCGGCTTTTCTGCGCGGTGTAGCGCACTGGCAGCATCCGGATCTGAATGTTACAGTCGTATGACATTTAACCGACAGACACGCCATGACTATCACCGTTTTCTGCATTCTGCTTTTCGCCGCGCTGCTTCATGCCAGCTGGAACGCCATCGTCAAAGCCGGTACGGATAAACTCTATTCCGCCATTAGCGTTAGCGGCTCTGCCGCGCTGATCGCCCTGATCTTGCTCCCGTTCTCCCCCCAGCCTGCCGTCGAAAGCTGGCCGTTTTTGGTGGTCTCCTGCGCCTTACAGGTGGTGTATACGGTACTGGTAGCAAAGACCTATCAGGTTTCTGATATGAGCCAGACCTATCCCCTGATGCGCGGCACCGCGCCGCTGCTGGTTGCGCTCATTAGCGTGCTGGTGCTGGGTGATTCGCTCTCCTGGAAGGCCTGGTGCGGCATCGGGGTTATCTGCCTGTCGATTCTGGCGATGGCAACGAACAGCCGTATTCAGTCCCGCCGGGGGATTTGGCTGGCGCTGCTGAACGCCTGTTTTATCGCCGGATACACGCTGGTGGACGGCACGGGCGTGCGTCTGTCGGACACCGCGCTCGGCTATACGCTGTGGACGTTTTTCATGAACGGCTTCTGCCTGCTCGCCTGGGCGATGGTGGCGCGCCGCCGCGAAGCGTCCGGCTATCTGCATCGACACTGGAAAAAAGGGCTGCTGGGCGGCGTGGGAACGATGGGCTCTTACGGGCTGGCATTATGGGCGATGACCCAGGCCCCGCTGGCCATCGTAGCCGCCCTGCGTGAAACCTCGATCCTCTTCGGCGCGCTCATCGCCTTTGTGCTGTTAAAAGAGAAAGTGTCCGGACTGCGCGTTGCCGCCGCGCTGGGCATTGCGGCTGGCGCGATATTGCTGCGTATAGCCTGATCCACTGGCAACATTAGTTGCCGAAACGGGTTTACAAAACCGCCTCTCTCAAAATTGTCCATTCTGGTTACGATACCTTTTTTTGTCATTTGACTGTGGTAGATTCCTCGCGCGTTTATGGGAAAGCCCAGTGACTTATTCTTAATTTCTCTCTTTTAGCAAAAGTATTCAGCGACATGAAAAAACAAAGGAACGTTAACTTATTGTTGATGCTGGTGTTACTGGTCGCCGTCGGTCAGATGGCGCAAACCATCTACATTCCGGCGATTGCGGACATGGCAAAGGAACTTAACGTTCGTGAGGGCGCCGTTCAGAGCGTCATGGCCGCCTATCTGCTGACCTACGGTGTCTCTCAGCTGGTCTATGGCCCCCTGTCCGACCGCGTCGGGCGCCGCCCGGTGATCCTGGTTGGCATGTCCATTTTCATGGTGGCGACGGTAATTGCCATCACCACCCACAGCCTGACCGTATTGATTGCCGCCAGCGCCCTTCAGGGTGTCGGTACGGGCGTGGGCGGGGTGATGGCGCGAACCCTGCCGCGCGACATGTACGAAGGCTCACAGCTTCGTCATGCCAACAGCCTGTTAAATATGGGTATTCTGGTCAGCCCACTCCTCGCTCCGCTGATCGGCGGCCTGCTGGATACGATGTGGTCGTGGCGCGCCTGTTACGGCTTCCTGCTGGTGCTGTGCATGATTGTCACCTTCAGCATGGCGCGCTGGATGCCGGAAACCCGTCCGGTGGACGCGCCGCGCACCCGGCTTATCGCCAGCTACAAAACCCTGTTCGGCAACGGCGCGTTCAACTGCTACCTGCTGATGCTGATCGGCGGTCTGGCCGGTATCGCGGTGTTCGAAGCCAGCTCCGGCGTGCTGCTGGGCGCAGGGCTTGGCCTGAGCAGCATGGTGGTGAGCATCCTGTTTATTCTGCCGATCCCGGCGGCGTTCTTCGGTGCCTGGTTTGCCGGGCGCAGGAACAAGCGTTTTTCCACACTGATGTGGCAATCGGTGATTAGCTGCCTGCTGGCAGGGCTGATGATGTGGATCCCCGGCCTGTTCGGGGTGATGAACGTCTGGACGCTGCTGATCCCGGCGGCGCTGTTCTTCTTCGGCGCGGGGATGCTGTTCCCACTCGCCACCAGCGGCGCAATGGAGCCCTTCCCGTTCCTCGCCGGTACGGCGGGCGCGCTGGTCGGCGGCTTGCAGAACATCGGCTCCGGCGCGCTGGCCTGGCTCTCAGCGATGCTGCCGCAAAACGGTCAGGCTAGTCTGGGTTTGCTGATGACGCTGATGGGGCTGCTGATTTTGCTGTGCTGGCTGCCGCTGGCGTCCCGTGTCCCGCATCACGAGCAGCCGGTTTAACGCTATGATGGCCCGGTTTATCGCCGGGCTTTTCACACTGCGGCGCAATCATCGCCTGCAATAGCGGCTCTGGCCCCGGTCGCCATGCCCCCTCTTCCCCGTCATAAAACTGAAAATCAGCGTTGATCGCGTAGGGGATTTTCGCCTTTTGCAGCTCGCAGGCCATAAAGGTGGCGAACGCCATCTGCGAGGCGGTGGGCGTAACGCGGCTCGACTCGCCGACGCCCCAGCCCCCTACCCAGCTGACGTGCCCGGTCTTTTGCTGCCAGCGCAGCGCCGTGCTGATGCGGTTATGGATCGCCGCTTTTTCCGCCGCCGTCCCGGACGTCCACGGGTATCTCCCGTTACTTTTCAGCGGTCCCCACGGGAAGATATGCCACTCCGCCAGCAGGAAGTTTTGGCTGTGCGCGGGCAATTTGAGGCTGGATAAATCCTCGGGTACCGCACGAAGGCGCGGGGCGATAAAAATCATGCGGTTGGCATCAATGGCATGAATGATTTTGATCGTTTTTTCGTAGACGCGGTTCAGCGAGGCCTGATTGTGATTGAGCTTATCCGCCGGCTCGTAAATCAGGTCAAACCCCAGCAGCGGCGAGTGCTGGCCGAAATAGTGCGCCACGGCAATCCACCAGTTGATCACCTCTTTTTCAGTGTCTGCTTTCGGGTCGTTTTTATATTCATCAGCCTGATAGGCAATGATGGGGATCACGCCATACTGTTCGCACGCCTCCACCAGCTTACGCAGATGGATAAGCCTGGCCTCCGTCGGCTCATCGGCCACCCGGATGCGCACATGGGTGATGCCTTTGGCCTGGAAATCCCGCACCACCAGCGGATCGAACTCGCGAATGCCGCGCTCGGTACGCGCCCAGTCAACGTCCATCCCTACCCCCAGCTTCTGCGCGTAAAGCGCAGCCGTCAGCGGCGGCTCGGCGGCAACGGCCCAGCCGGACGTGAGTAATAGCGCAGCGGTGATGAGGGGCTTAAACACGATGTACCTTGCGAGAAATAAAAAGGAATAACCTGTATTTAGCATGCTTTTTCACATTTGGTGTAGAGCGAAAGCGTAATAAATCTTCATCGCGCCTGCTCCTGTAGCCAGGCGATAAACGCGTCGATTTTGGGCCACTGCCGCCCGGTCGGGGTAGAAACGTAATAGTGCTGATCGCATTTCAGCGTTTTGTCGCCAAAAGGCGCAATCAGCTCGCCGCGCTCCAGCTGCTTTTGCACCAGCCGCTTACGCCCCATCGCCACCCCCGCGTGGTTCGCTGCCGCAATGAGCGCTAAATCCGAACGATCGAAGCTTATTCCCGACGATAGCGGCATAGTCACCGCAAAATGCTGCGACCAGCTTAGCCACTCGTCGGTGCCGGTGTCATGACGCCACGCCTGACGATCGTGAAGCAGCGTGCAGTGGCGGAGGTTATCTGGCGCCTCAACGAGCGCATGGTGCTCTGCATAGGCCGGGGAACAGACCGGCAAAATCGCTTCATCCATCAGGAAGCGATGGGTCTGGTGAGATGGCGGCGTATCGTCGAAATAAATCGCCAGATCGACGCCTTTTTCCTGCATATCGACACGTTCGTTACCGGTGAGGATCGTCAGCGCAACGGACGGATAGCGGCGGCTAAAGTCCCCCAGCTTCGGCACCAGCCAGCTCTGGGCAATCGACGGGCGCGAATAGACCGTTAACGTACCGGACAGCGCCTGATTTTTGATGTCCAGAATCTCCTGGTTCAGGGCGTCCAGCGACGACTTTAGCGTGCAGTAGACCCGTCTGCCCTCCTGCGTCAGCGCCACTTTTCGGTGCAAGCGGGTAAACAGCGTGATACCCAGCTCCTCCTCCAGCAGGTTGATGCGGTGGCTTACGGCGCTCGGGCTAAGGGACAGCTCCTCAGCCGCCAGCGCAAAAGATTCGTGCCGCGCCGCCACCTCAAAGGTATGCATCTTCGATAGTTGCCAGCCGTTGAGCAGGCGGTTTCCGGAATCATTCATGGTCGTTCTCACTTGATGCAATCTGGCTCACCTGAACCCTAATTTATATCATTTGTCAGTCGGAGCGTTTTTTCGTCCAATAGCTGCACGATCCACGGTGAGACATTTATGATGAAAAACGCCACTCTCTCCACGCTGGCCGCCCGCTTTCCGCTGGTCAACGACCTGATTGCCCTGAAAGAGACCACCTGGCTAAACCCGCGCACCACCTCGCTTGCAGAGGGGCTGCCGCACGTCGGTCTGACCCAGGCCGATGTCGACGATGCCCACGCGCGGCTGGCCCGCTTTGCGCCGTACCTTGCCAAAGCCTTCCCGGAAACCGCCGCCAGCGGGGGGATTATCGAATCCGAACTGGTGGCGATCCCCGCGATGAAAAGACGGCTGGAGCAGGAATTTGATCGCGAAATACCCGGCACGCTGCTGCTGAAAAAGGACAGCCACCTGCCGATCGCCGGCTCGATTAAAGCGCGCGGCGGCATTTATGAAGTGCTGGCCCACGCCGAAAAGCTGGCGCTGGAGGCCGGGCTGCTAAGCCTTAACGATGACTACAGCATCCTGCTGGAGCCGCGCTTCACCGCGTTCTTCAGCCAGTACAGCATTGCCGTGGGGTCGACGGGCAACCTCGGGATGTCTATCGGCATCATGAGCGCGCGGATCGGCTTTAAGGTCACGGTTCACATGGCCGCCGACGCCCGCGAGTGGAAAAAGGCCAAATTGCGCAGCCACGGCGTAACCGTCGTCGAATATGAGCAAGACTACGGCGTGGCGGTGGAACAGGGGCGCAAGGCGGCGGAGAGCGACCCTAACTGTTTCTTTATCGACGATGAAAACTCCCGCACGCTGTTTCTGGGCTATGCGGTGGCGGGCGAGCGCCTGAAGGCGCAGTTCGCCGCGCAGGGCCGCGTGGTGGACGCCGACCATCCGCTCTATGTTTATCTGCCGTGCGGCGTGGGCGGCGGCCCCGGCGGAGTGGCGTTTGGCCTCAAGCTGGCCTTTGGCGACCACGTTCACTGCTTCTTCGCCGAGCCGACGCACTCCCCCTGTATGCTGCTGGGCGTCTACACCGGGCTGCACGATGAGATTGCGGTGCAGGATCTGGGTATCGATAACGTCACGGCGGCGGACGGGCTGGCGGTAGGCCGCGCGTCGGGCTTTGTCGGACGCGCGATGGAACGCCTGCTGGACGGGTTCTACACCCTCAGCGATCAACGCATGTACGACCTGCTCGGCTGGCTGGCGCAGGAAGAGGGGATCCGGCTCGAGCCCTCGGCGCTGGCGGGAATGGCCGGGCCGCTGCGGGTACACGCCGATGCCCGCGTTACGCATCTGGTGTGGGCGACCGGCGGCGGCATGGTGCCGGAAGAAGAGATGGCGGCCTATTTAGCGAAAGGACGTTAGGGGTTTTATTTATCCCTCTCCCGTAGGGAGAGGGATCGATTTTTTTAGAGATTCAGGATCTGCTGGACGTGCGTCACCGCAAACAGCAGCGACAGCGACAGCACCGCCAGCGCAATCAAGAACTTATCGCGCACCGCCTTTGGCTGCACGAAATCATCCTGCGCGACGTCCATCAGGTTACGGCTGCGGGTATAGCGCCACAAAATGATGGCGACCAGCGCCAGTACCACCAGTGAGATCCAGAACGGAACTCCCGTCCGGTGCCAGTTGTGCTTAATCGCCAGGGCGATCAGCGCCCCGTATCCCAGCAGCGTGCGCAGCCAGGCAAGCGAGGTGCGCTCCGGCTGAAGACCGGGATCGGCTTCGCGGCGCGCCTTGCGGCTATCCGCCATAGAACACCAGCACCATCACCACGCCCGCCACCGCCAGCAGCATCCCGCTGACAATCAGCAGACCGCGCGTATAGGGGAGATCCTGCTTCAGACGCATCGCCTTTTCGTTACGCAACCAGCGCAGATACCCGTAGATCGCCAGCACCCCGGCAAACAGGCACAGCAGCAGGGCCAGCACTTCACGAATCAACGGGGTCGCAAAATCCGGGGCCAGCTGATCGAGCCCGACGCCTGCCGCCAGAAAGCCGAGCGCGGTGCGGATCCAGGCCAGAAAGGTGCGCTCATTAGCCAGCGAAAAGCGGTAGTCCGGCGCTTCGCCGAGGCGGGAGATGTTCATAAATGTTCCTTGTCGTTCCTGAGGCAGGCTTCAGCATAGCCTAATGGCGGGCAAGCCGTTAGCCTATCCCCCAGAACAGCACCGCCAGCAGCTGCGGAGTGATGATGCGCAGGAACATCACCAGCGGGTAAACCGTGGCGTAAGAGAGCGCCGCCGCGCCGCTGGTGGCGTGCAGGTTATTGGCAAAGGCCAGCGCGGGCGGATCGGTCATCGAGCCTGCCAGCATGCCGCAGAGCGTCAGATAGTTCATCTTCGCGAACATCCGCGCCAGAATGCCCATCGTCAGCAGCGGGATGGCGGTAATCAAAATGCCGTAGCCGATCCAGCTGATGCCTTCACCCTGAACCAGCGTATTGACGAAATCCCCGCCGGACTTCAGCCCGACGACCGCCAGAAACAGCACGATGCCCAGCTCGCGCAGCGCCAGATTAGCGCTCGGCGGCATAAACCAGTACAGCCTGCCGATACAGCCGATGCGCCCGAGGATCAGCGCCATAATCAGCGGGCCGCCCGCCAGCCCAAGCTTGAGCGCCACCGGGAACCCCGGCACGTAAAGAGGGATGGAGCCCAGCAGCACGCCAAGCCCGACGCCGATAAACACCGGGAGCATCTGCACCTGCTGGAGTTTTTGCTGGGCGTTACCCACCATATCAGCCACCGCATCAATCGACGCAGAGCGCCCGACCAGGTTAAGAATATCGCCGAATTGCAGGCTGGCATCCGGGCTGGCGACCAGTTCGACGCCCGCGCGATTCAGACGGGAGATGACCACGTCATAACGCTCTTTTACCTGCAAATCGCGGATTTTCTTGCCCAGAACCTTTTCGTTGGTGACGACGACGCGCTCGACGCGCATGTCGGTGCCGCGCGTGGAGAGCGAGGTGTCGACCTCCTGGCCTATCACCAGCTGCGCGTTGTGCAGATCGCCCGGCTGCCCGACCAGATGCAGCAGATCCCCCAGCTGGATCAGGGTGCCGGGGGACGGCACCATCAGCATGTCGTCGCGCTTGAGGCGGGAGCAGATGATATTGACGCTGTTCAGGATGGGCACATCCTGAATCGCCATTTTGTCGAGGTTGGGGTTATCGACCCGAATATTGATGGTTTTGATCAGCGTATGGCCGAAGGTCTGCGTGGATTCGTGCTCCTGCGCCTCTTTTTCCACGTTAACGCGAAACAGCACCCGCACCAGCCACATGGAGAGCAGAATGCCGCAGATGCCGAACGGATAGGCCATCGCGTAGCTCATCCCCATCTGGTCAACGACGTCGGGCGCAATGCCCAGATCGCGCAGAATTTGCTGTCCGGCACCCAGCGCGGGCGTGTTGGTGACCGCGCCGGAGAAAATCCCCAGCACCACGGGGAGCGGAATGGCAAAGAGCTTATGCAGAATGGCGGTGACCAGCCCGCCCATCACCACAATGCCGAGGGCAAACAGGTTCAGGCGCAAACCGGACACGCGCAGCGAGGCGAAAAAACCCGGCCCGACCTGAATACCGATGGTGTAAACAAACAGGATCAGGCCGAACTCCTGGATGAAGTGCAGCATGTCAGCGCTCAGCGCCAGCCCGAGCTGGTCGGCAAAGTGGCCGACAAATATCCCGCCGAACAGCACCCCGCCGATACCAAACCCGATGCCACGGATTTTGATATTGCCGATCCACAGCCCGACCACCGCGACCAGGGCCAACACGCTAACCGTTAACGCGATATCACTCATGAGTCACTTCCGTTGTATAACCTGAGTTATTTTAAGGATTCTCTCAGAGCGGGATGCGGTTGTATGGGCGATGGCGCACAAAAAAGCCCTGCCGTGGCAGGGCTTTATCTTTTCACCCTCTCCCTGTGGGAGAGGGCCGGGGTGAGGGCATCCGCCCGCACACAATTAACTATTCAACGCCGGGCGCTCGCTAATGGCGATGCGCTGCGGGGCAATGGCCTCCGGCACGTTGCGGGTCAAATCAATATGCAACAGCCCGTTGTTAAAGGTCGCACCCGAAACTTCCATATGATCGGCGAGGGTAAAGCTCAGGCTAAACGGCTGCATGACCAGCCCCTGATGAAGCCATTTGGTTTCGGTTTCCTGTTTTTCCGGCGTACCTTTAACGCTCAGGCGCGTGCCCTCGAGCTGAATATCCAGATCGTCCTGGCGGAATCCGGCCAGCGCCAGCGTGATGCGATAGTGGTTATCATCGCTCTTTTCGATGTTGTACGGCGGAAATGTCTGCTGTTCGCTGCCGGATTGCAGCGCGTTAGCCAGTTTGTCAAAACCAATCCACTGACGCAGCAGGGGGGATAAATCGTAGTTACGCATACTAAATCTCCTTCTGAGAAGCGAGTTCGGCACAGTTTAATTTTGTGCGCAGTTGTTCCTGCAAATCCTGATGGATTCGCATATGCTCCCGGTTCGGCAAGCAATTCTGGGTGGGCCGCCAGCGCGACCCGCTTAATTAGTTAATTTCGATACGACGCGGTTTTTTCTCTTCCGGAATTACACGTTCCAGATCGACAAACAGCAGGCCGTTCACCAGGTTCGCGCCTTTAACGTGAATGTTCTCAGCAAGCTGGAACTTACGTTCAAAGTTACGCTCGGCAATGCCCTGGTAAAGGTAAGTACGTTCTTTCTGCTCAGCCGCATGGGAACCTTTCACCACCAGCAGGTTGTCCTGCGCGGTGATCTCCAGTTCGTTTTCTGCAAAACCGGCGACGGCAATGGCGATGCGATAGTGGTTTTCATCCACCAGCTCAACGTTGTATGGAGGGTAGCCGTTACTCTGGCTTTGGTTATTTTCTAAATGGTTAAACAGGCGGTCAAAACCAATTGCAGAACGGTATAACGGAGAAAGATCGAAGTTACGCATAATTAAAAGCTCCTGAAATCAGCGAGAAATTTTAGCCTTCCACCATGGACAGGCTGCTGCCCCCCACCAACACCCCGCAGGCGTGTCCGTTTCAGGGGGACATTCTTAAAATGGGTCTGTATACGGGCTTTTCAAGTCTCTGGATGCGAGATTTTTTTGCACTTTACCAGGACTCGCATAGACTGGGACTACAGCACAAAGGGTTAAATTGCGATGGCCGCCACAGAGCGGCGCTTTTACACTATTCAATTCGAACATGGCTCGCTATAAACCCCCATGCAGGTTTTATCCGCGCCATTAGCGATGATTAAAGACGATGAAAAATGTTCTGATTAAGCTGACAACGTTCAGCGTAGTGGTATTACTTTGCGGGTGTTCGAGCGTGATGTCTCACACTGGCGGTAAAGAAGGAACATACCCAGGCACGCGCGCCAGTGCCCAGATGATCTCGGATGACGACACCAACTGGGGCACCAAATCTCTGGTCATTCTGGATATGCCGTTTACGGCCGTTGCGGATACGCTGCTGCTGCCGTGGGATCTGTTCCGCACCGACAGCTCGGTACGTTCGCGCGTTGAGAAAAGCGAGCAGGAAAATCTGGCCACGAACTCGGTTATCCCGCCCGCAGCCCTGCCTCTTGAGTAATACTATGCGGTTTCCGTCGCCCAAATCTGACGGAAACCCGCAGTCTCTTCCATCCACGCCACCCGCGCCCCATCAGGCGAAAACACAACCGCATCCCCGGATGGCGGGTTGCCATGATCGGACGTCAAAAACGTCACCTTGCCCGTTGCCGCATCGCACTGGGCGATTCTGTTTTCGAGCACAAATCCCAGCATGTTCCCGGATGGGTGCCAGTTGAACGCCGACTGAATATCGCTGGCGTTATGCGTAAGCTGGCGCGGCTCGCCGCCTTCAGGGGCGATCAGCCACAGCTGAACCACACCCTTATCGTCGCGCATCAGAAACGCAATCTGCGTGCCCTGTGGATGGCTGCGCACCCAGTGGCGCGGCACGTTGACCAGCCCCGGATACGCCTTCTTGTGGGTAAAGGTTAAGCGGCGCTGCGCCACGCTCGCAGGCGGCGCGGGCATATTGTCTGGTGTTCCCTGTAAGGGCCGTTCTCCCGCGCGTTTCCAGCCCTGCTCATCCTGCGGCAGTTCGACGATAAACAGCTCGGGCACCTTTTCGCCCTTCGCAGAGAGCGTGTCGCCGATAAACGCCAGGCGGTTATTGCCCACCCAGCCCTCTTCATAGGCGCGGTTGATCTCATCGCTGCCCGGCACGGGCGTGGGCGTTGTATGGCTCACCAGCACGCTCCAGTATGTGCCAGCATACTCGCGCGGATGCTGCCCCTGCGGCGTCACCGGGCCAAACGGCGACGCCACGCCGACGTTACGCAAATCCAGCGCCGGATCGCGCTCGTGCAGCACGTGGTCGTTATAGGTGAAACTCACCAGCCGTCCGTTCGGGCTGAACACATGGACATGGCTGCCGCCGCGCAGCGCGCCGGGCGTGTAGGGCGCGGTGATATCCATCGCATCCAGATTATCGACCTGCCCGTTGTGCGCCACCACGCCCTGACGATGATGGAAATCATACTGCCAGGCGGCGTCCGGGTTTTCCGGGCCTTTGATAAAAACATATTTTTCCTGCACCGGATGAACGGTCACCACGCCGACGTGCGCCCCGTGGCGGGCGCGGTAAATCACCTCAACCTCACCCGTTTCGACATTCACCCGCTCGATGGTTTCACCGGTAAAGGAGGCCCCGGACGGGCGCACGTCGAATGCCAGCCACCGGCTGTCTGCCGTCCAGGTGTTGGTATTGGTGAGCTGATGGTTGCGGGAGGCGAAGGTGACTTGTTTCATGGGACGATCCGTTGAGGACAATTTTCCCCATCATACTTCACAAGGACTTCACTTTCAGGCTCTAGCATCGCGCCATCTGAATTTTTACGGACATAACGATGGAACATTTCGACGCGGCAATTATTGGCCTGGGGCCAGCGGGCTCGGCGCTGGCGCGAAAGCTCAGCGGCAGGATGCGCGTGATTGCGCTGGATAAAAAACGCCAGTGCGGGAATGAGGGGTTCACCAAACCCTGCGGTGGCCTGCTGGCGCCCGACGCCCAGCGGTCGTTCATCCGCGACGGCATTACGCTGCCCGTTGAGGTGATAGCCAATCCGCAAATTTTCAGCGTTAAAACGGTGGACGTCGACGCGTCGTTAACGCGAAATTACCAGCGCAGCTATATCAACGTGAATCGCCATGCCTTTGATTTATGGATGAAATCGCTTATTCCTGACGACGTGCTGATTTACCACGACAGCCTGTGTCGAAAAATCTGGCGGGAAGACGATCGCTGGCACGTCGTTTTCCGCGCCGACGGCGTGGAGCAGGAGGTCACCGCCCGCTATCTGATTGGCGCGGACGGCGCAAACTCGCTGGTGCGCCGCCATCTCTATCCGGAACATAGCATTCGTAAATACGTCGCCCTGCAACAGTGGTTTGTCGAGCAGCATCCGGTTCCGTTTTATTCCTGCATTTTCGATAACGCCGTGACCGACTGTTACTCGTGGAGCATCAGCAAAGACGGCTATTTTATCTTTGGCGGCGCTTACCCGATGAAGGACGGCCAGGCCCGCTTCGACGCGCTGAAATCGAAGATGGAGGCTTTCCAGTTCCGGTTCGGTAAGCCTGTTAAAAGCGAGAAATGCACAGTGCTGTTCCCCTCCCGCTGGACGGATTTTGTCTGCGGCGAACGGAACGCGTTTCTGATTGGCGAAGCCGCCGGGTTTATTAGCGCCAGCTCCCTTGAAGGCATCAGCTATGCGCTGGACAGCGCCGATATCCTGAGTCCGATCCTGATGGCAGAGCGCGACGCGGCAAACGACGCGTACCGAAAAGCGACCCGCAAACTGCGGATAAAGCTTTACGGAAAGATTATTAAAAGCAGGATGTTAACGTCGGCGCTGAGCAGAAAGTGGATCATGCGAAGCGGCGTGGCGCACATTCCGCAGACTGAAGGCTAAAATCGGGCAAATACCGCATCGTATTTGCCCAAGCCGGTTTTAGTTCAGGACAAACTTCTCAATGGCGTAGGCGACGCCGTCTTCGAGGTTGGATTTGGTGACGAAGTTAGCCACCTCTTTCACCGACGGGATGGCGTTATCCATCGCCACGCCCATGCCCGCGTATTCCAGCATCGCGATGTCGTTTTCCTGATCGCCGAGGGTCATGATCTCCTCAGGCTTAATGCCCAGCACGTCCGCCAGCGATTTCACGCCGGTGCCTTTATTGACGCGTTTATCGAGGATTTCGAGGAAGTACGGCGCACTTTTCAGCACGGTGTATTTCTCTTTCACCTCTGCCGGAATGCGCGCGATGGCTTTATCCAGGATCTCCGGCTCGTCAATCATCATCACTTTCAGGAACTGGGTGTTCGGATCCATGTTTTCCGCTTCGCAGAAGACCAGCGGAATGGTCGCCACGTAGGATTCGTGCACGGTGTAGTAGCTGATATCGCGGTTAGCGGTGTAGAGCGTGTTGCGATCGAGCGCGTGGAAGTGGGAACCCACTTCGCGGGACAGCTTTTCCAGGAACCGGTAATCATCATAGTTCAGCGCGGTTTGTGCCACCGTGCTGCCATCCGCCACTTTCTGCACCAGCGCGCCGTTGTAGGTGATGCAGTAATCATCCGGCTGATTCATGTGCAGTTCTTTCAGGTAGTTATGCACGCCAGCGTAGGGACGACCGGTGGTCAGCACGACCTTCACCCCTTTTTCGCGCGCAGCCGCGATCGCGTTTTTTACAGCCGGTGAAATAGTGTGATCGGGCAGGAGCAAGGTGCCGTCCATATCGATTGCAATGAGTTTGATAGCCATGAGGTCCCCGGGATAAGTGAGTGCTGTCTCATGCTAACGCGATTCCGCTCAAAAAACAGTAAAGAAAAGGGGGATAGAAAAGGGAAGAGGAATTCCGCTTTTGCGGGCAAAGAAAAGCCCGGTGGCGTTAACGCTAACCGGGCCTGGGAACGTTGTAGCCCCGGTAAGCGCAGCGCCACCGGGGAAACAAACGGCTTAAATATCGATATTCGCCGCTTTCAGGGCGTTCTCTTCGATGAAGGCACGACGTGGTTCAACCGCATCACCCATTAGGGTTGTGAACAGCTGATCCGCTGCAATTGCGTCTTTAACGGTGACGCGCAGCATACGGCGGCTTTCCGGATCCATGGTGGTTTCCCACAGCTGATCCGGGTTCATCTCGCCCAGACCTTTATAACGCTGAATAGACAGACCGCGACGGGACTCTTTCACCAGCCACTCCAGCGCCTGCTCGAAGCTGGCAACCGGCTGACGGCGCTCGCCACGTTCGATGAAGGCATCTTCTTCGATCAGGCCGCGCAGCTTCTCGCCGAGGGTACAGATACGGCGGTATTCTGGGCCGGTCACAAACTCGTGCTCCAGCGGATAGTCGGTATCGACACCGTGGGTACGCACGCGAATAATCGGCTCGAACAGCTGAGCAGCGTTCTGCTGAACGCCGAACTTCCACTGGCTGCCGTGCTGCTCTTTCTCGTTCAGTTCGCTCACCAGGGTGTTCACCCAGCGGGTTACCGCCTGTTCGTCGCTCAGCTGGTCTTCGGTCAGGGTTGGCTGATACACCAGCTCTTTCAGCAGCGCTTTCGGATAACGGCGCTCCATGCGGCCAATCATCTTCTGCGCGGCGTTGAACTCGGAAACCAGACGCTCCAGCGGCTCGCCTGCCAGCGCCGGGGCGCTTGAGTTGGCGTGCAGGGTCGCACCATCAAGGGCGATCGCGATTTGGTACTGATCCATCGCTTCGTCGTCTTTGATGTACTGTTCCTGTTTGCCTTTCTTCACTTTGTACAGCGGTGGCTGTGCAATGTAGACGTGACCACGTTCAACGATTTCAGGCATCTGACGGTAGAAGAAGGTCAACAGCAGCGTACGGATGTGCGAGCCGTCGACGTCCGCATCGGTCATGATGATGATGCTGTGGTAGCGCAGCTTGTCCGGGTTGTACTCGTCACGGCCAATGCCGCAGCCCAGCGCGGTGATAAGCGTGGCCACTTCCTGAGAGGAGAGCATCTTGTCGAAGCGTGCCTTCTCAACGTTCAGGATTTTACCCTTCAGCGGCAGGATCGCCTGGTTCTTACGGTTACGGCCCTGCTTCGCAGATCCGCCCGCTGAGTCCCCTTCCACAAGGTACAGTTCAGACAGCGCCGGGTCGCGCTCCTGGCAGTCCGCCAGTTTGCCCGGCAGACCTGCTAAGTCCAGCGCGCCTTTACGACGGGTCATTTCACGGGCTTTACGCGCCGCTTCGCGGGCACGCGCCGCGTCGATGATTTTGCCGACCACGATTTTCGCGTCGGACGGGTTTTCCAGCAGGTATTCGCTCAGCAGTTCGTTCATCTGCTGCTCAACGGCGGATTTCACCTCGGAAGAGACCAGCTTGTCTTTGGTCTGAGAGGAGAACTTCGGATCCGGCACTTTCACGGAGACAACGGCAATCAGGCCTTCACGGGCATCGTCACCGGTGGCGCTGACTTTCGCTTTTTTGCTGTAGCCTTCTTTATCCATGTAGGCGTTCAGGGTACGGGTCATCGCCGCGCGGAAGCCCGCCAGGTGAGTACCGCCATCGCGCTGTGGAATGTTGTTGGTGAAGCAGTAGATGTTTTCCTGGAAACCATCGTTCCACTGCAACGCCACTTCGACGCCGATACCGTCTTTTTCGGTGGAGAAGTAGAAGATATTCGGGTGAATTGGCGTTTTATTCTTGTTCAGATACTCAACGAACGCGCGGATACCACCTTCATAGTGGAAATGATCTTCACGGTTGTCGCGCTTATCACGCAGACGAATTGACACGCCGGAGTTCAGGAACGACAGCTCACGCAGGCGTTTTGCCAGAATGTCGTATTCGAATTCGGTGACGTTGGTAAAGGTTTCGAGGCTCGGCCAGAAACGCACCAGGGTACCGGTTTTATCGGTATCGCCCGTTACCGCCAGCGGTGCCTCAGGCACGCCGTGCTTGTAAATCTGACGGTGAACTTTGCCTTCGCGCTGAATAACCAGTTCCAGCTTTTGCGACAGGGCGTTAACCACGGAAACACCCACGCCGTGCAGACCGCCAGAAACTTTATAGGAGTTATCATCGAACTTACCGCCTGCGTGCAGAACGGTCATGATAACTTCGGCGGCAGATACGCCCTCTTCCGGGTGAATACCGGTCGGGATGCCACGGCCATCATCGGTGACGGATACGGAGTTGTCCGCATGGATAGTCACCACGATGTCTTTACAGTGACCCGCGAGCGCTTCGTCGATAGCGTTATCCACAACCTCGAATACCATGTGGTGCAGACCGGTGCCGTCATCCGTGTCGCCGATATACATACCCGGGCGCTTACGCACCGCATCCAGCCCTTTCAGGACTTTGATACTGGAGGAGTCATAAGAATTCGACATCAACGTTTCTCGCTCATTTAAACTTGGGTTAATCCGTTATTTTACCCTTTTCCACGTTAAACATCTTCGAATTTTCGTCCGACATGTCTATAACGTGTTCAGCGCTAATGGCGCTGACGAAAACCTGCGACTGCGTGGCTTTCAAGCGGCTGGCAAGCAGCCCGCGCCTTGCGTCGTCGAGTTCCGAGGCAAAATCATCTATCAGATACAGGCAGCGTCGCCCGCTCTCGCGGGTTAAAAACTCCCCCTGCGCCAGACGTAGCGCGCACATCAGGAGCTTAAGCTGCCCGCGCGACAGCGTATCTTCCACCGGCGCACCGTCTGCACGAATGCGGAAATCCGCCTTGTGCGGGCCGTGCGCGGTGTAGGTCAACATGCGGTCGCGCTCGAAATTTCTCTCTAAAACTTCAGAATAATCAGTCTCTTTTTCCCAGCCGCGCTGGAAAGAGAAGGTGAGAGAAAACTCGGGTAAAAACTGTTTGCAGGTATCCGCCATGTCTTCGGCGATCCCTGCGCTGTATTCGGCACGCCAGCGGCTGATTTGTTCCGCCAGCGGGATTAATTCCCTATCCCACGGACGGAGCTGCGCGTAGCGCGTCACCTGTCGCAGTGCGGCGTTGCGCTGCTTGAGCAGACGCTTCAGGTTGCTCCACGCGTTAAAGAATCCGGCTTCGTTGTGAAAGCATCCCCAGTCGAGGAACGCTCTTCTGTATTTGGGGCCGCCGTTGAGTAAAGTAAACCCCTCCGGCGTGATCAGCTGCATCGGCATCAGCAGCGCCAGTTCAGCCACTTTGTGACCGTCGGTGCCGTCAATACGCACCTTGCTGTCGCCCTGCTTGTCTTTGGTCAGGCCGATAGAGGTTTCACGCTCTGCGCCCTGTAACCGCCCGTGCAGCACGAAAGATTCCTGCTCGTGGCGAATAACGCGGCCGATTTGCAAACTGCGAAACGCCCGACCGTGGCCGAGCGTGTAGATGGCTTCAAGGACGCTGGTTTTACCGCTACCGTTCGCGCCAACCAGGAAGTTAAAGCCAGGGGATAAAGCGAGATCCGCGCTTTCGATATTGCGAAAGTCGCGGATCAACAGACGGGTGAGCGACATTACAGTCTCATTGGCATGACAACATAAGCAGCCGACTGTGACGCGGCATCTTCAATCTGTACGCTCGAAACGGAGTCGGTCAGCAGAATGCGAACGTTCTCGCACTTCAGGGCATTCAGTACATCCAGTACGTAGCTGACGTTAAAGCCGATTTCCATCTCAGCCCCGGCGTAGGTGACGTCCAGAATCTCTTCTGCCTCTTCCTGCTCCGGGTTATTGGCGGTGATTTTGATCTGATTTTCGCTCACATACAGACGCACGCCGCGGAACTTCTCGTTAGAGAGAATGGCCGCACGGGCAAAGGCCTGCTTGAGGATGTCGCAACCGGCTTCCAGCGTTTTGTCGGGATTTTTCGGCAATACGCGGCGATAATCCGGGAAACGACCGTCAACAAGCTTAGACGTGAAGACAAAATCACCCACGTGGGCGCGGATATTGTTGCTGCCGATCTGCACGCGCAGCGGCGTGTCGCCACCGTCGAGCATACGCATCAGCTCAATCACCCCTTTACGCGGCACGATCACCGAATGGCTTGGCAGCGATACGCCGATTGGCATAGAGCACACCGCCAGACGGTGGCCGTCGGTGGCGACGGTACGCAGCTCTTCACCTTCGGTTTCGAACAGCATGCCGTTTAAGTAGTAACGCACATCCTGATGCGCCATCGAGAACTGGGTCGCTTCAATCAGGCGCTTCATCGTCGCCTGCGGCAGGGTGAATTCAACTTCACTTTGCCAGTCGTCCAGATTCGGGAAGTCCGCAGCAGGCAGCGTGGAGAGAGAGAAACGGCTGCGGCCAGAGCGAACCAGCATACGGTCGCCCTCCAGCTGCACAGCGATCTCTGCGCCTTCCGGCAGACCACGGCAGATATCAAAGAATTTACGTGCCGGAACAGTGGTCGCGCCCGCGTCGTGCGGCTGAGTCAGCGTAACGCGCGCGATCATTTCCATTTCCAGATCTGTGCCGGTCAGCGACAGCGTACCGTCAGCGACCTGAAGCAGCAGGTTTCCGAGAATAGGCAGCGTTGGGCGGCCACCTAATGGGCCACTCACCTGTTGCAGCGGTTTTAATAAATGTTCACGTTCAACGGTAAATTTCATAGCGTCACGATGATAGTGTTCTGATTAAATTGGAAAAATCTTCTTTTATGTCGTGGCTTTCTTCGCGTAACTGCTCAATCTTGCGACAGGCATGCAGCACGGTCGTATGGTCACGGCCACCAAACGCATCGCCGATCTCCGGCAGACTGTGGTTGGTTAACTCTTTAGCCAGCGCCATCGCCATCTGACGCGGACGCGCCACCGAGCGGGAACGACGTTTAGACAGCAGATCGGCCACTTTGATCTTGTAGTACTCGGCCACCGTCTTCTGAATATTGTCGATAGTGACCAGTTTTTCCTGCAAAGCCAGCAGATCGCGCAGCGCTTCACGCACAAAATCGATAGTAATGGCGCGGCCGGTAAAGTTGGCGTTGGCGATCACGCGGTTCAGCGCCCCTTCCAGCTCACGCACGTTGGAGCGCAGACGCTTGGCAATGAAGAACGCCACTTCACCCGGCAGGCGAATGTCGTTTTCATCGGCTTTTTTCATCAGGATCGCAACGCGGGTTTCCAGCTCCGGTGGCTCGATCGCCACGGTCAGGCCCCAGCCAAAGCGGGATTTCAGACGATCTTCAACGCCGTTGATCTCTTTTGGATAACGATCCGAGGTCAAAATGATCTGCTGATTACCTTCCAGTAGGGCATTGAAGGTGTGGAAAAACTCTTCCTGCGATCGTTCTTTATTGGCAAAGAACTGAATGTCATCGATAAGCAGGGCGTCAACGGAACGGTAGTAGCGTTTAAACTCTTCGATCGCATTGTTTTGCAGGGCTTTTACCATGTCCTGAACGAAGCGCTCGGAGTGCATATACACCACTTTGGCATTGGGCTTGCGCGCCATAATGCCGTTACCGACAGCGTGCAGAAGGTGCGTTTTACCCAGGCCCGTGCCGCCATACAGGAACAGCGGGTTATAGGCGCCGCCAGGGTTATCTGCCACCTGACGAGCCGCCGCGCGGGCCAGCTGGTTTGATTTACCTTCGACGAAGTTATCAAACGTGTGTTTCACGTTGACGTTCGAGCGGTAGGTTGGCTCCGCCGGTGCAGGAACATTATCCCAGCCCTGGCGAGCGGGGGCGACGCGCGGCGCCGGAGCGGGTGCTGCCTGGGCAGGCGCCGCCACGTTAACGGTTTCACGAACGGTTTGGGTGACCGGCTTTGTACCCACTTCAAAGCGCAGCTGCGGAGCATCTGAGCCGCAGAAATCGTTTAGCAGTCCATTGATATTATTAAGGTATTTATCCCTTACCCAATCGAGCACGAAACGGTTTGGCGCATACAAAGCCAGCGTGTTATCGCTCAGTTCCGCCTGCAACGGGCGGATCCACATACTGAATTCTGTGGCTGGTAACTCATCCTGCAATCGGGCAAGACATTGCTGCCAAAGCGAAAGTGACACGGCGGACTCCACTCGAACAATAAAAGAAAGCTATTGAATATTCATGATTGTTGGCGCACATCGACATGACCCGGTGTAGAAGGGTGACGTGCGAATTGCTATCTGCAATTTTGCCCTGACCAGGATCCTGGGATCCCGATCGGGACCGCGGATCATAGCCTAAACTGAGCCAGAGATCTTCTGTTTCTCACAGATTCTTCCCGATTTATCCACAGGAAGATCCGAAACCGGGTAAGTGTAAACGATCCTGGTACGAGTGCCCCACGATTTAGGCCGCATATTGGAAAAATTAATGAGCACAGACATTTTATTGCTGAAATGATCTAACGAAGATCCGGGACGATCCTTGCGCTTTAAACGCCAGCCCGTATAATCCTCGACCCGGCGCGTGATGCTCATCTTCCTGCGTCGTCCGTCGCTCATTTTGTACGCGAAAACGTGCGAAATTACGCGGGAAATAAGGAAAGAGAATTGACTCCGGAGTGTACAATTATTACAATCCGGCCTCTTTAATCACCCATGGCTTCGGCGTCCGTCACTCGAAACACGTTCGGTCTTCGTAAAAAGCCATTGAATTTATTCAAGTTTAGGTAGAAATCGCCATGAAACGCACTTTTCAACCGTCTGTACTGAAGCGCAACCGTTCTCACGGCTTCCGTGCTCGTATGGCTACTAAAAATGGTCGTCAGGTTCTGGCACGTCGTCGTGCTAAAGGCCGCGCTCGTCTGACCGTTTCCAAGTAATAAAGCTAACCCCTGAGTGGTTAAGCTAGCATTTCCCAGGGAGTTACGTTTGTTAACTCCCACTCATTTCACCTTCGTCTTCCAGCAGCCACAACGGGCTGGCACGCCGCAAATCACCATCCTCGGCCGCCAAAATTCGCTGGGGCATCCCCGCATCGGTCTCACGGTCGCCAAGAAAAACGTTAAGCGTGCGCATGAACGCAATCGGATTAAACGTCTGACGCGTGAAAGTTTCCGTTTACGTCAGCATGAACTTCCCTCGATGGATTTCGTGGTGGTGGCTAAAAAAGGGGTCGCCGACCTCGATAACCGTGCTCTCTCGGAAGCGTTGGAAAAATTATGGCGCCGCCATTGTCGCCTGGCTCACGGGTCCTGATAGCCCTCATCCGGGTCTATCAACGCCTGATTAGTCCGCTACTCGGGCCGCACTGCCGTTTCACACCGACATGCTCAAGCTATGGAATTGAGGCATTGCGCAGGTTTGGAGTGATAAAAGGCAGTTGGTTGACGGTGAAACGCGTATTAAAATGCCACCCTTTACACCCTGGTGGTGACGACCCCGTCCCGCCTGGACCATTTGATACCAGAGAACACTAACGATGGATTCGCAACGCAATCTTCTTATCATCGCTTTGTTGTTCGTGTCTTTCATGATCTGGCAAGCGTGGGAGCAGGATAAAAATCCTCAACCACAACAGCAGGTCACGCAGACCACGACCACAGCAGCGGGTAGCGCCGCCGATCAGGGCGTACCGGCCAGTGGCCAGGGGAAACAGATTACGGTTAAGACCGATGTGCTTGAGCTGACTATCAACACCCGTGGTGGTGATATCGAGCAGGCGCTACTGTTGACCTACCCGAAAGAGCTGAAGTCTAACGAACCGTTCCAGTTACTGGAAACCACGCCAGAGTTCCTCTATCAGGCACAAAGCGGCCTGACCGGTCGTGATGGCCCGGATAACCCGGCTAACGGTGCGCGTCCACTGTATAACGTCGAGAAAGACACCTTCGTGCTGGCTGATGGCCAAAACGAGCTGGTGATCCCGATGACCTATACGGATGCTGCGGGCAACACCTTCACCAAGTCCTTCACCCTGAAACGCGGTGAATACGCGGTGGGCGTGGGCTATAACGTGCAGAACACCGGTGCGAAACCACTGGAACTGTCGACCTTCGGTCAGCTGAAGCAGTCCATCAATCTGCCTTCACATCGTGACACCGGAAGCAGCAACTTTGCGCTGCATACCTTCCGTGGTGCGGCGTACTCCACGCCGGATGCGAAGTATGAAAAATACAAATTCGATACCATTGCCGATAACGAAAACCTGAACGTCAGCGCGAAAGGCGGCTGGGTTGCGATGCTGCAACAGTATTTCGCTACTGCATGGGTTCCGCGTAACGAAGGCACCAACAACTTCTATACCGCAAACCTGGGCAACGGCATTGCCGCTATCGGGTATAAGTCTCAGCCCGTTCTGGTTCAGCCGGGTCAAACCGGTACTCTGGGCAGCACCCTGTGGGTTGGCCCGGAAATTCAGGACAAAATGGCAGCGGTCGCACCGCACCTGGATCTGACCGTAGATTACGGTTGGTTGTGGTTCATCTCTCAGCCGCTGTTTAAGCTGCTGAAGTTCATCCACAGCTTCCTGGGTAACTGGGGCTTCTCCATCATCGTTATCACCTTCATCGTTCGTGGCATCATGTATCCGCTGACCAAAGCGCAGTACACCTCCATGGCGAAGATGCGTATGTTGCAGCCGAAGATTGCGGCGATGCGTGAGCGTCTGGGCGATGACAAACAGCGTCAGAGCCAGGAAATGATGGCCCTGTATAAAGCAGAGAAAGTGAACCCGCTGGGTGGTTGCTTCCCGCTGCTTATCCAGATGCCAATCTTCCTTGCGCTGTACTACATGCTGATGGGCTCCGTTGAGCTGCGCCACGCGCCGTTCGCCCTGTGGATCCATGACCTGTCCGCACAGGACCCTTACTACATCCTGCCGATCCTGATGGGTATCACGATGTTCTTCATCCAGAAGATGTCGCCGACCACAGTGACCGACCCGATGCAGCAGAAGATCATGACCTTCATGCCGGTCATCTTCACCGTGTTCTTCCTGTGGTTCCCGTCAGGTCTGGTGCTGTACTATATCGTCAGCAACCTGGTGACCATTATCCAGCAGCAGCTGATTTACCGTGGTCTGGAAAAACGTGGCTTGCATAGCCGCGAGAAGAAAAAATCCTGATTCGGTTAAGCAGTAGCTAAAATAAGGGCGGTCAGTTGACCGCCTTTTTTATTTGTATTTAACGAGAGCAATCATGAGCCATAACGACACTATCGTCGCCCAGGCAACCCCACCGGGACGCGGTGGTGTAGGCATTCTGCGTATCTCCGGCCTGAAGGCGCGCGAGGTTGCCGAAGCGGTGCTGGGTAAACTGCCAAAACCGCGCTACGCCGACTATCTGCCGTTTAAAGATAGCGACGGCACCGCGCTCGATCAGGGGATTGCGCTGTGGTTCCCCGGCCCGAACTCCTTCACCGGTGAAGACGTGCTGGAACTCCAGGGGCACGGCGGCCCGGTGATCCTCGACCTGCTGTTAAAACGTATTCTGACGCTCCCGGGCCTGCGCATCGCGAAGCCGGGTGAGTTCTCCGAGCGCGCCTTCCTGAACGACAAGCTCGACCTGGCGCAGGCCGAAGCGATTGCCGACCTGATCGACGCCAGCTCTGAACAGGCGGCCCGCTCTGCGCTTAACTCGTTGCAGGGGGCGTTTTCCGCCCGCGTAAATCACCTTGTGGAAGCACTTACTCACCTGCGGATCTACGTCGAAGCGGCTATCGACTTCCCGGACGAGGAGATCGACTTCCTCTCTGACGGTAAAATTGAAGCGCAGCTTAACGAGGTGATGCAGGATCTCGACGCCGTTCGCGCCGAAGCGCGTCAGGGCAGCCTGCTGCGCGAAGGGATGAAGGTGGTGATTGCCGGACGCCCTAACGCCGGTAAATCGAGCCTGCTGAACGCGCTGGCCGGACGCGAAGCGGCTATTGTGACCGATATCGCGGGCACCACGCGCGACGTGCTGCGCGAGCATATCCACATCGACGGAATGCCTCTGCACATCATCGATACGGCGGGCCTGCGCGAGGCCAGCGACGAGGTGGAACGCATCGGTATCGAGCGCGCCTGGCAGGAGATCGAGCAGGCCGACCGCGTGCTGTTTATGGTGGATGGCACCACCACCGACGCCGTTGACCCGGCAGAAATCTGGCCGGACTTTATCGCCCGTCTGCCCGCTAAACTGCCGATCACCGTGGTGCGCAACAAAGCGGACGTCACGGGCGAAACGCTGGGCATCAGCGATGTGAATGGTCACTCACTGATCCGCCTGTCGGCGCGTACCGGTGAAGGCGTGGACGATCTGCGCAACCACCTCAAACAGAGCATGGGCTTCGACGCCAGCATGGAGGGCGGCTTCCTCGCGCGCCGTCGCCATTTGCAGGCGCTGGAACAGGCGGCGATGCATCTGGATCAGGGCAAAGCGCAGCTGCTCGGAGCCTGGGCGGGTGAGCTGCTGGCCGAGGAGCTGCGCCTGGCGCAGCAGAATCTCAGCGAGATCACCGGGGAGTTTACGTCGGATGATTTGCTGGGGCGGATTTTCTCGAGCTTCTGTATTGGTAAGTAATCCCGCTGATTGATGGTGATTTCCCCTCAGGAAATCACCATTGTCCAAATGGCAACTCGCTTAATCACCTCTCCCCCCCTATGCTGCTTGCCTGCATCTATGGGGGGTTTATGGCTCGTTTTCTGTTTTGTAGTTTTGCGCTGGTTCTGCTTTATCCATCCGGCATTGATATGTATCTGGTGGGGTTGCCGCATATCGCCCGCGATCTGGGGGCCAGTGAAGCACAGCTGCACATCGCGTTTTCGGCCTACCTGGCGGGCATGGCATCGTCGATGGTGTTTGCCGGGAAGATCGCCGACAAAGCCGGGCGCAGGCCCGTCGCCCTCTGCGGCGCGATAGTTTTCGCGCTGGCCTCAATCCTATGTTCAATGGCGCATAACAGCACGCTTTTCCTCGTCGGACGCTTTATTCAGGGCATCGGCGCGGGCGGCTGTTACGTGGTGGCCTTCGCGATTTTACGCGATACCCTGAGCGCCCAGCGGCGCGCCAAAGTGCTCTCGATGCTCAACGGGATCACCTGCATCATTCCGGTACTCGCGCCGGTTGTCGGGTATCTCATCATGCTGAAATTCCCCTGGCAGAGCCTGTTCTGGACGATGGCGGCAATGGGCGCGCTGGTCTTTATTCTCTCCATCGCGGTGCTGAAAGAGACCCTGCCGGGTTCGCAACATGCGAAGCACGCCGCCACCCTGCACCCGAGCGAAAAACTGCTCAACCGCTTCTTCCTCAGTCGACTGGCGGTGACCACGCTGAGCGTGGCCGTGATCCTGACCTATGTAAACGTTTCCCCGGTGCTGATTATGGAAACTATGGGGTTCGATCGCGGTGAATATTCCACGGTGATGGCGTTAACCGCGCTGATCAGTATGGCCGTGTCGTTCTCAACACCCTTTGCGCTCAATATCTTCCGCCAGCGCACGCTGATGCTCACCTCGCAGGTATTGTTCCTCGCGGCGGGTGTGCTTCTGGCAACCGCCAGCTCCCACGCGGTGATGCTGGCTGGCATTACTCTGATTTGTGCCGGGTTCTCCGTGGGCTTTGGCGTGGCGATGAGTCAGGCGCTCGGGCCGTTCTCGCTGCGAGCGGGCGTGGCAAGCTCGGTGCTGGGCATTGCGCAGGTCTGCGGCTCTTCTCTGTGGATTTGGCTGGCGGCGGTGCTTGGCCTTAACGCGCTGAATATGCTGATCGGGATCCTGATTGGCTGTAGCATGGTCTGCATTCTTTTACTTTTGGTCATCCAGCCCGCCGCGCACTATGAAGAAGCCCATCAGCAGCCTCGATCTTAATCTTCTGCTCACCCTGCAACTGCTGTTGCAGGAGCGCAGCGTGACCAAAGCCGCGAAGCGGATGAACGTTACGCCCTCGGCGGTGAGTAAATCGCTGGCGAAGCTGCGCGACTGGTTTGAGGATCCGCTGTTTGTGAAAACGCCGCTCGGGCTGCTGCCAACGGCGCTGACCGTGAGCCTTGAGCAGGATCTGGCGGACTGGATGCAAATCGGCAATCAGATCCTCGATAAATTCCACCACGATTCCCCCGGCGGCCTGACGTTCGAGCTGGCGGCGGAAACCCCGCTGATGCTGATCCGCCTGAATACGCTGCTGGAACAGGTGAACCAGCGCTACCCGCAGGCGACGGTCAAGATGCGCCACTGGGATTACGACTCGCTGGACGCCATTACCCGTGGCGAGGTGGATCTCGGCTTTACCGGACGCGAAACGCACCCGCGCTCCCGGGAGCTGCTCAAGCTGATGCCGTGGTTTATCGACTATGAAATTCTCTTTAGCGACCGTCCGTGCGTCTATCTGCGCGACGATCACCCGGCATTGCAGGAGGAGTGGAATCTCGACACCTTCTTGCGCTATCCGCACATCAGCATCTTCTGGGAGCGCAGCGACACCTGGGCGCTGGACGAGGTGCTTAAAGAGATGGGCCGCGAGCGGAATATCGCCATGAGCCTGCCCGGGTTTGAGCAGTCGATGTTTATGGCGGCGCAGCCGGGGCATAACTATATCGCCACCGCGCCGCACTACTGCCATCACTATAATCAGCTCCACCAGCGCAGGCTGATCTCCCTTCCCATTCCCATCGACGAAGCGCAGGCTGAAAAGCTCACCGTCCCCTTTACGATGATCTGGCATAAGCGTAACAGCCATAATCCAAAAATCCTGTGGCTAAAGGAGACCATTAAGGCGCTCTACGGTGTACCTCTGAGTTAGCCATCAAATTTTTGCCTAATAATGTGTAAAGTTCGGCGCTAAGACTTCTCTTAATCCTAATTACTGATTAAATCAGAAGTGAAGTTAAGCGATAATAAATGTAACCGTTTAACCGACTACGACCATTATCAAGGAGCGAAAAATGGCAACGCACTTTGCAAGAGGGACTCTCACCGAAGGACGCCTCGTATCGGCCAGGATCTCACTAGCCTGTCACGAAGAAGCACGTAAGCTTCCCGAGCATCGACGGACGCGCTTTTTAGCCTCCCGGGCGCTGCTCGCCGAACTGTTATTTATGCTGTACGGCACCAGCGAGCTGCCGGATATCATCACCCAGCCGGGTGGCCGCCCGGTCTTTGCGGACCCCGCGCTTCCCCGCTTTTCCATCTCCTATACCGGCAACATCACTGGCGTTGCGCTGACCACCGAAGGCGACTGCGGGCTGGATCTGGAACTTCAGCGCGCGACCCACGGTTTTCTCGGCGCTAACGCGCTGGATGCCTATCCGCTTTCCAGCAACGAGAAGCTGTGGATCCGTAACCAGAACGATCCCAACGAGGCGAAAGCCCAGCTCGTGACGCTGCGCCAGAGCATTCGCAAGCTCTCGGGCTGCGCCGCGGATGACGCGAGCCTGCTTCAGCTGTTGCCCGGCTCGGGCCGTCTTCGCGCCTCAAAAACGTCCCTGGTGGAGGCATTGAGCGACGCCGAAGACGTGCTGATTTGGTCGATTGCGGTGACGCCTGCGATTGAGCGGCTGAAAATCTGGGAATTTGACAGCGCGCGCGGCTGGCGTAGCCTTCCTGATGTGCCGGCGCGCGCCAACGAACCCGCCGCACGCCTGATGAGGTTAACCAGTTTACCGGCAGAAAAAGCTCTTACCCTTAACTGACCCGTTCCGGGCCATCATGATGAAAAGGAGTAATCATGTCTGATACGTTGAAAGTTGTTACGTTACTGGGAAGCCTGCGCAAAGGTTCTTTTAATGGGATGGTCGCGCGGACGCTTCCGCAGCTGGCTCCGGCAGGGATGGAGATCTCCGCGCTGCCTTCAATCGGCGAGATCCCGCTGTACGATGCCGATGTTCAGCAGGAAGAGGGTTTTCCGCAGAGCGTGGAAGCGATTGCAGAGCAGATCCGCCAGGCCGACGGCGTGGTTATCGTGACGCCAGAGTATAACTACTCGGTGCCGGGTGGCCTGAAAAACGCCATCGACTGGTTATCCCGTTTACCGGAACAGCCGCTGGCGGGCAAGCCGGTGCTGATCCAGACCAGCTCAATGGGCGCGATTGGCGGCGCGCGCTGTCAGTATCACCTGCGTCAGATCCTGGTCTTCCTGGACGCGATGGTGATGAACAAGCCTGAGTTTATGGGCGGTGTGATTCAGAATAAGGTCGACCCGCAGACGGGTGAAGTGGTGGATCAGAGCACGCGTGACCATCTGTCTGGTCAGCTGACGGCGTTCGGGGATTATATTAAGCGGGTGAAGGCGTAAGCTTCGAGCGGGCTGATGCCCTCACCCTCACCCTAGCCCTCTCCCACAGGGAGAGGGAACAAACACGTTTATTTGGCGTCGATGAACACAATCTTCAGCACAAACAACAGCGCCACAATGATGACGCACGGGCTGAGGTCGCGGAAGCGACCGGTACCGATCTTCATCACGCAGTAAGAGATAAAGCCCAGCGCGATACCTTCGGTAATCGAGAAGCTGAACGGCATCATCACCGCGGTAATAAACGCCGGAACCGCTTCGGTTAAATCTTCCCACTTCACGCGCACCAGGCTGGAGGTCATCAGCACCCCCACGTAGATCAGCGCACCTGCCGCCGCGTACGGAGGCACCATGCCCGCCAGCGGAGAGAGGAAAATCACCAGCAGGAACAGAATGCCTACCACGACCGCCGTCAGGCCGGTACGACCGCCCACGGACACGCCGGAAGAGGATTCAATGTAAGCGGTAACAGACGAGGTGCCGATAAACGAACCCGCTACGGACGAGATACTGTCAACGTACAGCGCCTGCTTCATGCGTGGGAATTTGCCCTTCTCATCCGCCAGACCCGCTTTGTCGGTCACGCCGATCAGCGTACCGGAGGAGTCGAACAGGTTAACCAGCATGAAGGAGAAAATCACACCCGCCAGACCGAGGTTCAGCGAACCGGCCAGATCGACGTGACCGATCACGGTGCTCACGCTTGGCGGCGCAGAAACGATGCCGTTGTAGTGAACATCACCCAGCATCCAGCCCAGCAGCGTGGTTACGACGATAGAGACCAGCACCGCCGCATGAATGTTGCGGGACGCCAGGATAGCGATGATGAAGAAGCCCAGCACGCCCAGCAGCACGTTGTGCGAGGTCAGATGGCCGATGCTCACCAGCGTATCCGGGTTAGCGACGATCACGCCCGCGTTTTTCAGCCCCATCATGCCGATGAACAGACCAATACCGCTGGTGATGCCCACGCGCAGGCTCACTGGGATATTGGCAATCATCCAGTAGCGCACACGGAAAATGGTCAGCAGCAGCAGGCCGATGGCGCCCCAGAAAATAGCGCCCATCCCCACCTGCCACGGCAGGCCCATCGCCTGAACGACCACGAAGGCGAAGAACGCGTTCAGACCCATTGCCGGTGCCAGCGCAACCGGCAGGTTAGCAAATACGCCCATCAGAATGCTGCCGAGTGCAGCGATCAGGCAGGTGGTCACGAAGACGGCGCTGGTGTCCATGCCAGCAACGCCCAGAATTTGTGGGTTAACAAAAACGATATACACCATCGTCAGGAAGGTGGTGAAACCGGCGATCACTTCGGTGCGTGCCGTTGTGCCGTGCTCGCGCAGTTTAAACACGCGCTCAAGCAGACCCTGACCAGATGTCTGGGTAGTGTGTTGTTGACTCATCATCTATTTCCGAACAAGGAGGGAAAATTCGTCGCTATCCTATACCAAAATGCGACAATAAGGGCGGTTGTGAGGTACTTTTTTTCATTGAATTTGCTTATACGGCAACGATTGCGTGTCGTTAATCTGCATCACGTAAACGTTAAACTTGTTAAAAGGGAAAGGCATGTCCGGAATTGAGGCGGTATTTTTCGACTGCGACGGTACGCTTGTCGACAGTGAGGTCATTTGTTCCCGCGCGTATGTCGCCATGTTCCAGGAATTTGGCATTACGCTCGATCTCGAAGAGGTGTTCAAACGCTTTAAGGGCGTGAAGCTCTACGAAATCATCGACATCATTAACGAAGAACACGGCGTAGATCTGGCGAAAGCCGATCTGGAGCCGGTGTACCGCGCCGAGGTCGCACGCCTCTTCGACTCGGAGCTGGAGGTGATCGCTGGCGCAAACGCGCTGCTGGACGCCATGACGGTGCCGATCTGCGTGGTATCAAACGGCCCGGTCAGCAAAATGCAGCACTCGCTGGGCAAGCTTGAGATGTTGCACCATTTCCCGGAAAAACTGTTCAGCGGCTACGATATTCAGCGCTGGAAGCCGGATCCGGCCCTGATGTTCCACGCGGCTAAGGCGATGAACGTGAACGTCGAGAACTGCATCCTGGTGGATGATTCTACGGCGGGCGCGCAGTCGGGGATTGATGCAGGCATGGAGGTGTTTTACTTCTGCGCCGATCCGCACAACAAGCCGATCGATCATCCAAACGTGACCACCTTTACCGATCTGGCACAGCTGCCGGAACTGTGGAAGGCGCGCGGCTGGAACATCACCCGCTAAGGGACATCCCGCCGCACCGCGGCGGGACATACACCTTTACGCCAGCGTCAGTTCAGATGCCGCCGCTTTATCTGCGATCACCGTCAGGAACGGGTGCAGCTGAAGCACAGACGCGGGTAACGCCTCTGTCACCGGCCCTTCCAGCATCCCCTTCAGCGCCTTCGCTTTCGCTTCACCGTTGACGATCACCAGCAGGTTTTTCGCCGCCATGATGCTTTTCGGCCCCATGGTCACGTAGTGCGTCGGTACCTGTGAGACATCACCGCCCAGCTCGTGCGCCACGAGGTTAACCAGCTCACCGTCTATGGGCACCAGAGTGGTCATGTCGTGAAAATGGGTGGTGTTGGGTAAATTGCCGCAAAAGTGACCGTCGGCACCCAGCCCCATCACCACCAGATCCAGCCCGCCTCTCTCCGCCAGCATCCGGTCATGACCCGCGTAGTTGTCCACCGTCAGCTGATGGATATTCGCCTCGTTGACCGCCGTCGGCGTGAAGAACAGGTTGCGCAGGCTGGTGAGGGTGACGCCATCGCCCGACTTATCGCGAAACGGGATCTCGTCGAAATTGTAAAACTGCACGTTTTTGAGCCAGTTTTTGCCTTTCACCATCGGCGTGAGCAGCTCGTACATGCGCTTCGGCGTACTGCCCGCCGTGATCGCCAGGTGAACGAGGCGCGGCTTGTCCATCAGCTCGTACAGCTGCTGGGCCGCAAACTGGCTCATCTGCTCGTAGTCGTCGGTTATGATTAATCTCATCATATCGTCCTGATAAGCCAGCTATTTGAATAACTTCTGCACGAACTCGGCATACGCCGGACGCCAGACGTCCATCTCATGGTTCAGCCCCGGATATTCATGATATTCAAAGCGAATATCGCGTTTTTCCAGCTCGGCCTTCAGGCCGGCAATGTCCTTCCCGGTGACCATATCCCGATCCCCCACCACCACGGTGAAGTTGCGCAGCTGCGCGTTGATGGACTGAGGATTGTCCAGACGCGCGCTGACGCCCGCATCCGGCACCGTCGTGGTCGTCACGCCGCTGAAGGTGCCCAGCCAGCGGAAGCTTTCAAGATGATTGAGACCTGAGACCAGCGCCTGATAGCCGCCCTGAGACAGCCCCGCCAGCGCGCGGCCGTCCGCATCTGAACGGACGTTGAAGCGCTTGCTGATGAGCGGAATAATGTCGGTCATCAGCTCGCGATCGGCGGCTTTTGCATTCAGCGGATAGAACACTTTGCGCCGCTCGCCGGGAACGAAGGTTTCAGGAACAATCCCTTCTGCATCCGTTTCGGTATCCGGCACCACCACCAGCATCGGCTTGATTTTGCCCTCGGCCAGCAGGTTATCCATCATTTGCGCGATGCGCCCCTGGTCAATCGCCGAGCGCCCGGTATCGCCAAACCCGTGATAAAAATAGAGCACCGGCAGCGGCTCCCCTTTACCGCTGTAGCCTGGCGGGGTCCAGACGAACATCTGGCGTTCGGATTTTAAGGCGCTGGAGTGATAGGTCAGCGCAATCAGATCGCCATGCGGGACGGGATTCACATCAAGAATACTGCCCGGCACCAGCACCATGCTGGAGTTCACCTGGCGCTGCGGCTTCGGCATCGCCGTGCCGGTATCAATGCTGCGAACGCCGTCAATGTTGAAGAAATACTCGTACAAATTGGGCTTCATCACCGGCGCCTGCCAGGTCCAGATCCCCACGCTGTCCTTCACCATAGGGTGAATGTTGTCCGGAGTGGGAACGCCGATCACCACCGACACGTTTTTCGCCTGCGGGGCGAAGTAGCGGAAGGTGATGGATTTGTCCGCGTTGACCTGAGTCACGTACTGCTGCACGGTCATCGCCGGATCGGGCGTATCAGGCAGCGCAGAGGCGTTCACCTGCTGGCTAAGACACACCGACAGCGCAATAAGGGATAAAACCGATTTAACGCGTTTCATAAACACATCCTTTTCAATGTTCTGATTACCACCAGATTTCAGCCTGCGCACCTACCGCGAACTGATCCTTTTTCCCGTCTGCGAAGGTGTAGTCATCGAGATCGGTATCTTCCGCCTTAATGTAAGTGCCGTAGAAACGAATTTCCGGGCGGGAGGTCAACATGCTGGTATTGACCTTAAAGGTATGGAACAGCGTCGCCTTATAGCCGGACTCGTAATAGTTGGTGCCGCTCAGGTCGATGTTTTTCTGTTTGAAGTAGCCCAGCTCGACGCCGGTCTGGTTGAATTTGTCCCAGATATAGGCAGGACGCACCACGGCGCGGATGGATTCGAAATCAGAATGGGCGCCGGTTTCGTAGCTATAAACGTCATTACCAAACGAGTAGACCAGCGCGTTCGCCACGATTACGTCGTCACCCAAATACATTTCACCCTGTGAAGCGAGTCGCACCGCCGTTCCGTTGGTGTGATCGCCATAGTAGCGGCCGTTAAAGGTGGTAAACGGACTGGAGCCGGCGTAGCGGGAGAAGCTGCTCGCAATGGAGTTGTTTGCCAGCAGCAGCGAGTATTCGTTAAAGCCACCCTCCGTGAATTTGTGCGTCACGGTGCTGCCGACCATCCAGGTATCTTTCCACTGGTAATAGCCGTTGTTGTCCTCGTTATACTTCTCGCTGCTGCTCTGGTTCGCGGCGACATAACGCCCGCTCAGCATCAGGGTCGCGTTGTCCCACAGCGGCAGCTCTTTGTAGCGCAGGTCGATGGCGTTGGTATTGATCTTCTGCTTGTTCTTCAGGTCACGGTCGTAGTCGTCGACGTCTTCACGCACCAGCGCGATATCCACTTTGCCCGGGCCGATTTTCCAGTTTTCCAGACCCACGCCCGCCGCGGCATCGGTACGCTGCGTTTTCCAGTCGAGCATCTGAATTTCGATTTTCGGCGCGCCGTGCTTACCGACCCAGAAATCCGCTTCCGGGGCGAACGGTAAGAAGCCTTGCGTGGTGACGTACATGTCGGAGAACTGGAGATAGTTCTCGCCGCCCGCGTTATCCCCGAACCAGCCCGTGGAGTACTGCTGGCTGACGTTACCGTCCAGCATCACTATCGCATCCACGCGCTTGTTGCCTTCGCTGTAGACCCGCTGTTTGAGCTGCAAATCAAACCAGCCTGTGTATTCGTTCCCCAGACGTCCCAGAGAGCCGATGGCCCAGGATTTTGGCGCGCCGTGGGAAGCGGTTCCCCAGCCTGAACGGAAGTAGCCATTGTAGCTGAACCCGATCTCGTCTTTCACAAACTTACTGAAATCCTTCATGGTGACTGACGACAAGGCTGGCGCTGATGCATCCCCTGCGGCGTTATCATTTTTGACCAGAACCGCTTCCGGTTTTTTAACGGGTTTTACGCTCGACGGTACCGGAGTCGACTGCTTTTTATAATATTCCAGCTCGCTCTGGGTATCCTTTAACGCCTTTTCGAGTAATTCAAGACGCTGCTCGACCGTTAATGATTCCGCATTAACCTGGCAAAAAGGCACCATCATTAAAAATGCAGAGGTAATAGCATTTCTCCTGAACATAATCATATTCCCTTTTAATTATTAAGATTAAAAAACGGGGGGATTATTCATCCCCCAAAGTGGCTAACGAGGGTAAAAATCAATACGTGTCATATGCAGATGACGCGGCGCCTTCCCTGCGAAACGGCACTCTTTTATCCTGTCATGGCGTTAAAAAACAAAAAAACCTGAAAAGACCGCCCCTCTTTCGAGGAGGATCTTTTCAGGTTTTGCCCGTATGACGACGGTTACAATCCTGTGGTGAATATAATTGCGGAACCCGCTAATTAATTTTCAACTGAAACTAATATGGGATGTAATTCTGTTGCAGGCGGGAGGGAAAGACAATGCGGAATACCGTAATTTGTGACAAAGAACAAATTAATAATTGGGATATTACAGGAACTCGTTAAATATTATTTGCGTGAATTATATAAGCCATATTAAATATAACGCCAGCAGTGCTGGCGTTATTAATTGTTTTACTCTTTCGGATCTTTACCCGCCAGCAGCTTGTCCAGCTCGTCGCCGCCCACGTGACGGAAATCCTGGCCCTTCACGAAATAGAAAATGTATTCACAAATGTTCTGGCAACGGTCGCCGATGCGCTCAATAGAGCGCGCGCAGAACAGCGCGGTCAGTACGCTTGGAATGGTGCGTGAATCTTCCATCATGTAGGTCATCAGCTGACGCACGATGCCCTCATATTCCTGGTCGACCTTCTTATCTTCACGATAAATACGTACCGCTTCGTCAAGATCCATACGCGCAAAGGCGTCCAGCACGTCGTGCAGCATCTGCACCGTGTGGCGACCCAGCGACTCCAGGCTCACCAGCAGCGGCTGGTGCTGCTGGGAAAACTTCTCGAGCGCGGTACGGCAGATTTTATCCGCCACGTCACCAATACGCTCCAGCTCGGCGATGGTTTTGATGATCGCCATCACCAGACGCAGGTCGCTCGCCGTCGGCTGACGTTTGGCGATAATGCGCACGCAGGCTTCGTCGATCGCGACTTCCATCATGTTGACGTTTTGGTCGCCTGCAATGACGCGCTTCGCCAGCTCGCTGTCCTGGTTATGCATCGCGGTGATCGCATCAGAAAGCTGCTGCTCGACCATACCGCCCATGGTCATCACCTGGGTGCGGATGCTTTCCAGCTCGGCGTTAAACTGGCCGGAAATGTGTTTGTTAAGATTGAGATTATCCATTGCGCACTCCTGAATCAGCCGTAGCGTCCGGTGATGTAGTCTTCGGTTTGTTTCTTCGCGGGCTTAGTGAACAGATCGTCCGTGTTGCTGAACTCAATCAACTCGCCCAGGTACATAAACGCCGTGTGATCGGAACAACGCGCGGCCTGCTGCATGTTGTGGGTCACGATAACCACGGTGTAATCCTGCTTCAGCTCGGTGATCAGCTCTTCGATACGACCGGTTGAGATCGGATCCAGCGCTGAACACGGCTCGTCCAGCAGCAGCACGTCCGGGCGAATGGCGATGCCACGCGCAATGCACAGACGCTGCTGCTGACCACCGGAGAGAGAGTACCCGCTCTGGTGCAGCTTATCTTTGGTTTCATTCCATAATGCGGCCTTGGTCAAGGCCCACTGCACGCGCTCGTCCATATCGGCACGGGAGAGCTTCTCGAACAGGCGAACGCCAAAGGCGATGTTGTCGTAAATCGACATCGGGAACGGCGTTGGCTTCTGGAACACCATACCCACTTTGGCACGCAGCAGGGCGATATCCTGGGTATTAGTGAGAATGTTGTCGCCGTCGAGAAGGATCTCCCCTTCGGCGCGCTGCTCCGGATAGAGCGAATACATTTTGTTAAAGGTACGCAGCAGCGTGGATTTGCCACAGCCGGACGGACCGATGAATGCCGTGACCTGGTTCTTAGCGATATCCAGGTTGATATTCTTCAGGGCATGGAATTTGCCGTAGTAGAAGTTCAAATCGCGAACCTGAATCTTACCCGGGGCAGTATCAACCATACTCATTGACTCATTTCCTCATTCGGCGCCGCGACGTGCCGCGCCGTAAAAAATTAACCGTGTTTCTTCTTCGCGAAAATGACGCGCGCCAGAATGTTCAGCAACAGTACGCAAAGGGTAATAATCAGCACCCCGGCCCAGGCCAGCTGCTGCCACTCCGCGAACGGGCTCATCGCAAATTTAAAGATGGTGACCGGCAGGTTGGCGATCGGCTGCATCATGTCCGTGCTCCAGAACTGGTTGGAGAGGGAGGTAAACAGCAGCGGAGCCGTTTCACCGGCGATACGCGCAACGGCGAGCAGGATACCGGTCATAATCCCGGAGATTGACGCTTTTAGCGTAATCGCGGAGATCATTTTCCACTTTGGCGTTCCCAGCGCGTAAGCCGCTTCGCGCAGGCTGTCCGGCACCAGTTTCAGCATGTTTTCCGTGGTTCGGATAACGATAGGCACCTGCAACAGCGCCAGCGCAATCACGCCCGCCCAGCCGGAGAAGTGCTCCATCTGCGCCACCACCACGGTGTAGACAAACAGGCCGACCACGATAGACGGGGCAGAAAGCAGAATGTCGTTGATGAAGCGAATCACTTCCGCGAGCCAGGATTTACGGCCATATTCCGCGAGGTAAATCCCCGCCATAATGCCCAGCGGCGTGCCCACCACGGTCGCCCACAGGATCAGCAGGCCGCTGCCCGCAAGGGCGTTCGCCAGACCACCGCCCGCCGTGTTCGGCGGCGGCGTCATCTCGGTGAACAGCGCCAGCGACATGCCGTCGATACCGCGAACTATGGTCGAGAAGAGGATCCAGACCAGCCAGAACAGGCCAAACGCCATGGTCGCCATGGAGAGCGTCAGCGCAATGCGGTTTTTCAAACGGCGCTTTGACTGCATCTTACGGCGGGACTCCGCCAGCTCGGCGGTGCTTTGCATTTCGAGAGTCGCCATTAGCGTGCCCCCTCATTTTTAGCCAGACGCATAATCATCAGCTTGGAAATCGCCAGAACGATGAAGGTGATAACAAACAGGATCAGACCCAGCTCCATCAGCGCGGCAACGTGCAGCCCGGATTCCGCTTCGGCAAATTCGTTCGCCAGCGCCGACGTAATGCTGTTACCCGGCATGAACAGCGAGGCGCTGTCGAGCTGGTAGGTGTTGCCGATGATAAAGGTCACCGCCATGGTTTCACCCAGCGCGCGGCCCAGGCCGAGCATCACGCCCCCGATCACCCCATTTTTGGTGAACGGAAGAACGATGCGCCAGATAACTTCCCAGGTGGTGCAGCCGATGCCGTAGGCCGACTCTTTCATCATCACCGGGGTTTGTTCGAAGACATCGCGCATTACCGCCGCAATGTACGGAATGATCATGATGGCGAGGATCACGCCAGCCGCCAGAATACCGATACCGAACGCCGGGCCCTCGAACAGCGCTCCCACAAACGGGATCGCAGACAGTACGTTGCCCACCGGCTCCTGGAAGTAGGTGGCGAACAGCGGCGCGAAGATAAACAGGCCCCACATGCCGTAAACGATACTCGGAATAGCCGCCAGCAGTTCGATCGCAATACCGAGCGGACGTCGCAGCCAGCCGGGTGCCAGCTCGGTCAGGAACAGGGCGATACCAAAGCTGACCGGAACGGCGATCAGCAGGGCGATGAACGAGGTCACCAGCGTGCCGTAGATGGGCACCAGCGCACCGTAGATATCGTTCGGCGCGTCCCACTCTTTTGTCCACAGGAAGGAGAAACCGAATTTCTGAATGCTTGGCCAGGAGGAGAAAATCAGAGACACGATAATGCCGCCCAGCAGCAATAGCACAATCAGCGCAGCCAGTTTGACCAGCGCGCTGAAAATCATGTCACCTTTTTTACCCGGAGGGTTAAATGCAGGCTTGGTTGCAGCCATAAATCACTCTTCTGTTTGAGACGTTTTTACGAATATGCCCGGTGGCGCTGACGCTTACCGGGCCTACAGATTAAACCGTAGGGCGGGTAAGCGCAGCGCCACCCGCCATCTTCGTTAAATATATCCTGTTAGTACAGCGCTTTACCGCTGCTGTCTTTTACGTTGGTCTTCCATGCAGCACGAACCTGCTCAACCACGCTGTCCGGCAGGCTGGCGTAATCCAGATCGTTAGCCTGTTTGCCGCCGTTTTTGTATGCCCAGTCGAAGAACTTCAGCACTTCCGTACCCTGCTCAGGCTTCTTCTGATCTTTGTGAACCAGAATGAACGTGGTAGAGGTGATTGGCCATGCATTGTCGCCTTTCTGGTTAGTCAGATCCTGTGCGAAGGATTTGCTCCAGTCAGCGCCTTTCGCGGCGTTAGCAAAGTTTTCTTCCGTCGGGCTGACCGGCTTGCCGTCAGCAGAAACCAGTTTGGTATAGGCCAGGTTGTTCTGCTTCGCGTACGCATATTCTACGTAGCCGATGGAGCCAGGCAGACGCTGTACGAACGCGGCGATACCGTCGTTACCTTTACCGCCCAAACCGGTTGGCCAGTTGACGGTAGAGCCGGAGCCGACTTTAGATTTCCACTCGTCGTTCACTTTTGCCAGGTAGCTGGTGAAGACGAAGGAGGTGCCCGAACCATCCGCGCGGCGAACCACGGCGATGTTCTGAGAAGGGAGTTTCATGCCTGGGTTGAGCTTAGCAATCGCTTCGTCATCCCATTTTTTGATTTTGCCGAGGTAGATGTCACCCAGCGTTTTGCCGTCCAGCACCAGCTCGCCCGACTTCACGCCCGGCAGGTTGATGGCCAGCACAACGCCGCCGATCACGGTCGGGAACTGGAACAGGCCTTCCTGCGCCAGTTTTTCATCAGACAGCGGAGCGTCTGATGCGCCGAAATCAACGGTGTTCGCGGTAATTTGTTTAACGCCACCGGAGGAGCCGATACCCTGATAGTTAACCTTGTTACCGGTTTCTTTCTGGTAGGTATCCGCCCATTTGGCATACACCGGCGCAGGGAAGGTTGCACCAGCGCCAGTCAGGCTTGCCTCTGCGAATACAGAGAAAGCGCTCAGAGATAAGGTCGCGGCGACAACAGTTGCGACAGTGGTACGCATAACTTTCATAATGTCTCCTGCAAGATTTTCGTAAATCGTTGTTTAGTGGCTACGATGAGCAAAATAGGACAAACAGGTGACAGATAAATGTACGAATTATGACAGTTTTATGACAACGAAAACTTCAGTTAAAAACTGTCGAAATACTCAATGAATATCATCATGTTAGACACAAACATGACGGTAGATTTACAGTTATATTTTCTTTATGTGACACTGAAAAAAGTAGCTGAAGATGACAGATTGTCATCTATAAAAGCGGGGAAGCGTTGATTAAAAACAAACCAGATGGGATAAAAAAGCTCCACCCGAAGGTGGAGCCCGGAGAGATTATTCGACGGTAACGGACTTCGCCAGGTTACGCGGCTGGTCAACGTCGGTGCCTTTGATCAGCGCCACGTGATACGCCAGCAGCTGCAACGGAACGGTGTAGAAGATTGGCGCGATCACCTCTTCCACATGCGGCATCTCAATGATGTGCATATTGTCGCTGCTGGCAAAACCGGCATCTTTATCCGCAAAGACGAACAGTACGCCACCGCGGGCACGGACCTCTTCGATGTTCGATTTCAGTTTTTCCAGCAGTTCGTTGTTCGGTGCCACAACGATAACCGGCATATCGGCGTCAATCAGCGCCAGCGGGCCGTGCTTCAGCTCACCCGCGGCGTAGGCTTCCGCATGGATGTAGGAGATCTCTTTCAGCTTCAGCGCGCCTTCCAGTGCGATCGGATACTGATCGCCACGGCCAAGGAACAGCGCGTGATGTTTGTCGGAGAAATCTTCCGCCAGCGCCTTGATGCGTTTGTCCTGAGACAGCATCTGCTCAATACGGCTCGGCAGCGCCTGCAACCCGTGAACAATGTCCTGCTCAACGGAAGCATCCACGCCTTTCAGACGCGCCAGCTTCGCCACCAGCATCAGCAGAACGGTCAGCTGAGTGGTAAAGGCTTTGGTTGATGCCACACCGATTTCGGTACCGGCTTTGGTCATCAGCGCCAGATCGGATTCACGCACCAGCGAGGAGCCAGGGACGTTACAAATCGCCAGCGAGCCAAGATAGCCCAGCTCTTTCGACAGGCGCAGCGCCGCCAGGGTATCCGCCGTTTCGCCAGACTGGGAAAGGGTGATCATCAGGCTGTTACGACGCACCGCGGATTTACGGTAGCGGAACTCAGACGCGATTTCCACGTCGCACGGCACGCCCGCCAGGGATTCAAACCAGTAGCGAGAGACCATCCCGGAGTTGTACGAGGTGCCGCAGGCCACGATCTGAATATGCTCAACCTGAGAAAGCAGTTCGGCCGCGTTGGCACCCAGCTCGCTCAGATCGACCTGGCCGTGGCTGATGCGCCCGGTCAGGGTGTTTTTGATGGCGTTTGGCTGCTCGTAGATCTCTTTCTGCATGTAGTGACGATACGCGCCCTTGTCGCCCGCATCGTATTGCAGGTTAGATTCGATCTCAGGGCGTTTAATCGCCGCGCCGGATTTATCGAAAATGGAAACTTCGCGGCGCGTCACTTCGGCGATATCGCCCTCTTCAAGGAAGATAAAGCGGCGGGTCACAGGCAGCAGCGCCAGCTGATCGGAGGCGATGAAGTTCTCGCCCATACCCAGCCCGATCACCATCGGGCTGCCGGAACGCGCGGCCAGCAGGGTGCTCGGGTCGCGGGAATCCATGATCACCGTACCGTATGCGCCACGCAGCTGAGGGATCGCGCGCAGTACCGCATCGCGCAGCGTGCCGCCCTTCGCCAGCTCCCAGTGGACCAGGTGAGCAATCACTTCGGTGTCGGTTTCGGACACAAAGGTGTAGCCGCGCGCTTTCAGCTCTTCGCGCAGCGGTTCGTGGTTTTCGATAATGCCGTTATGCACCACCACAATGTGTTCAGACACATGCGGGTGGGCGTTGCCTTCAGAGGGTTCGCCGTGCGTCGCCCAACGGGTATGCGCAATACCCGTGCCGCCGTGCAGCGGATGTTCTTCCGCCGCCTGCGCCAGCATCTGCACTTTACCCAGACGACGCAGGCGGGTCATATGACCTTCCGCATCCACCACCGCCAGACCCGCAGAGTCATAGCCACGGTATTCCAGACGACGTAAGCCTTCGAGAAGGATTTCAGCAATATCACGCTGCGCAACTGCGCCAACAATTCCACACATAGTTTTAGATTCCGAATTTAGGCATTATGCCTGCGTTGTCGCTGACCTGTATTTGCCCTTTCCGGGCGCCCCGAGCCTTGTAGAGAGTGGGGTTATTTTTATGGGTACTGCTGGTGGGGGAAGATATATATTTACCTCCTCACCCGGGTTTGCCTGATGACGGCTACGCCTTATCAGGCCTACTCAATCGTAGGGCGGGTAAGCGTAGCGCCACCCGCCTTGTTGTTATTTCTTCTTCACCGGGCGTGTCCAGCCCTGCTTGTTGATCTGCGGCACGCGGCTCAACACCAGTTCGTTCTCGGCCACATCGCGCGTCACGGTTGTCCCGGCGGCGATGGTCACACCGTTGCCGACCGTCACCGGCGCCACCAGCTGCGTATCGGAGCCCACAAACACGTCATCGCCGATGATGGTTTTAAACTTGTTCGCGCCGTCATAGTTGCAGGTAATCGTACCCGCGCCGATATTCACGTTATCGCCAATTTCCGCATCGCCAAGATAGGTCAAATGACCGGCTTTAGAGCCTTTACCCAGGCGCGCCTTTTTCATCTCAACGAAGTTGCCAACGTGCGCGCCTTCCAGCAGCTCTGCGCCCGGGCGCAGACGCGCAAACGGGCCGATGGTGCAGGCCGCATCGAGATGCGCATCTTCCACCACGCTGTACGGGCTGATTTCGCAGTCATCGCCAATCACGCTATTTTTGATCACGCAGCCGGTGCCAATCTTCACGCGGTGGCCCAGGGTGACGCTGCCTTCGAGAATAACGTTAGTATCGATCTCAACGTCACGCCCGTGAGACAGAGTGCCGCGCAGATCAAAACGCGCCGGATCCTTAAGCATGACGCCCGCCAGCAGCAGTTTTTCAGCCTGTTCGGACTGATAAATACGCTCCAGACGAGAAAGTTGCAGGCGGTTGTTCACGCCGTCCGTTTCGCTGATGCGCGCCGGATGCACTGCCGCAATGTCGCGACCTTCCTGGTAGGCCAGGGCGATAATATCGGTGATGTAATATTCACCCTGTGAATTGTTGTTGTTCAGTTTCGACAGCCAGCGCTTCATGTCCGCGCCGTTGGCGATCAGGATGCCGGTGTTAATTTCCGGGATCTCGCGCTGGGCTTCGCTGGCATCTTTGTGCTCAACGATGCCGGTCACTTTGCCGTTTTCACGGGTAATACGGCCATATCCGCTCGGATCGTCCAGCACCACGGTCAGCAGACCGATACCGCCCTGCGGTTTCGCGTCACGCAGGCGGGTCAGGGTTTCGACGGATATCAGCGGAACATCGCCGTACAGCATCAGGATATCTTCGTCATCGCCGAAGAACGGCGCGGCCTGCTGCATCGCATGGCCCGTACCGAGCTGTTCGGCCTGAAGCACCCAGTTGAGGTTGTCATCACGCAGCGTCTGCTTGAGGAGATCGCCGCCGTGGCCGTACACCAGGTGAACCTGTTTTGCGCCGAGTTCATTCGCGGCATCAATGACATGCTGCACCATCGGCTTTCCTGCCAGGGTGTGCAGCACCTTTGGAAGATCGGAATACATGCGGGTGCCTTTGCCAGCGGCAAGGATGACCACGCTCATCGTATTGTTCAACATACGCGTCCTGACTGTAATTTGAGTGAGAAGTAAAACCCTTTGACGTTGAAAATTCTACATATTTTGCGCCATAAAATGGAGTGATGCTAAAACGCTCAACGCGGGGCTTTACGGGCTATTTGAGGATACTTTTACGCGCAGAGTAAATCACTTTTTCTCTGGAAAATAGCATTCTCGGGGGAAGTCGCCAGCCCTCACAGTAGCTTAGCCATTCTTTCGCCTCATGAATAAAGATATCAAAAATTAAAACGCAGTTTTAATAATTGAATAGTGTGACGCATAAAAAAGAAACACCGTTTCATCTTGATGATAATGGCGCTCAATTATCACTCAGGAGAATAAAATGAATTATAAAATACCTCTGGCGCTCATGATGTGTAGCACCTTTGCCGCCTCTTCGGCTGAGCCAGCGCACGTCTGGAAAGCGATCGCCTTCGGGCAATCGACCGATCTGAATTTTTCCTCCAACGTGCTGCCCGACAAAATAGGCGTTAACGATGTCACCATTGATGGCGTCAGACTCACGCCGCAGGACGCCGCGGATTTATCAAAACCCGTCACCCTCGAAAGCCGGGGCGGCAAAATCGCTAACTCGCACGACGGGCTGACCTTCTTCTATACCGAACTTCCGGTGACGGAGAACTTCGTTTTGCAGGCTAGCGTGAGAGTGGATCAGTTTGGCCCGGAGAACGGCGCGAAACCGGCCGCACAGGAGGGGGCGGGCCTTCTGGTGCGCGATGTTCTCGGCGTGCCGCGCCAGCAGCCGCTGAAAGAGGGGTACGAGGAGTTTCCCGCCGCGTCGAATATGGTGATGAACGCCATCATGACCCAGGATAAGCAAGATCGTCAGCGTATAAAATTGCAGGCCATCACCCGGGAAGGGATTTCTCACCCGTGGGGTGATGCCGGAGCGGCGATCAAAAAGCAGAGCTACAGGGAAGAGGTCGATATTCAACAGACGCCGGTATTCCGCCTCCGGCTTGAGCGCACCAATAGCGGCTTTGTGACCTCATGGGCGCCCGCGGGCAGCGATGCATGGGTCAGCCAGAGCGTACCGCGCGCCGATCTTATCGCCGTGCAGGACAGCGCTCGCTATTACGTCGGCTTCTTCGCATCCCGTAATGCAAAAATCACCGTTACCGAGGCATCCCTTGTAACAACCCCTGCTAAAACGGCGGCTTCAAGCCCCTGGCAGGCGAAAGCGCAGCCGGTCGTCGTGCAGCTCGCTTCGGGAACGCAAAGCAGCTCAACGCACTATCTGCTTCAGGCCCGCGCCAACTACGACGGCTTTTTTAGCGTTCGACAAAATGAAGTGGTGATCGGTAATGATAAACCGGTCAAAGCCGGAGAGATGTACGCTCTGCCCGCAACGCTCGGTGAAAAGAATGCCTTCCGCCTGACCTTTACCCCCACCAGCGCGTCCGACAACGCCCCGGTGCATCAGGATTTCAGCGTAGAAAAACGGGCGGATAACCCGCTGACGACGCTGTATGTCTCCCCGCAAGGCTCGGCGGAAGCTAAAGGCTCGCCGGACGCGCCGATAGATATCGCCACCGCCATCAGCCTGCTCCCGGCAGGAGGGAAAATCGTTCTTCAGGCCGGCGATTACCCGCTGAGCACCATCCCGCTGACGGCCAGCGGCAGCGCGGAGAAGCCGAAAACTCTCGAAGCCGAGGGGAAAGCCGTGATCCACGGGCTGCGGCTGGAGGCGAATAACTGGCATATCACCGGGATCGACGTCACCGGGAAAAGCCTGCGTATACAGGGCAGCCATAACCTGATCGCCAACGTGAAGGCCTACCGCAATGACGATACCGGCATTCAGATCTCCTCGCCGGAGAACGTTGGCCGTCCGCTGTGGGCGAGCCACAACCGGGTGATCCATTCCGAATCATGGGGCAATGAGGATCCGGGCAAGATTAACGCCGACGGTTTTGCCGTCAAAATGCGCGTCGGGGAGGGCAACCGCCTGGAGAACTGCTATTCCCACGATAATGTTGATGACGGTTTTGACCTGTTTAACAAAATTGAAGACGGGGCGAATGGGGTGGTGGTGATTGAGAATTCAGTCGCTGAAAACAATATCAGCAACGGCTTTAAGCTCGGTGGGGAAGGGCAGCCGGTCGCGCATGAGATCCGTAACAGCAAAGCTACGGGCAATCATCTTGACGGGTTTACCGATAACTTCAACCCGGGCGCGCTGGTGGTTACCAATAATCTGGCCGTCGACAATCTGCGCTTTAACTTTATCTTCCGTCCCAGCCCGTATGGCGATGCTTCCACGCAGGGAGTATTCACGGGCAATAAGTCCGTGCGGACTGCGCCTGGCAAATATGACGATGCGGTGGTGGGGAATATCGATGAGTCGAACTATTTTATGGCGAAGGGGAAAAGCGTGAACAGCAAAGGCGAGGTGCTGCCAGATGGCGCTTCGCTTATCACACAACGGTAAGCATGGCGCCACTCGGCATTCAGCGATTAGTGGTTGAATGTGCCGAAAGAGACATTCATTGAGCTGAAAAGAGCGATGATTTTATTGATCAGTTTCATGGAGGCATCCTGATTTTATGGGTGAAATTATGTGACTCAAGTCACAAAAAGAAGTCTACTCCTCAAATTTTAACCGATCAATATTTTTGTGACGAGAATCACAAAATAATAAAACAGCTTTTCAGTTTCATTTTTCCTGAAACGAAACCATAAAAAAAGCCAGCCTGGGATCCAGACTGGCTTTTTGCTTTTCAAGCCGGTGTTACATCGCTTTTTTGGTCAACTCGATAACGCGCAGTTTCGCGATAGCTTTGGCCAGCTCCGCAGACGCCTGAGCGTAATCCACGTCGCCATGAGAGCTGCTAATGTGCTCTTCAGCCTTACGCTTCGATTCCAGGGCTCGCGCTTCGTCGAGATCCTGTCCACGGATAGCGGTATCGGCCAGAACGGTCACACTGCCTGGCTGCACTTCAAGAATGCCGCCGGACAGATAGATGAACTCTTCATGACCGAACTGTTTAACGATGCGGATCATACCAGGCTTAATGGCGGTGAGCAGCGGTGCGTGACCCGGGAAGATACCCAGTTCACCTTCACTACCCGTTACCTGGATTTTCTCGACCAGACCAGAGAACATTTGTTGCTCTGCGCTGACGACGTCCAGGTGGTAAGTCATTGCCATATCACCCTCCGATTAAGGCGTTAAAGTTTTTTGGCTTTTTCCACGGCTTCGTCGATGGAACCAACCATGTAGAACGCCTGCTCTGGCAGGTGATCGTATTCGCCTTCCATGATGCCTTTAAAGCCACGGATGGTGTCTTTCAGAGAAACGTATTTACCCGGAGAACCGGTGAATACTTCTGCTACGAAGAACGGCTGGGACAGGAAGCGCTGGATCTTACGTGCGCGTGCTACCACCAGTTTGTCTTCTTCAGACAGCTCATCCATACCGAGGATGGCGATGATGTCTTTCAGTTCCTGGTAACGTTGCAGCAGGGACTGTACGCCACGCGCGGTGTCGTAGTGTTCCTGACCAACAACCAGTGGATCCAGCTGACGGCTGGTGGAGTCCAGCGGGTCAACGGCCGGGTAGATACCCAGGGACGCGATCTGACGGCTCAGTACCACGGTTGCATCTAAGTGCGCAAAGGTGGTTGCTGGAGATGGGTCAGTCAAGTCATCCGCAGGTACGTATACCGCCTGAACGGAGGTGATAGAACCGGTTTTGGTAGAGGTGATACGTTCCTGAAGAACACCCATCTCTTCCGCCAGGGTTGGCTGATAACCTACCGCAGAAGGCATACGACCCAGCAGTGCAGATACTTCTGTACCGGCCAGGGTATAACGGTAGATGTTATCGACGAACAGCAGAACGTCACGGCCTTCGTCACGGAATTTCTCAGCCATAGTCAGGCCGGTCAGCGCAACGCGCAGACGGTTTCCTGGTGGCTCGTTCATCTGACCGTAAACCAGGGATACTTTGTCCAGAACGTTGGAGTCAGTCATTTCGTGGTAGAAGTCGTTACCCTCACGAGTACGCTCACCCACACCTGCAAACACGGAATAACCGGAGTGCTCGATCGCGATGTTACGGATCAGCTCCATCATGTTTACGGTTTTACCCACACCCGCACCACCGAACAGACCCACTTTACCGCCCTTCGCAAACGGACACATCAGGTCGATAACTTTGATGCCGGTTTCCAGCAGTTCCTGAGAGCTGGACAGCTCTTCGTAGGAAGGTGCTGCGCGGTGGATAGCCCAACGCTCTTCTTCGCCGATGTCGCCTTTCATGTCGATTGGTTGACCCAATACGTTCATGATACGACCCAGCGTTGCTTTACCTACAGGAACTTCGATCGGGTGCTCAAGGTCTTTAACTTCCAGACCACGACGCAGACCGTCGGAAGAACCCATGGCGATGGTACGCACGATACCGCCGCCGAGCTGCTGCTGAACTTCCAGCACCAGGCTCTCGTTACCATTCTGTACCTCAAGCGCGTCGTACACGCGTGGTACGGCGTCCTGAGGGAACTCGACGTCCACCACGGCGCCGATTACCTGGACAATCTTTCCAGTAGCCATCTTGAATCCTCTACGTAATTCGTAAACCTGGTTAAACCGCGGCGGCCCCCGAGACAATCTCGGTGAGTTCCTGAGTAATGCTGGCCTGACGAGCTTTGTTGTAGACCAACTGCAGCTCTTTAATCAGGCTGCCGCCATTATCGGTCGCGGCTTTCATCGCCACCATACGTGCGGCTTGCTCGCTGGCCAGGTTTTCTACAACGCCCTGATAAACCTGAGATTCGACGTAACGACGCAGCAGAGTATCCAACAGCGCTTTCGGATCGGGTTCATACAGGTAATCCCAGGTTTTTTGCTTCAACTCGCCATCGTCCGAAGCCGGGAGAGGCAACATCTGAGTGATAGTTGGAACCTGAGACATGGTGTTAATAAATTTGTTGCTGACAACGTACAGTCTGTCCAGACGGCCTTCATCGTAGGCCTGCAACATAACTTTTACCGGACCAATCAGTTCGGACAGGGACGGGTTATCACCCATACCGGTCACCTGAGCGACGATATTGCCACCTACGGAATTGAAGAAAGATACGCCCTTAGAGCCGATCATTGCGATATCGCACTGAACGCCTTTTTCGGACCACGCTTTCATATCCGCCAGCAATTTTTTGAACAGGTTAATGTTCAAGCCGCCACACAGACCACGGTCGGTCGACACCACCAGGTAGCCCACGCGTTTAACGTCGCGTTCTTCCAGGTAAGGGTGCTTATATTCCAGATTACCGTTCGCAAGGTGACCAATCACTTTGCGCATGGTATCTGCATAAGGACGGCTGGCCGCCATGCGATCCTGCGATTTACGCATTTTGGAAGCGGCGACCATCTCCATCGCTTTAGTGATCTTCTGCGTGTTCTGGACGCTTGCGATCTTACTACGTATCTCTTTTGCGCCGGCCATGAGCTTCTCCTCAATGCCAGACGGCCTGTCCTGAGACAAGCCGCCGGACGATTACCAGGACTGGGTTGCTTTGAAGGAATCGAGGATAGCTTTCAGCTTGCCTTCGATTTCGTCGTTATAGCCACCGGACTGGTTAATCTCTTGCATCAGCGGAGCGTGATCACGGTCGACGTAAGCCAGCAGAGCGGCTTCGAAGCTACCGATTTTCGCCAGTTCCACATCTTCGAGGTAACCGCGTTCAGCCGCGAACAGCACCAGGCCCTGTTGTGCAACAGACATAGGGGCATACTGTTTCTGTTTCAGCAGCTCGGTCACTTTCTGACCGTGGCTCAGCTGTTTACGGGTTGCTTCATCCAGATCGGAAGCGAACTGAGAGAACGCTGCCAGTTCACGATACTGTGCCAGCGCGGTACGAATACCACCGGACAGTTTCTTGATGATCTTGGTCTGAGCTGCACCACCAACACGCGATACGGAGATACCCGGGTTAACTGCCGGACGAATACCGGAGTTAAACAGGTTGGTTTCCAGGAAGATCTGACCATCGGTAATGGAAATTACGTTGGTCGGAACGAACGCAGAAACGTCACCCGCCTGGGTTTCGATGATCGGCAGAGCGGTCAGAGAACCGGTTTTACCTTTCACTTCACCTTTGGTGAAGTTCTCGACGTATTCCGCGTTAACGCGGGATGCACGCTCCAGCAGACGAGAGTGGAGGTAGAATACGTCGCCCGGGAATGCTTCACGTCCAGGTGGACGACGGAGCAGCAGGGAAACCTGACGATAAGCAACAGCCTGTTTAGACAGGTCATCGTATACGATCAGCGCATCTTCACCGCGGTCACGGAAGTATTCGCCCATTGCGCAACCGGCATATGGCGCCAGGTATTGCAGTGCAGCAGATTCAGAGGCAGTCGCCACAACAACGATGGTGTTAGCCAGTGCGCCGTGCTCTTCCAGTTTACGAACCACGTTAGAAATGGTGGACGCTTTCTGGCCGATAGCCACGTACACACATTTGATGCCGGAATCGCGCTGGTTGATGATGGCGTCGATAGCCATTGCGGTTTTACCGGTCTGACGGTCACCGATGATCAGTTCACGCTGACCACGACCGATTGGGATCATGGCATCAACGGACTTATAACCAGTCTGCACTGGCTGATCAACGGACTGACGGTCGATAACGCCTGGTGCGATAACTTCGATTGGAGAGAAGCCATCGTGCTCAACCGGACCTTTACCGTCGATTGGGGCACCCAGGGTGTTAACAACGCGACCCAGCAGGCCACGGCCAACCGGCACTTCCAGAATACGGCCAGTACACTTCACCTTCATGCCTTCGGCGAGGTCAGCGTATGGACCCATCACAACAGCACCTACAGAGTCGCGCTCCAGGTTCAGTGCGATAGCGTAACGGTTACCCGGCAGGGAAATCATCTCACCCTGCATACAATCGGCCAGGCCGTGGATGCGGATAACACCGTCACTTACAGAAACAATAGTACCTTCGTTGTGAGCTTCACTCACAACATTGAACTGAGCAATGCGCTGCTTGATCAGTTCGCTGATTTCGGTGGAATTCAGTTGCATGCTCCAGTCCCCTTAAGACTGCAAGACGTCTGCAAGGCGCTCAAGACGGCCGCGTACGCTGCCATCAATGACCATATCACCCGCACGGATGATTACGCCTGCCATTACAGACTTATCGATTTTGCAATTCAGCTTAACTTTGCGTGACAGACGTTTTTCCATCGCGGCGGTGATTTTCGCAAGCTGTTCTTCACTCAGTTCAGTCGCGGAAGTCACTTCGACTTCTGCGGTGGCTTCACTAAGGGCACGTAAGTGCTCAAACTGCTCGAGAACATCCGGGAGCACACGCAGACGACCATTTTCAGCCATCACCTTAATCAGGTTCTGGCCGTTGGCATCCAGTTGCTCTCCGCACACGGCGATAAACGACGCGGCGAGGGTATCAGGCGCTAAAGCACCAGACAGCAACTCGGCCATTTGTTCGTTTTTCGTCACCTCAGCGGCAAACGCCAGCATGTTCTGCCAGCGATCGACATTTTGGTGTTCGACAGCAAAGTCAAAAGCTGCTTTGGCGTAGGGGCGAGCTACCGTAACAAATTCAGACATCAGCCCCTCCCTCCTTACAGTTCAGCGACAAGTTTGTCCACGATGTCGCTGTTAGCAGCTTCATCCACGGAACGTTCGATGATCTTCTCGGCGCCAGCAACAGCCAGAATCGCAACCTGCTTACGCAGTTCTTCACGAGCACGTTTACGCTCGGCATCAATTTCCGCCTGAGCTTGTGTCACGATCTTAGTACGTTCCTGTTCTGCTTCAGCTTTGGCTTCGTCCAGGATCTGAGAACGGCGTTTGTTAGCCTGTTCAATGATTACCTGAGCTTCCGCTTTCGCTTTTTTCAGCTGGTCTGTCGCGTTGGCCTGTGCAAGGTCCAAATCTTTCTTAGCGCGTTCTGCGGAAGCCAAACCGTCAGCGATTTCTTTCTGACGTTTTTCGATGGCAGCCATTAACGGCGGCCATACATACTTCATACAGAACCAGACAAAGAGAATAAACGCGATGGCCTGGCCGAGGATTGTTGCGTTCATGTTCACAGCACAATACCTCTTAAATTTCTGTGGCTTGGGGTTTTAAAACAACTACTATGCGACAGCAAACATCACGTACAGACCCAGACCTACAGCGATCATTGGGATTGCATCCACCAGACCCATAACGATAAAGAACTGAGTACGCAGCAGAGGAATCAGATCCGGTTGACGCGCTGCGCCTTCCAGGAATTTACCCCCGAGGATGCCGATACCGATCGCAGCACCGATAGCCGCCAGACCCATCATCACAGCGGCAGCCATGTACAGCAGATCCATATTCAGGTTTTCCATGACAGTCTCCAGTTTGTTTCAATTAAAACGTAGTAGTGTTGGTAAAAAATCAGTGCTCTTCAGACGCCATCGACAGATAGACGATCGTCAGAACCATGAAGATAAAGGCTTGCAGCGTAATGATCAGGATGTGGAAAATGGCCCATGGCACATTAAGAATCCACTGTGACCACCACGGCAGAAGACCCGCGATCAGAATGAAAATCAGCTCACCCGCATACATGTTGCCGAACAGTCGCAGACCCAGTGAAACAGGTTTGGACAGCAGGCTAACGCCTTCCAGGATCAGGTTGACCGGAATAAACGCCCAGTGGTTGAACGGCTGCAAGGTAAGCTCTTTCACAAAGCCGCTTACGCCTTTCATTTTGATGCTGTAGAAAAGAATCAGGATAAACACGCCCAGCGCCATCGAAAGCGTAATGTTCACGTCAGCGGACGGAACCACGCGCAGCGCAGGCAGACCGAGGACATGTTCGCCAATCCACGGCAGGAAATCGATAGGCAGAAGGTCCATCAGGTTCATCAGGAAGACCCAGACAAACACGGTCAACGCCAGCGGAGCAATCAGCTTGCTCTTGCCGTGATACATGTCTTTCACGCTGCCATGGACGAAGCCGATGATCATTTCGATGAAGGTCTGGAATTTCCCTGGAACACCGCTGGTCGCTCTTTTAGCAACACCGCGGAAAATGGCCAGGAACAGAAGACCCAAAACCACCGAGAAGAACATGGAGTCGATGTTGATCGTCCAGAAGGTGGCCGGGGGGTTGTGCGGATCGACCAGCGAGAATGTACGCAGGTCCATCTGAAGGTTATTCAGATGGTGACCTATGTAATCCTGCGGCGTCATATTTTCTGAAGCCATGATGCCTTTTACCCTTTGTTATTGATTACAGCTGGAGCCAGAACTTGTACCACCAGCACCAAAACCCACGTTGCTATCAGCGGCATGAAGACCACTTTCAAAACCGCCAGCGCCATCACCAGTAGAGCAAAGGTCAGCAACACCTTACACACTTCGCCGAGAGCGAAGGACCAGGCCACGCGGCCTTTGGCTGGTGTATGCGCCTGATGACGCCAGGCAAAAATCATAAACAACACGTTTGGCAGAACAACCGCCAAACCCCCGCATACGGCGGAGATGCCCCAGAAGGGGTCTTTGAGGCTAAACAGCAGTCCACTTGCTATCACAGCCAGAAACTGAATGAACAGAAGCTTACGAGCAACGTTTCTACTCAAGAGCGACACAGACATCACGTTTTTACTCCTGCTCCCTTCGAGGTATGTCGCGTGTCGTATAAAACGTCCTTTAAGGCTCAGAGTCAAGCATCAAAAAGCGGTCAAATTATACGGTGCGTACCCGTGATTTCAAACATTAAGTAGCGAAAAGGTGAATAAATGTTTAAATATTTTTCCCCACCGCTATTTTTTAACTTTTCGCGAATCCGTCGACCTTCGGGTAAAACTGCAAACCGCGCGAAAACGTTGACGATAAAGCGTGCACGAGATCACAAAATACACATTTACGATAAGGTTGTATTTATCAAAGCCGTAAATCGGTTTATTTCATCTTTATGATATTAAAGAAAAAATAATGTAACTATTTTCAAAACAGCCCTGTATACAACAAAAACCTTTTATTGACATTCTTAATAAATATTTAACATCTGAGTCTTATTTCGACTTTTCACTTTTAGCAGACTGATATTTTCAGAGTTGACTATCCATCATGGCAATCATGCCTCTAAGGTTAATCTGAAGAAAATCCCCGGTAACAATACGGTTAAATTACCTTCAGAAGAACCCTATGACTTGTGCTGTTTTTTAACACTCTAAGAACAGCACAAATTCCACATTTTTTATTTAATTTTTAAAATTTGTTTGCCTTAATAATCACCAGATGACGCTCGCCATCGAGCTGAGGAATCCTTAATTTCTCAATAGATTCCACTACAAAACCGGCCGGAAGCTGGTCGATTTCTTCACCTGGCAGCTGACCTTTCAGTGCATAAAAACGGCCGTTCTCCGCGGGCAGATGCTTACACCAGCTCACCATGTCATTGAGTGACGCAAACGCACGGCTGATCACCCCGTCAAACGGCGGCTCTGCCGGGAACTCCTCTACCCTGCTCTGCACGGGCGTGATGTTTTCAAGCTTCAGCTCATGCTGAACCTGTCGCAGGAAGCGCACGCGCTTGCCCAGACTGTCCAGCAGCGTGAAGTGGCTGTCAGGACGTACAATCGACAGCGGAACGCCCGGCAGGCCCGGACCCGTACCAACATCGATAAAGCGCTCACCGCTCAGATGCGGTGCCACCACGATGCTATCCAGAATATGGCGAACGAGCATCTCGTTGGGGTCGCGTACGGAGGTCAGGTTGTACGCTTTGTTCCATTTGTGCAGCATATCGACATAGGCCACCAGCTGAGTTTTCTGGTGATCGGTGAGCGAAATACCTGCTTCATCCAGCAGACGAGAGAGTTTGTTGAGCACGGTGAATACCTGTTAAGAGATTTTTCGCCCGATAGCGCTGCCGCTTACCGGGCCTACGAATAAGTAGGGCGGGTCAGCGAAGCGCCACCCGCCAAAAACAATGTCAATTACGCGCTGCGGCGCAACATGCCTTGTTTTTTCAACCACACCAGCAGAATCGAGATCGCGGCAGGCGTGACGCCGGAGATACGTGACGCCTGGCCGATCGACACAGGCTTATGATCGTTAAGCTTGGCGATCACTTCGTTGGAAAGGCCAGTCACCTGACGATAGTCCAGCATCTCTGGCAGCAGCGTATTTTCGTTGCGCTGCTGTTTTTCAATCTCATCCTGCTGACGCGCGATGTAACCCTCGTACTTCACCTGAATTTCGACCTGCTCGGCCGCTTCCGCGTCTTCAAGACCCGGCGCGAACGCCGTCATTTTCACCAAATTGTCGTAGGTCATTTCAGGACGACGCAGCAGATCTTCACCGCTGGCCTCACGCGAAAGTGGCGCGGTTAAGTTAGCGTTCACTTCGGCTACGGATTCGGTTAACGGGTTCACCCACGTCGTTTTCAGGCGCTGGCGTTCCTGCTCGATGCGCTCCAGCTTCTCGTTAAAGCGCGCCCAGCGTTCGTCATCGACCAGGCCCAGCTCACGACCCATTTCGGTCAGACGCAGATCGGCGTTGTCTTCGCGCAGCATCAGGCGATATTCCGCGCGGGACGTAAACATACGGTACGGCTCTTTGGTGCCCAGAGTGCAGAGATCGTCCACCAGCACGCCCAGATAGGCCTGGGAACGGCCTGGCGCCCAGCCCTCTTTCTCGGCAGAGAAGCGCGCGGCGTTAAGACCGGCCAGCAGGCCCTGCGCAGCGGCTTCTTCGTAACCGGTGGTGCCGTTGATCTGCCCGGCAAAGAACAGCCCCTGGATAAATTTGCTCTCCAGCGTTGGCTTCAGGTCACGCGGATCGAAGAAATCGTACTCAATAGCGTAGCCTGGACGCACGATTCTGGCGTTCTCCATGCCCTGCATTGAGCGAACAATTTGCATCTGCACGTCGAACGGCAGGCTGGTGGAGATGCCGTTCGGGTAAATTTCGTTTGAGGTCAGCCCTTCCGGCTCCAGGAAGATCTGGTGCTGGTTACGATCGGCAAAGCGCATCACTTTGTCTTCGATCGACGGACAGTAGCGTGGGCCGATCCCTTCGATCACGCCCGCATACATTGGGCTGCGATCGAGGTTATTGCGGATCACGTCATGGGTTTTTTCGTTGGTGTGCGTGATGTAGCAAGGCACCTGCTGCGGATGCTGCGCCGCATTACCCATGAACGAGAAGACCGGCATTGGGTTATCGCCATGCTGCTGAGCCAGCACGCTGAAATCAATGGTTCGCGCATCGATACGCGGAGGCGTACCGGTTTTCAGGCGACTGACGCGCAGCGGCAGTTCGCGTAAACGGCGAGAAAGCGGGATCGACGGCGGATCGCCTGCACGGCCACCGCTGTAGTTATCCAGCCCGATATGGATCTTGCCGTCGAGGAAGGTCCCGACGGTCAGCACAACCGCTTTGGCGCGGAATTTGAGCCCCATCTGGGTCACGGCGCCGACAACACGATCGTTCTCAACGATAAGATCTTCCACGGCCTGCTGGAAGATCATCAGGTTCGGCTGGTTCTCCAGCGCGGTACGCACGGCCTCGCGGTAAAGCACGCGGTCTGCCTGGGCACGGGTGGCGCGGACAGCGGGGCCTTTACTCGCGTTTAGTATCCTAAACTGAATGCCTGCACGATCGATCGCTTTCGCCATCAGGCCGCCAAGTGCATCCACTTCTTTAACCAGGTGTCCTTTCCCAATGCCGCCAATCGCCGGATTACAGGACATTTGTCCCAGCGTGTCGATATTGTGTGTCAAAAGCAGGGTCTGCTGACCCATACGCGCTGCGGCCATTGCGGCCTCAGTGCCTGCATGACCCCCGCCAATGATAATGACGTCGAAAGGATCCTGATAAAACATGGTGGTCTGCCTCGCGTAAAGCGGTTTGAAAATGGATTGAAGCCCGGGCCGTGGATTCTACTCAACTTTAGTCTTTCGAGAAAGCATTGGGATCCTGGGCTATTAAAAAGAAGATCTTTTTATTTAGAGATCTGTTCTATTGTGATCTCTTATTAGGATCGGACGATCGTGTGGATAAGTCCGATCTCATAAAGAAGATCATGAGGTTAGAAAGGATCGTTTGCTGTGAATGATCGGTGATCCTGGACAGTATAAGCTGGGATCAGATCGCTGCTTTATCCACAGGTCAAAAACGAAGCAACGGTTGTTATATGGATAACTACGGGTTAATACGAGCTTTTAACCAGAGTTATCCACATCTGATCGCACGATCTTTAATCGTTTTTGAGTAAATTTTTCCACTCGTCCAGCCAAATCTCTGCTGGATCTTCCGGAATGTCGTGTTCGAGGACGTTGATCTTGAGCGTTTCGCCGATCTGTTTTGCCTTACAGGCGGTCACTGCGGCTTCAACTTTCTCTATCGCACCGCAGAAGGTGTCATATTCACGGCTACCGATCCCGATCGCGCCAAAACGGACGTTTGACAGATCCGGCTGCTGTTCCTGTAACTCATCATATAAAGGTTGCAGGTTGTCCGGGATATCGCCCGCACCGTGCGTAGAGGTGATCAGCAGCCAGAGCCCGTCAGTCGGGAGATCTTCCAGTAACGGCCCGTGCAGGGTTTGTGTGGAAAAACCGGCATCTTCCAGCTTTTCGGCCAGATGCTCTGCAACGTATTCCGCGCCGCCCAGGGTGCTGCCACTGATAAGAGTAATGTCTGCCATTGATCGCTCGCTCATATAAAGAGGCGGCCATTGTACGCTGTGAACGAGCTGGGATCTACCTGTGGAAAATGTGGGAATGAAATTGCCCGATCACGGGCGGATAGTACGCATGATCGGGTTTTGCAGGGAGATCAGAGTCTCGGTGGACTGAATTTCATCGATTGTTTGGATCTTGTTGATAAGTACCTGCTGGAGCGCATCAATCGATCGGCACATGACCTTTATAAAGATGCTGTAGTGCCCGGTGGTGTAGTAGGCCTCTGTGACCTCATCAAGGGCGTTGAGCTTTTCCAGCGCCGAGGGATAGTCTTTCGCGCTCTTAAGAATGATGCCAATAAAGCAGCAGACGTCATAGCCGAGTTGTTTAGGACTGACGTCAATCCGCGCGCCGGTAATGATCCCCGCCTGCTTCATCTTCTCTACGCGAACGTGAATGGTTCCCGGGCTCACCCCGAACTGTTTCGCCAGTTCCGCATAGGCGGTACGAGCATTGGCCATCAGCGCCTCAAGGATGCCGCGGTCCAGATTGTCGATCTGATAATTTTCCATAGCTTTTTCTTATGAAGATTAATGAATCCTTCTATTTTAGCGCTTTAAATTAATGAATCAAAAGTGATGAAGGCTTTTTGTTGTTGGATTATTGAATTGAGTGCCATTTCTGTTGCTTAATCATCACCAACAGGACGCAGGAGTATAAAAATGAAAACCGCTTACATTGCAAAACAACGCCAGATCAGTTTCGTTAAATCCCATTTTTCACGCCAGCTGGAAGATAAGCTTGGGCTGATTGAAGTACAGGCGCCCATCTTAAGCCGCGTGGGTGACGGGACGCAGGATAACTTGTCTGGCTGCGAAAAAGCGGTACAGGTGAAGGTGAAAACACTGCCAGACGCCCAGTTCGAAGTGGTTCATTCACTCGCGAAGTGGAAGCGTCAAACCCTGGGACAACACGACTTCAGCGCGGGCGAAGGGCTGTACACGCACATGAAAGCCCTTCGCCCCGATGAAGATCGCCTCACGCCGATCCACTCCGTCTACGTTGACCAGTGGGACTGGGAGCGCGTAATGGGTGACGGCGAGCGCCATATCGGTACGCTGAAATCCACCGTTGAGGCCATCTATGCCGGGATCAAAGCCACCGAAGCCGCGGTAAGCAAAGAGTTTGGTCTGGCACCGTTCCTGCCAGAAACGATCCACTTTGTTCACAGCCAGGATCTGCTGAGCCGTTTCCCGGATCTGGACGCGAAAGGCCGTGAACGTGCGATCGCCAAAGAACTGGGCGCGGTATTCCTGATTGGCATTGGCGGTAAACTGTCTGACGGCAAACGCCACGACGTGCGCGCCCCGGATTATGATGACTGGAGCACCGCAGGCGAGAGCGAACTGGCCGGTCTGAACGGCGATATTCTGGTCTGGAACCCGGTTCTGGAAGATGCCTTCGAGCTTTCTTCTATGGGGATCCGCGTGGATGCCGACGCGCTGAAACGCCAGCTGGCGGTAACCGGTGATGAAGATCGCTTACAGCTGGAGTGGCACCAGGCGCTGCTGCGCGGTGAAATGCCGCAGACGATTGGCGGCGGTATTGGCCAGTCCCGTTTGACGATGCTGCTGCTTCAGCTTTCGCATATCGGGCAGGTTCAGTGCGGCGTATGGCCACAGCAGGTGCGTGAGAGCGTCGGTTCTCTTCTTTAATTAGCGTCGCCAGCGTCTGAGCAGGCGGCTACGCAACCCGGTATCAAAGCGCCAGATATGATCGAAGATGCGCATGATGCCGGGTTTTCCATTTGCAGACATCGCCACCGCGTGAAAACGGTGCTGGTGATCCCGCTGTAGCGTCTTCACTTTATTTACCACCTCATCCGGCAGCCGCTGGGCGATAAAATCCGAAATCACCACCGCATCGGCGTCATACCAGTCGCCGCCCTGCATACGTTCGATAATGGCGCGAAAACAGCTTGCCATGTCCGTGCCGCCGCGAAAACGCTGGCTCAGGAAGCGGATCGCCTGCTCGATCCCCTGCTGCCCGGTCAGCTCGTAGCCCACCACTTCGCTGGAAAACAGCATAATAAAGCAGCGCCGTCTGTCGGCGAGTGCGACGCGCATCAGCGCCAGGCAAAAGGCCTTCGCGCATTGTTCATTGAAACCGCCCATGGAACCGGACGTATCCACGCAGACGATAAACGGCCCGCGCGGTTGCTCGTCAAAATCCTGATGCACCACCGGACGCTGGCTGATTTTTTCGTGCCAGGCTTCGCCGTGCAGCCGGTAGGTCAGCAGCTGCTTCTCCACCAGCCGTCGGTAAAACTCATACTCAAGCTCGGTTAACCCCAGCGTGCTCAGCTCGGTGGGCAGAAGACGCAAAATATCATCGCTCTGCTGCAAGCCGTCGACCTGCTCCGGGACGGTCGCCGGCTCGCGCACCAGCGTGCGAAAGGTTTCCATCGGCGCGTCTTTTTTCGGCACCGACTTCGCCTCACGCGAGCGGCCCAACTGCTCGGCAAGCTGCATCAGCTCTGGCTGCTGCGTCAGAAAATCGCCGTATTTGACGATCAGCTGATAATCACCGCGCCGCAGCTGGCCGGCGCTCATGTCCCACAGGCGACCGGCGGCGTTATCGTTCTCCACCAGCACCTGCTCAAGCTGGCCGCTCAGGGTCATCCGCTCCTGAACTTCGCTTAACAGCTGCTCGCGCTCCTCTTCCATCAGCTGCTGATTAAGCGTCGTGGCCTGCACCACCAGGCTCAGGCGCCAGCGCTGTAAAAACAGGGTATGCAGCGCGGGCGTAAAGGTGGCGTTTTCAGTGACCAGCGATCTGGCCTGGCTGGCAAAGGGGGAGTGGACTTTATCGAGCAGGGTCAGGGTTTGGGGAAGCTGAACGATAAACTGCGGCGTCGAAAGGCGCTGGCACTGCTGATAACAGGTCACCTCTTCGGTGAGTTCCGGGGGAACCTCGGTCTCTTTTAACCGCTTACGCAGATTATCCCGCCAGCGCGGGAGATCGTCCGTCATCGCCTTTTTGAGCTTAGGGAACTTCTCGAAAAAGGCGGCCAGCTGAGGGGAGGCCAGCAGGGTAATGATGACCTCTTCGATCAGCCCGTCCTCGCTGACCGCCAGCATGACGTTGAGCGTATCCAGCGTCAGCATTGACGCGCCTGTTTAATTTGTGCGCTCACGTCCTGGAGGCTGGCTTCAATACGCCCTAACCAGTCGCTGTGAATAAAGAGGCATTTTTGCTGCTCGCTAAAGCGGGTGTGCTGCTGGTGCCATTCGGTATCGAGCGCCTCCAGCTGCTGCCTGATCTCCTCCGGCACGCTGTCCGCCGCCGACCCCGGCAGCGCCAGCCTGGAGCCTTGCAGGCTGATATCGCGGATCACCAGATGCTGGCTGGTGTCCACTTCCATATTCAGCTGTTGGGCAAATCCGATGCCGTTGAGCTTGCCGCGAATATCGCCACCCTTGTCGAGCCACTGCGACAGCGCCTCGCGCTCAATCGTAATGTGTACCACCTGCATATCGTGCAGCTTCAGCGGCTGCTGGAGCAGAAGGGTCAGCGTGGTGTCGGTCAGATCGGCAGGCAGCTCGTAGTGCGGCTTGCGGGCGAACATGCCGCCCAGACGGGTTACCTTGAGCGCGGTTTTATCGCTTTGCTGCTGCTGGAGCTGAAGGCGGCGCTGGGTAATGGCGCCGAGCTGATTGAGCATCGCTTGCTGACCCCAGGCTTGCCCGGTCATCAATATTTCAAGCTGCTGCTGCATCAGGTTCATCCCTTCGGCGTCGTGCCACAGGCAGTCTTTAAGCAGGATCAGATCGATAGGCGCAACCGCATCGCGACCGCTGAACAGGGCGCTGGCCTGCAACAGGCGGATCGCTTTTTTCCAGCGACGATCGGAAACATAGGGCGCAGAAGGCAGCACGTCGAGCTGCTGGCGCAGCATGAAGATCAGCTCAAAGACGGCATCGGGCAGCGCAATTTTGCCGATATCCTGCTGCCACTGGTGATACTCCTCGTCCGAGACCTGAAGCGAGGCCGCAACCGGGTTCTCGTTTTCATCCTGCTGGCTAATCAACAGAGAGCGGAAGTTCGCTTTGTCCTGCACCTTGTCGAGCCACAGGCGGATAAGCATACGGTCATACAGCGCTTCAAGGCTGCTGTCCGCCTCGGGCAGTTCGTTGGAGGCGGCTACCAGCAGGCGCATCGGGATTTTCTCTTCGCTCGCGCCGTTACGGAAGCGTCGTTCGTTGATGGCGGTGAGCAGGGTGTTCAGAATGGCCGGACCGGCTTTCCAGATCTCATCGAGAAACACAATCTCGGCTTCCGGCAGATACCCGGCCGTCAGACGCTGATAGCGCCCTTCATCTTTCAGGGCCTGAATGGAGAGCGGGCCGAACACCTCTTCCGGCGTGGAGAAGCGGGTCATCAGGTATTCAAACGCGCGCGCATTCTGAAACGCAAACTTCAGCCTGCGGGCAATCAGGCTTTTGGCGATCCCCGGCGGGCCAAGCAAAAAGACGCTTTCGCCGCTCAGCGCCGCCAGTAAACAGAGGCGAATGGCGTGGCTACGCTCGTAGAGGCCTTTCTCCAGCGCGCTGCTGAGGCGGGAAATTCTTTCTGCTAATAAATGTGAGTGAGCCACAATAGTTTTGCATCCTTTCGCCGTCGCGGTGGCTAATTGAAGCGAGTATAGACGTTTCGGTCTGGGCTGGTAATAGACTGAAGTGCGGCGCTATTTTCTTTGCGCTAAATTAACGAGGTAGCATTTAGGGGTACGATTTCGCAACGAATCGTGCATACTGTGCGCTTTTTGTGGGCCAAGGGACTAAGCACACATTTGTTATTCAAACGAAAAGACTAGTCTATGAGCACTGATAAAAAGCAATCATTACCCGCAATAACGCTTGCAGCGATAGGGGTTGTCTACGGTGATATCGGCACCAGCCCGCTTTATACGCTTCGTGAATGTCTGTCCGGTCAGTTTGGCTTTGGTGTAGAACGTGACGCCGTGTTTGGCTTTTTGTCACTCATCTTCTGGCTGCTGATCCTGGTTGTTTCTGTTAAGTATCTCTCCTTTGTTATGCGTGCTGATAACGCAGGCGAGGGCGGTATCCTCACGTTGATGTCCCTTGCCGGACGCAATACGACCCCCAGAATGACGTCGGTGCTGGTGATCATTGGACTGATCGGCGGCAGCTTCTTCTATGGCGAGGTCGTGATAACGCCGGCGATTTCGGTGATGTCGGCCATCGAGGGGCTGGAGATTGTCGCGCCGCAGCTTGATACCTGGGTCGTCCCGCTCGCCATCATCGTGCTGACGCTGCTGTTTGCAATCCAAAAGCACGGCACCGGGCTGGTGGGTAAACTCTTTGCGCCTATTATGCTGGCGTGGTTCCTGATCCTGGCGGCGCTGGGCCTGCGCAGTATCATTGCCAACCCTGATGTCCTTCACGCCCTGAACCCGATGTGGGCGGTGCATTTCTTCCTTGAATATAAAGTCGTGTCCTTCGTGGCGCTGGGCGCGGTGGTGCTGTCTATCACCGGCGTCGAGGCGCTGTATGCGGACATGGGCCATTTCGGCAAGCTGCCGATTCGCGTGGCGTGGTTTACCGTGGTGCTGCCTTCGCTGGTGCTGAACTACTTTGGTCAGGGCGCGCTGCTGCTTAAGCACCCGGAAGCGATTAAGAACCCGTTCTTCCTGCTGGCACCCGACTGGGCGCTGGTGCCGATGCTGATCCTCGCCACCCTGGCGACCGTTATCGCATCCCAGGCGGTTATTTCCGGCGTCTTCTCCCTGACCCGTCAGGCGGTGCGTCTGGGCTATCTCTCGCCAATGCGCATCATCCACACCTCGGAAATGGAGTCCGGGCAGATCTACATTCCGTTCATCAACTGGCTGCTCTACTTTGCCGTGGTGATTGTCATCGTCAGCTTCGAACATTCGAGCAACCTGGCGGCGGCCTACGGGATTGCGGTCACCGGGACGATGGTGCTGACGTCGATTCTGTCTACCACCGTGGCGTACCGTAACTGGCACTGGAATAAATTCCTCGTGGCGCTGATCCTGGTGGGCTTCCTCTGCATCGACATTCCGCTGTTCTCCGCGAACCTCGACAAGATTGTCTCCGGCGGCTGGCTGCCGCTGACGCTGGGTCTGGTGATGTTCATCGTGATGACCACCTGGAAGAGCGAGCGCTTCCGCCTGCTGCGTCGTATGCATGAGCACGGGAACTCTCTGGAGGCGATGATCGCTTCCCTGGAAAAATCCCCGCCGGTGCGCGTACCGGGTACGGCGGTGTATATGTCTCGCGCGCTGAACGTCATTCCGTTCGCGCTGATGCACAACCTCAAGCACAATAAAGTGCTGCACGAGCGCGTTATCCTGCTGACCCTGCGTACCGAAGATGCGCCGTACGTGCATAACGTTCGCCGCGTGCAGATTGAGCAGCTGTCGCCAACCTTCTGGCGCGTGGTGGCGAGCTACGGCTGGCGCGAAACGCCGAATGTGGAAGAGGTATTCCACCGCTGCGGTCTGGAAGGGTTAAGCTGCCGGATGATGGAAACGTCGTTCTTTATGTCGCACGAGTCGCTGATTATTGGCAAACGTCCGTGGTATCTGCGCCTGCGCGGCAAGCTGTACCTGATTTTGCAGCGCAACGCCCTGCGCGCGCCTGACCAGTTCGAGATCCCGCCTAACCGCGTGATTGAGCTGGGAACACAGGTCGAGATTTAACACCTTCCGCAAATGCCGGGTGGCGCTTCGCTTACCCGGCCTACTAAACCCGTAGGCCCGCGCAAGCGAAGCGCCGCCGGGCAATTTCCCGCCAAATATTTCACTTAGCGAAACGTTTCGACGTCGATCACAATTCCGTTACGTCATGTTGGTTTTCTGACCACTATTGAGATTAAACTCAATTCAGCGAAACGTTTCGCTAGTGGAGCGAAGAAATGAAGAAAGGCACGGTACTCAATTCAGAAATCTCATCGGTAATCTCCCGTCTGGGGCATACCGATACGCTGGTGGTTTGCGATGCAGGCTTACCGGTTCCGCGCAGCACAACCCGTATTGATATGGCGTTAACGCAGGGCGTTCCTTCGTTTATGCAGGTACTGGAGGTGGTCACGGCAGAGATGCAGGTTGAGGCAGCCATTCTCGCGGCGGAAATCAAAGAACATAATCCGCAACTCCACGAAACGTTGCTCAGCCACATTGAGCAACTGCAACAACACCAGGGAAACACCATTGAAATTCGTTACACAACGCACGAGCACTTCAAACAACAAACCGCAGACAGTCAGGCGGTGATTCGCAGCGGGGAGTGTTCCCCGTATGCGAATATCATTCTCTGTGCTGGCGTCACCTTCTGAGGCCATCATGGACGCATTACTGCAACTCAAAGGGATCGATAAGTCGTTCCCGGGCGTAAAAGCGCTTTCCGGCGCGGCGCTGAACGTCTATGCCGGGCGCGTCATGGCGCTGGTGGGCGAAAACGGCGCCGGCAAATCCACCATGATGAAAGTCCTGACCGGCATCTATCAGCGCGATGCGGGCTCGCTCGTCTGGCTGGGCAAAGAGACCACCTTCAACGGACCCAAATCTTCTCAGGAAGCGGGGATCGGCATTATCCACCAGGAGCTGAACCTGATCCCGCAGCTCACCATTGCGGAAAATATCTTCCTCGGCCGCGAGTTCGTGAACCGGTTTGGCAAAATCGACTGGAAAACCATGTACGCCAAAGCGGACAAACTGCTGGCGAAGCTGAACCTGCGCTTTAAGAGCGACCGCCTGGTGGGCGATCTCTCCATCGGCGATCAGCAGATGGTGGAAATCGCGAAGGTGCTGAGCTTTGAGTCGAAGGTCATCATTATGGATGAGCCGACCGACGCCCTCACCGATACCGAAACCGACTCCCTGTTCCGCGTCATCCGCGAGCTAAAAGCCCAGGGGCGCGGCATTGTCTATATCTCTCACCGCATGAAAGAGATCTTTGAAATCTGCGACGACGTGACCGTCTTCCGCGACGGGCAGTTTATTGCTGAACGCGAAGTGGCGACGCTGACCGAAGATACGCTGATCGAAATGATGGTGGGACGTAAGCTCGAAGACCAGTACCCGCACCTGGACAAAGCGCCGGGCCAAATTCGCCTGAAGGTGGATAACCTCTGCGGGCCGGGGGTGAACGACGTCAGCTTCACCCTGCGTCAGGGCGAAATCCTTGGCGTAGCGGGCCTGATGGGCGCGGGCCGTACCGAACTGATGAAGGTGCTCTACGGCGCGCTGCCGCGCACCAGCGGTTACGTGACGCTGGACGGCCATGAAGTGGTGACCCGCTCGCCGCAGGATGGCCTGGCGAACGGCATCGTTTATATCTCCGAAGACCGCAAGCGCGACGGCCTGGTGCTTGGCATGTCGGTAAAAGAGAACATGTCCCTCACCGCGCTGCGCTATTTCAGCCATTCCGGCGGCACCCTCAAGCATAAAGACGAGCAGCAGGCGGTCAGCGATTTTATCCGCCTCTTTAACGTCAAAACCCCGTCGATGGAGCAGGCCATCGGGCTGCTGTCCGGCGGGAATCAGCAGAAAGTGGCGATTGCGCGCGGGCTGATGACGCGCCCGAAGGTGCTGATCCTCGATGAGCCCACCCGCGGCGTGGACGTCGGCGCGAAAAAAGAGATCTACCAGCTCATTAACCAGTTCAAGGCCGACGGCCTGAGCATCATTCTGGTCTCTTCCGAGATGCCAGAAGTATTAGGCATGAGCGATCGCATTATCGTCATGCATGAAGGGCATCTCGGCGGTGAATTCACTCGCGAGCAGGCCACCCAGGAAGTTCTGATGGCTGCCGCTGTGGGCAAGCTAAATCGCGTGAATCAGGAGTAAGAAGATGACTACCCAGGCTGTTTCTGGTCGCCGTTATTTCACTAAGGCATGGCTGCTGGAACAAAAATCGCTGATTGCCCTGCTGGTGCTGATCGCGATTGTCTCCACCATGAGCCCGAACTTTTTTACCGTAAATAACCTGTTCAACATTCTCCAGCAGACCTCCGTGAACGCCATTATGGCGGTGGGGATGACGCTGGTGATTTTGACATCGGGTATCGACCTGTCCGTCGGTTCCCTGCTGGCGCTCACCGGCGCGATTGCGGCTTCGATTGTAGGGATTGAAGTCAACGCGCTGGTGGCCGTTGCAGCTGCGCTGGCTGCGGGCGCGGCGATCGGTGCCGTGACCGGGGTGATTGTGGCGAAGGGCCGGGTGCAGGCGTTTATCGCCACGCTGGTGATGATGCTGCTGCTGCGCGGGGTGACCATGGTGTACACCAACGGTAGCCCCATCAATACCGGTTTCACGGATAATGCCGATCTGTTTGGCTGGTTCGGTATCGGTCGTCCGCTGGGGATCCCGACGCCGGTGTGGATCATGGCAATCGTCTTCCTGGCGGCGTGGTACATGCTGCACCACACCCGCCTGGGCCGCTATATCTACGCGCTGGGGGGTAACGAAGCGGCGACGCGTCTGTCCGGCATCAGCGTCAATAAAGTCAAAATTATCGTGTACTCCCTGTGCGGCCTGCTGGCGTCGCTTGCGGGCATCATCGAAGTGGCGCGTCTTTCTTCCGCGCAGCCAACGGCGGGTACGGGGTATGAGCTGGATGCCATTGCGGCAGTGGTTCTGGGCGGGACAAGCCTGGCGGGCGGCAAAGGTCGCATTGTTGGGACTTTGATCGGCGCACTGATCCTCGGTTTCCTGAATAATGGTTTGAATTTGTTAGGTGTTTCCTCCTATTACCAGATGATCGTTAAAGCGGTGGTGATTTTGCTGGCGGTACTGGTAGACAACAAAAAACAGTAACTGACGACACTACAGGACATCTTAGATATGAACATGAAAAAACTGGCTACCCTGGTTTCTGCTGTCGCGCTGAGCGCAACCGTAAGTGCTAACGCAATGGCAAAAGACACCATCGCGCTGGTTGTCTCCACCCTGAACAACCCGTTCTTCGTTTCCCTGAAGGATGGTGCGCAGAAAGAAGCCGACAAGCTGGGCTATAACCTGGTGGTGCTGGACTCCCAGAACAACCCGGCAAAAGAGCTGGCTAACGTGCAGGACTTAACCGTTCGCGGCACCAAAATCCTGCTGATCAACCCAACCGATTCCGACGCGGTAGGTAACGCCGTAAAGATGGCAAACCAGGCGAAGATCCCGGTCATCACCCTGGACCGTCAGGCGACGAAAGGCGAGGTGGTGAGCCACATTGCGTCTGACAACGTGCTGGGCGGCAAAATCGCCGGTGACTACATCGCGAAGAAAGCGGGTGAAGGCGCGAAGGTTATCGAGCTTCAGGGTATTGCCGGGACTTCCGCAGCCCGTGAACGCGGTGAAGGCTTCCAGCAGGCCGTTGCTGCGCACAAGTTTAACGTTCTGGCCAGCCAGCCTGCCGATTTCGACCGTACTAAAGGTCTGAACGTCATGCAGAACCTGCTGACCGCCCATCCTGACGTGAAGGCCGTATTCGCGCAGAACGACGAAATGGCGCTGGGTGCGCTGCGTGCTCTGCAAACTGCGGGTAAAACAGATGTGATGGTTGTCGGATTTGACGGCACTCCGGATGGTGAAAAAGCAGTAAATGATGGCAAACTGGCTGCGACCATTGCTCAGTTGCCTGAGCAGATTGGTGCTACAGGTGTTCAGACTGCTGACAAAGTGCTGAAAGGCGAAAAAGTTCAGGCCAAATATCCCGTTGACCTGAAGCTGGTCATTAAGCAGTAATATGCGATTCGGGCCGTCACCGGCGGCCTGATGGACAACATACAAAGAAAAGTGTGGCATACGCCACCGGTTAACCCCGGTGGCGCTCTCAGATGGACACCTCATACATGAAAACCGCAGGCAACCTCGTCGTCCTTGGCAGTATCAATGCCGATCACATTCTTAACCTTGAATCCTTCCCGACGCCGGGCGAAACCGTCACCGGTAATCACTATCAGGTGGCGTTCGGCGGTAAAGGGGCAAACCAGGCCGTTGCCGCCGGGCGCAGTGGGGCAAACATTGCCTTTATCGCCTGTACGGGGGATGACGACACGGGTGAGCGCGTACGCGAACAGCTGGCGAGCGATAATATCGACATCGCGCCGGTCAGCGTTGTGGCGGGGAAATCTACGGGCGTGGCGCTGATTTTCGTCAACGCGGAAGGTGAGAATGTTATCGGTATTCATGCGGGTGCCAACGCGGCATTAACCACCCAGCGTGTTAATGCCCAGCGCGAAATCATTGCGCGTGCGGACGCGCTGCTGATGCAGCTAGAATCCCCGGTTGAAAGCGTGCTGGCGGCGGCCCGCATTGCCCATGAAAATCATACGACTGTCGTACTTAATCCCGCCCCGGCCCGTGTATTATCAGACGAGCTGCTGGCGCTGGTGGACATCATCACCCCGAACGAAACCGAAGCGGAAAAGCTGACCGGCATTCGCGTTGAAAATGACGATGACGCCGCGCGGGCGGCAAACGCGCTGCACGATAAAGGTATCGGCACCGTGATCATTACCCTCGGCAGCCGCGGCGTGTGGGCCAGCGTCAACGGCAAGGGCAGTCGCGTACCGGGTTTTAAGGTGAAAGCGATCGATACCATTGCGGCAGGCGACACCTTTAACGGCGCGCTGGTGACGGCGCTGCTGGAAGGCAAAGAGAGGGATGAAGCCATTCGCTTTGCCCATGCTGCCGCCGCAATTGCGGTCACGCGCAAAGGCGCGCAGCCTTCCGTTCCGTGGCGTAACGAGATTGATGAATTCCTGAGTCAGCAGAGGTAACGCTTGGCCACGATGAAAGATGTCGCCCGCATGGCGGGCGTTTCAACGTCGACCGTTTCCCACGTTATCAATAACGATCGTTTCGTCAGCGAGGCGATACGGGAAAAAGTCGAAACCGCAGTAAAAGAACTCAACTATGCGCCGTCGGCGCTGGCCCGCAGCCTGAAGCTCAATCAGACCCGCACCATCGGGATGCTCATTACCGCCAGTACCAACCCCTTTTATTCCGAACTCGTGCGCGGCGTCGAGCGCAGCTGCTTCGAGCGGGGCTACAGCCTGGTGCTGTGCAACACCGAAGGCGACGAGCAGCGCATGAACCGGAATCTCGAAACGCTGATGCAAAAGCGGGTCGACGGGCTGCTGCTGCTGTGCACCGAAACCCATCAGCCTTCAAAAGAGATTATCCAGCGCTATCCGTCTATTCCCACGGTGATGATGGACTGGGCGCCGTTCGACGGAACCAGCGACCTGATTCAGGACAACTCCCTGCTGGGCGGCGATATCGCGACGCAATACCTGATCGACAAAGGCTACACGCAGATCGCCTGCATCACCGGCCCGCTGGATAAAACCCCGGCGCGCCTGCGTCTTGAGGGCTACCTTTCCGCAATGTCGCGCGCCGGACTGTCTGTTCCGGACGGATACCGCATTACCGGGGATTTCGAATTCAACGGCGGCTATGAGGCGATGCAAACGCTGCTGACGCAGAAGCAACGTCCGCAGGCGGTGTTTATCGGTAACGATGCGATGGCGTTCGGCGCTTATCAGGCGCTGTATCAGGCCGGGTTAAGCGTCCCGTGCGATATGGCGGTGATTGGCTATGACGATATCGAGCTGGCGCGCTACATGACGCCGCCGCTTACGACTATCCATCAGCCGAAAGATGAACTCGGCGAGCTGGCCATTGATGTGCTCATCCATCGAATGGCCCAGCCCGCGCTGCAACAGCAGCGTTTGCAGCTTACTCCTGTTCTGATGGAACGCGGTTCGGCCTAGCTTTTTCCTTGTGTCGCTCTTTTATCAGGTTTTGGCCATCTTTCGGTTTTAACAGCATAAAGACTAAGGCAGACACCACGGTCAGGGCGCCCATGGTAATAAAGGTATAGTGGAACTGCTCGACGGTATTGGCGCTGTCAAAACCTTCGTAATAGCGCAGCACTGCGGCACTCACGGCAACCCCGAGGCTGATCGACAGCTGCTGAGTCACCGCCAGAACGCTGTTTCCGCTGCTGGCATTCTCATCGGTCAGATCCGCAAGGGTAATAGTGTTCATCGATGTAAACTGCGTCGACATCGCCATGCCCAGCACAAACAGCGGCAGGATCAGCATCCACACCGGCAGCGCGGCAGATTGCAGCGAAAACTGCGCAATCATCAGCCCGATAAAGACCGTCACGCCGACCAGCGTCTTACGATAGCCAAACCAGCGCAGCACCTGCGTCACCGTCGACTTCGCCAGAATCGATCCCATTGCCGTCGGGGCCATCATGCAGCCCGCAATCAGCGCCGGATAGCCAAACCCGACCTGCAACATTAACGGCATCAGGAACGGCACGCAGCCGGTACCCAGACGTGACGCGATATTCCCCGCCACGCCAACCGAGAAGGTTCGGGTATTAAAGAGGGATAACGAGATAAGCGGCGTCGGGTGGCGGCGCGCATGACGTATATAAAGAAGGAACAGCACAATACCCGTCGTGATCACGCCGAGCGCAATCCACGTTTCCACGATTTTCTCGCCGAACAGCTCCATACCGCTGGAGAACAGCACCAGGCTCAGGCCAAACAGGAAAAAGCCGCCCATATCGAAGCTGCGTTTCGGCGTGGTGAAGTTCGGCATATATTTGCGGGCATAGAACAGCCCTGCAACGCCTATCGGGATGTTTATCAGGAAGATCCAGTGCCAGCTTGCCCAGGTGACCAGCACGCCGCCGAGAACTGGCCCTAATATCGGACCGACCAGCCCCGGCATGGTCACAAAGTTAAGCACAGGCAATAGCTCGCTGCGCGGGTAGGCGCGCAGTAGCGCCAGACGCGCGACGGGCATCATCATCGCTCCGCCAATCCCCTGGATCACGCGGAAGATAACCAGCTCGCTAAGCGACGTCGACAGGGCGCAGGCCAGCGAACCGAGCGTGAACAGCGTGACCGCCAGCATAAAGATTTTGCGTGTGCCGAAGCGATCGGCCAGCCAGCCGCTGACCGGGATAAGCATTGCGACCGTCAGGGTGTAGCTGATAATGGCGGACTGCATCGCCAGCGGAGAGCGGTTTAGGCTTTGTGCGATGGCGGGCAGCGCGGTGTTAAGGATGGTGGCGTCCAGTGCCTGCATAAAGAAAGCCATGGCGGCAATCCACGGCAGTCCGGCCATGCTGCGTGCTTTTTTCTCTGTCATTTATCTACCTGCTGGTGGTTTGGGGCGGCCAGCAATGCCTGACACGCCATCAGCGCGCGCTGACCGTCGCTGTCCTGAATGGCATCAACAATGGCCTGGTGCAGATCCAGCTTCACCACGTCGTTTTGGGTAATAGAAGTGAAATAGGTGTGGTACACCGAATGGAAGAGGGAGGCAAACGAGGTCAGGAACGGATTACCGCTCATCGTATAGATATGTTCATGCCAGGCCATATCCACCTCAACCCAGCGTTCGCGGTTAAAATGCTTCTTCAGGAACACCATCTCTTCCATTAAGGTGTTCAGCTCGGCTTTTTGCTCCGCGCTGCCGAGCGTGGCGGCCAGCAGACAGGCCTGAGGCTCAAGACTGCTGCGCATCACCAGGAAGTGGTCGACGACCTGATGGAAATTCTCTTCGGTCATCCACCACGCGAGCAGCTCCTGATCGAGAAAGTTCCAGTTCGCCTGCGGCATCACGCGTGTGCCAATGCGCGGACGCGGCAGCACCATGCCTTTTGCCGTTAAGGTTTTCACCGCTTCGCGAACGGCGGTACGGCTAACGCCAAACTGCTCACCCAGTTCCATTTCACCAGGCAGGATGCAACCCGGGGCATATTTACCCGCTAAGATCAGCTGAGCCAGCTTTTCTGCCAGCACATAAGAAAGGTTTTTTTGTGCTGCCAGCTGTTGTGCGCTTAAGGGCATCGCTCTTTTTCCTTAATAGTTCATGCGGGTAAGTATGCCATCTGAAGCGTGATTGTGGCTGCAAATACATCAAATAGAACAATTTATGACTTGATAACGCAGGTTTTGGTGAAAAAAGACACGGTCAGAAAGTTTTTTCAAATTTCCTCTTGTCACCGCCGAAGAACTCCCTATAATGCGCCTCCACTGACACGGAACAACGGCTTACAGGCCGCCG
>NZ_JBPTTK010000077.1:0-315 GCF_053290175.1 Enterobacter sp. 186315 | reverse complement strand
CGCTGGGGCGCAAAACGGAGTACCGCTACAGCGACGACGGCGATATCCGCCAGGTGGCCCTGCCCGGGGGCTTCAGCCTGCTGTACGACTACAACGAACGGGGTCAGCTTACCCGCCTGACCACACCGGGCAGCCAGGTCTGGCAGTGGGACTATGACGACCAGGGCAGCATGGTCTGCCTGACCGACCCGCAGGGTCGCCAGCAGCAGTTCAGCTACAGCGAACAGGGCAACCTGCTTCGCCGGATAATGCCGGGCGGCGCCGCCTGGCAGTGGGATTACGACGCCCTGCACCGCCTGCGGGAGACCATCGCCC
>NZ_JBPTTK010000076.1:0-355 GCF_053290175.1 Enterobacter sp. 186315 | reverse complement strand
GGGATTACGGTGCATTTTATGCCCTGTGATGAAGTAAAAGTGACCACCAGTTGTTTAGATTATGGTTACCCGGACTACCCAATAAAAGAGCCTATTAAAATGCCGGAGCCGAAAGTATGCCCCAAATAACGGGTTATCTGTATTTTCCCCTCCAGTAGCACCACTTTTGCGCAAAAGTGAATAAAGGAATATCTAATGAAATTAACTCACAGCATCATATTACTTGCGGTGCTGCTGCTTGCGGGGTGTAGCCAGCCTGGTGCAAAGGCCCAACCCCGGAGCGGCGGCGGTGGAACCATCGAGGCGATTAACCATACCAAATGGGCCATTAACCATTTCAGCGTCGACGGCCAGT
>NZ_JBPTTK010000075.1:0-355 GCF_053290175.1 Enterobacter sp. 186315 | reverse complement strand
GCAGCTTTCCCTTCAGGCGTGATTCATACAGCGGCCAGCCATCCGTCATCCATACCACGACCTCAAAGGCCGACAGCAGGCTCAGAAGACGCTCCAGTGTGGCCAGAGTGCGTTCACCGAAGACGTGCGCCACAACCGTCCTCCGTATCCTGTCATACGCGTAAAACAGCCAGCGCTGACGTGATTTAGCACCGACGTAGCCCCACTGTTCGTCCATTTCAGCGCAGACAATCACATCACTGCCCGGTTGTATGCGCCAGGTTACCGACTGCGGCCTGAGTTTTTTAAGTGACGTAAAACCGTGTTGAGGCCAACGCCCATAATGCGTGCACTGGCGCGACATCCGACGCCATTC
>NZ_JBPTTK010000074.1:0-357 GCF_053290175.1 Enterobacter sp. 186315 | reverse complement strand
TGCCGCCCGACGTACTGCCGAAGCTGCTGCCGCCGCTCAGGCTGATACCGGTATGGCTGACCTTATAGTCCGCCGCGTTGCCGATATCGCTGAACCCGAGCGTGCCCGTATCCAGGCTGTTTTTCTCTGCCGTGGCGGCAGAGGCGATAACCGCGCCATCCAGCTGGGTATGGCGACCCACCGTCACGTCAAAGCCGCCCTGCCCGGCAAACAGCCCGGTCTGCTCCTGCACCGAATCGTACGTGCTCTTCATTCTGTCCTGGCTGGCGCTGATGTACCCCGACCCGGTCATGCTGCCGAAAGTGAAGCTCCCGCCCGCCGCCACGCTGGTCTGCTTCGATTTGAAATCGTTGCTGT
>NZ_JBPTTK010000073.1:0-376 GCF_053290175.1 Enterobacter sp. 186315 | reverse complement strand
CGTTAAAGATGTGTCGTTTCAATTTTCAGCTTGATCCAGATTTTTAAAGAGCAAAACTTCGCAGTGAACCTTTTCAGGTACACTCTGAAGTTTTCTTGTTGAGTGCAGTAAAGGATGGTGGAGCTATGCGGGATCGAACCGCAGACCTCCTGCGTGCAAGGCAGGCGCTCTCCCAGCTGAGCTATAGCCCCATCGTAGTTAACCTCTTCAAATCCGCAGGGCGAATTTGGTAGGCCTGAGTGGACTTGAACCACCGACCTCACCCTTATCAGGGGTGCGCTCTAACCACCTGAGCTACAAGCCTGTAGAGGTTTTTACTGCTTACTTTTCATCAGACAATCTGTGTGAGCACTACAAAGGCAGGTTCTTTAAGGTA
>NZ_JBPTTK010000072.1:0-387 GCF_053290175.1 Enterobacter sp. 186315 | reverse complement strand
TTCACGACAGCTATCACAACCGCATCGATTTCCTGCGCACGGATGGCCTGCTGACAGAAGTGCGCCACAGCGACGGCTACGCGCTTTCGCTCAGCTGGCAACAGCAGCAGCTGATGAGCATTGACCTTATCGAACCGCAACAGCAGCGCCTTGCTACCTGCCGTTATGACAGCCAGGGTTTTCTCGCCGAATGCGACACCTTCCAGTTCACCCATCTGTGGCATGAATATTCCCCGGAAGGCTTGATGACGCGCTGGCGGGACACCACAGAGACACAGGCGGATTACCGTTATGATTCCGCAGGCCGCGTCACCCATGTCTCCACCCCGCAGGGCTACTACAACGACCGTTTCCTTTATAACGAAGCAGAGCAGTGCACCACCTATC
>NZ_JBPTTK010000071.1:0-515 GCF_053290175.1 Enterobacter sp. 186315 | reverse complement strand
GCCAGCCATCCGTCATCCATATCACCACGTCAAAGGGTGACAGCAGGCTCATAAGACGCCCCAGCGTCGCCATAGTGCGTTCACCGAATACGTGCGCAACAACCGTCTTCCGGAGCCTGTCATACGCGTAAAACAGCCAGCGCTGGCGCGATTTAGCCCCGACATAGCCCCACTGTTCGTCCATTTCCGCGCAGACGATGACGTCACTGCCCGGCTGTATGCGCGAGGTTACCGACTGCGGCCTGAGTTTTTTAAGTGACGTAAAATCGTGTTGAGGCCAACGCCCATAATGCGGGCGGTTGCCCGGCATCCAACGCCATTCATGGCCATATCAATGATTTTCTGGTGCGTACCGGGTTGAGAAGCGGTGTAAGTGAACTGCAGTTGCCATGTTTTACGGCAGTGAGAGCAGAGATAGCGCTGATGTCCGGCGGTGCTTTTGCCGTTACGCACCACCCCGTCAGTAGCTGAACAGGAGGGACAGCTGATAGAAACAGAAGCCACTGGAGCACCTC
>NZ_JBPTTK010000070.1:0-612 GCF_053290175.1 Enterobacter sp. 186315 | reverse complement strand
CTGGCGACTGATGAAACGTGTCGGGATAAAGGCTCAGGTCGGATACCGGAGCCCGCGGGCACGTAAAGGCGAGGCCAGTATCGTGTCGCCCAACAGGCTCCAGCGACAGTTCAATCCGGATGCTCCGGATAAGCGTTGGGTAACGGACATAACCTACATCAGGACCCGCGAAGGCTGGCTGTATCTTGCCGTGGTTGTTGATCTGTTCTCACGCAAAATTATCGGCTGGTCCATGCAATCCCGGATGACAAAGGACATTGTCCTGAACGCACTGCTGATGGCTGTATGGCGCCGTAATCCCCAAAAACAGGTGCTGGTTCATTCGGATCAGGGCAGTCAGTACACAAGCCATGAGTGGCAGTCGTTCCTGAAATCACACGGCCTGGAGGGCAGCATGAGCCGTCGCGGTAACTGCCATGATAATGCGGTTGCAGAAAGCTTTTTCCAGTTGTTGAAACGCGAACGGATAAAGAAAAAGAGCTACGGAACGCGGGAAGAAGCCCGCAGTGATATTTTTGATTACATCGAAATGTTTTATAACAGTAAGCGTCGGCATGGTTCCAGCGATCAGATGTCACCGACAGAATATGAAAACCAGTATTATCAACGGCT
>NZ_JBPTTK010000069.1:0-620 GCF_053290175.1 Enterobacter sp. 186315 | reverse complement strand
CATACCGGTATCAGCCTGAGCGGCGGCAGCAGCTTCGGCAGTACGTCGGGCGGCAGTATGGCGGGAGGAGCGCCGGCAATGGCGGCCAGCAGCGGACACGCGGAAGGCACCACGCGTGCGGCGATTGGCGCAGGCACCATTACCGTTCGCGACCAGGACAAGCAGCAGCAAAACATCGCCGGTCTGAGTCGCGACACGGACAATGCGAACGGCAGCATCGGGCCGATATTCGACAGGGAGAAGGAACAGAAGCGGCTGGCGGCGGTGGGCCTGGTCATTGAAATCGGCAGTCAGGTATCGGATATCGCGAAGAAGCAGGGCGAGCTGAACGGGCTGAAGAAAGCGCGTGAAGCGCATCCGGAGATGACGGCGGAGCAGCTCAAGGACACGCCGGAATACAAGACGGTGATGGCGGAGTACGGCACCGGAAGCAACCTTCAGCGCGGCATTCAAGCGGCGACGGCGGCGCTCCAGGGACTGGCCGGCGGCAATATCGCGGGTGGACTGGCAGCCGCAGCCGCTCCGGAGCTGGCGAACGTGCTGAAATCGACGGAGGATAAGCCGGAGGTAAACATCCTCGCCCACGCGATCCTGGGCGGAGCCGTTGCGGCGATGCAGGG
>NZ_JBPTTK010000068.1:0-635 GCF_053290175.1 Enterobacter sp. 186315 | reverse complement strand
ACGAACGGGACATATTAAAAAAAGCCGCGGCGTACTTCGCAAAGCTGTCCGACTGTTGTGGTCAACTAAAACTGGCCACCGCGTTAGAGTTTTTCCAGTATCGGTTTTCTGATTCGTTTGGTGGTAACCCACCATTATATTCGTGCGGTCTTAGTGCGCTGTAATATCCAACGATATAGTCCGTTATTGCGTGAGCTGCATCGCTGAAGCTTACATAGCCCGTCGCTGGCACCCATTCGTTCTTCAGACTCCTGAAGAAGCGCTCCATTGGGCTGTTATCCCAGCAGTTTCCACGCCGACTCATACTCTGCCTGATCCGGTATCGCCACAGTAACTGCCGGAACTGCCTGCTCGTATAATGACTGCCTTGATCGCTGTGGAACATCACCCCGACGGGCTTACCACGGGTTTCCCATGCCATTTCCAGTGCTTTCATGGTAAGCCTGCTGTCCGGCGAGAACGACATGGCCCAGCCCACTGGTTTTCTTGCGAACAGGTCGAGAACAACGGCGAGGTACGCCCAGCGCTTACCCGTCCAGATATAGGTCACATCACCGCACCACACCTGATTTGGTTCCGTTACGGCGAACTGTCGCTCAAGATGATTCGGGATAGCAACGTGCTCATGACCGCCA
>NZ_JBPTTK010000007.1:0-255730 GCF_053290175.1 Enterobacter sp. 186315 | reverse complement strand
TACGCGCACCCAGCAGGAGGTGTCTTCAGGGCTTTTCGGGCTGTTGCGATCCCAGCGGAACTTCACCCGCACCCGGCCATGTTCGTCGCAGAAAATTTCTTCTCCCGCTGGCCCGGTGACGACGGCGCTTTGCGGGCCATCGACTTTAGGTTTTTCCAGCGGTTGAGAGCGCCAGGTTCGGTCGGCCGGAATGGCCTCAAACTGATTGCTTAAGGTGGTTCCATATCCCTGACAATCGTGCAATGCCTGCGGTTGTTGGCCCTTTAACATTGAACCAACGACCTGCCACTCGCGGTTCAGTGTTTCCTGAGGATGGCCTGTGAGTGAAAAGGAATTGCCCGGCCACAGCGAAGGGGAGTTACTGGTCCCCGTTGCTATTTCGGCATCGTTGCGTAGTCCTTCCATTTGATAGCGCGTAAAATCTTGCCCACACTGCTCATCTTTAAAGCGTCCTGGATAATCAACGATCTCATATTGTGTAAGCTGATTATTTAGATGTTCGCCTTTTTGAATGCATTGTCCCGACCATCCTGGCGCTTTAAAGGTGTAGTCTTTGCTCAAAACGGATGAAGGGCGAACATTAGCTTCGTAATGAAATTCGCTAATACATTCATTTACGTTTCCTGTAGACGATAAGGATATAAAAGGAAGCGCATCTTTAATCTGATTCAGGCCTTCTACGTTGTCACAAAGAGTAATTTTTTGCTCTGACCGATCTACGTTTACATTGTCGTAGAAGAAAATACCTTCTTCAGCCCAAATACGTGACAAAAAAACCAAATCGCTTTCGCCATATTGGACGCAAAATTCACGAGGGGAATGGTTTTCATATAATATCGGTTCCCAGTTTGTAACACCATTTTCCCTGAGTAGCGTATCTGAAATGGTCAAGATAGTCTGTTGTTGGAAAATACGAAAATTTTGCCGCAAATCACAACGTGAAAGTGGAGACTGTATTCTTAAACGGTACTGCATTTGCCAGTGATTATCCTCCTTAATTTCAAAGCCCGAAATGAAACCGTTGATTAATCTAAGCGCTTTTGAGCCTTCCCAGATAGTGAGTTTTGCATTTTTTTCAAGGAGGTTTTTAGCTTGCCGATCAAATGAGTAACTGGCAACATCGACATCCAGAATAAAGGGAAAAGAGTAGTCCTGGCTAAGCCAAAAGGCCACCACTGCGAAAGTTTCCGGTTCTTGACCATCAACTTCCAACGTAAAACGTAGTCTATTTAATGACATAAATCCCTCCTGGATACGTTCCGAAAAAACTCACGTATCGATATTATCCATGCATCCAGACATGCTTTTGAAAGGTACCAGATTCTTTTTTATTTTTACTAACAAAACGTTGAGTCAAGTCCGTAAGTGAATTTATAAGATAAATTATTCATTTCGAAAATTCAGGAAGTTATTATTGATTATGATTAGAAGAGTTAACTTAAGACTGTTTGAAAATATTTAAGATATCGTTATGCGTGCGGATAAGCATAAATGACTTGGGAGAGGATGGTGTCAGCTTTTGCGCGAAGCGTGCTTAATTATAAGCCTTAGGAACAAAAAACAGCGAGCTCTAAGACTCGCTGTTTTTGTTTGGTTTATGAATTGATGCGGATTGTTCATAAAAAAAGTTGGTCGGCACGAGAGGATTTGAACCTCCGACCCCCGACACCCCATGACGGTGCGCTACCAGGCTGCGCTACGTGCCGACGCATTGACAAGAATACTACTCGATTCCGTTTTGATTGCAAGGGAACCTAACGCTAACTGATTTAAAATTAATCAGTTAGCGATGAAGCGTTTCTCGTCCGTCAGCACCTGTAAGAGCAGGCTGAGCTGCGGTTTCTGATCGTGCAGCTTCTCACCCTGGAGATTATAGGTCTGGTAATTACCGTTGCTGTTCAGCACCAGCGTCAGCTCAGGGGTGGTGACGGCCAGCGTATTATTGCCAGCGGCGGTGACCCAGTTATGACGACGGGTGGCGCTAAACAGATCCTGACCTTGCGAGTACTCATTCGCCGGCGTGCTCACGTGCAGCAGACGCTGCATCAGCGTGGTCATCACATCTTTATGATCGGTCAGCATGTTAATGCGCTGCGCAGGGGTGCCCGGCCAGTGAACCACCAGCGGCACCTGAAGGTTAGGGCGCGACCAGGTCATGCTCCTGGTTTCGTCACCCAGCGGTATGCCGTGACCCGCGGTGATAATCACCACCGTATTATCCAGCTTGCCGGATTCACGCAGCGCGTTCAGCACGCGGACGATTTGCGCGTCAACGTCGCCCGCCGCGCGGCTGTAACGGCGCGCAAAGCCTTTCTGATTACTGTCGACAAGCGTGGTGCCGTTAAAGGCCACCCAGGAGAACCAGCGGTTGTCTTCCTGCGCATAGCGCTGAAGCCAGTTTACCCACTGACTGGCCGTCTGCTCGTCGGACTGGCTCTTCGCGGCTGGGAGCGAGAAGTCGGATAACAGCGCCTGACGATACAGCGAGCTGTTAAAGCCATCCGAGGAGAACAGCCCTAACTGATAGCCCTGCTGATTTAGCCCGGTGATCAGCGCGGCCGGAATACGCGCCGACAGCACGCCGTCCATATATCCCGCAGAGATACCGTAGAACAGGCCAAAGATCCCGGCATCGGTAGAACTGCCCGAGCTCATATGCTGCGTAAAGGTGACGTTTTGATTGCCGAACTCGGCAAGCGCAGGCATCTGTTTCTCGTAGCGCGAGTAGTTCAGGCCATCGACGGTAATCAGCAGTACGTTTTGCCCGCGTCCCATATCACGGTAGCGCAGGTCGCTCAGCGGGTACTGAACGGTAACCGCCTCCGGATTGCCTTGCTCCACCAGACGACGCTGATACTCCTGCGCGTCCAGCAGGCCGTGTTTTTCAAGGAAGCGGCGCGCCGTCATTGGGTAAGAGAGCGGCAGGTTCGCGCGCTGCATGGTGATCGGGCGATAGAAGTTCGCATCCGCCCAGATATACATGAGGTGCGAACTAATAAAGGATACGAAGAACAGGGCCGCGACGGGCTTCGCGTAGTGGCGTCGCCGGGTCAAACTGCGGAGCTTTTGCCAGCTCCACGTTGCAAAGAGCATCTCAATGAGCAGGATCACCGGCACGCTGATAAACATCAGCTGCCAGTCGCGCGCGGTTTCGTTCTGGTCAGGGTTAATCACCAGTTCCCAGACGATCGGGTTGAGATGGAGGTGGAAACGGGTAAAGACTTCGCTGTCGATAAGCAGCAGCGTCATGCCCGCCGTCGCAAGGATAGCGGACAAGAACCGCATCAGACGTTGCGACATGACGATAAACGTCAGGGGGAACAGAATCAGCAGATAGGTGGCGAAAACGAGGAAACTAAAATGACCAACGACGCTCATCCAGGAGTAGATACGCCCGGTTAACGTGGTTGGCCAGTCCGCCACAAACAGATAACGGCAGCCGAGTACCGTGGCCAACAGAATGTTGAACAGGGCAAACCAGTGCCCCCAGCTAACCATCTGGGAGACTTTTTCACGGTAGCGCTGACGATTCGTCACCATAAACTGTTGTTCGTTTCCCTTAGTGGGCCTGGTCGTCGCTGACGGAAGACTGCAAAGCCTGGGCGAAAGATTTGGCGATCGCCTGACGCTGAGCCGGAGCAACGCTGGTATTGATCAGGTTGGTGACCATATTTCCCAACACCATCAGGGAAAGATCGGTCGGCGTTTTATGTTTTTCCAGTACGTTGACCAGCTCACTGAGCAATTGTTCAACGTGTTCATCACTGTAGCGGGAATGTTGTGGCATAAATCAAAATCATTTCGTTGATGAAAGGGCAACATATTACCGTAGCGACGGCTTTTTTTCCCCTTTTTTATCTCTTGTTGCACACATGCGTTGGTGGTGGTTGAATACCGCCCGGTCTAAAAGGAGAGTTTATCATGAGTCTGGATATCAACCAGATTGCCTTGCACCAGCTTATCAAGCGTGATGAGCAAACCCTTGAAGTGGTGCTGCGCGATTCGTTACTGGAACCAACGCCTACCGTCGTTGAAATGATGGCGGAACTGCATCGCGTTTATAGCGCGAAAAATAAAGCCTATGGCCTGTTCAGTGAAGAGAGCGAACTGGCGGATAGCCTGCGCCTGCAACGTCAGGGCGAGGAAGATTTTCTGGCGTTCAGCCGTGCGGCAACCGGGCGTCTGCGCGATGAGCTGGCGAAATACCCGTTCGCGGACGGCGGTATCGTTCTGTTCTGCCAGTACCGCTATCTGGCAGTGGAATACCTGCTGGTTACCGTGCTGAACAACTTAAGCAGTATGCGCGTCAACGAGCAGCTGGACATCAGCTCCACGCACTATCTGGATATTAACCATGCGGATATCGTGGCGCGTATCGATCTGACCGAGTGGGAAACCAATCCGGAATCCACCCGCTACCTGACCTTCCTGAAAGGGCGCGTCGGGCGCAAAGTGGCGGATTTCTTTATGGACTTCCTCGGTGCCACCGAAGGGCTTAACGCCAAAGCGCAGAACAAAGGTCTGTTGCAGGCCGTTGACGACTTCACCGCTGAAGCGCAGCTCGATAAATCAGAACGCCAGACCGTGCGCCAGCAGGTGTACAGCTATTGCAACGAGCAGTTGCAGGCGGGTGAAGAGATTGAGCTGGAGTCGCTTTCCAAAGAGCTGGCGGGCGTCAGCGAGGTGAGCTTCCAGGAGTTCACTGCTGAGAAGGGCTATGAGCTGGAAGAGAGCTTCCCGGCGGATCGCAGTACGCTGCGTCAGTTAACCAAGTTTGCCGGAAGCGGCGGTGGATTAACCGTGAACTTTGATGCCATGCTGCTTGGCGAACGCATTTTCTGGGATCCGGCCACCGACACCCTGACGATTAAGGGTACGCCGCCAAACCTGCGCGATCAGCTGCAACGCCGGACGTCAGGCGGTAAATAGCAGCCATAAAAAAACCCCGCATAAGCGGGGTTTTTATTCGACGTGTTTGCGATTACGCGCGAACGAAGTCGATGTGAGACAGTTTTGGCTTGAACGGGTGACGCTGAACAGCCTGAACCTTCACTTTTTCTTCTTTACCGCCAACAACGATGGTCAGAACTTCGCTGTAGAATTCAGCTTTAGTCTGCATGTTCCATACTTTGTCGTGATCCAGTTCGATAGCAACTGGAGCAGCTTCGCCACCGTAAACGATAGCCGGGAACTTGTTAGCGTTACGCAGGCGGCGGCTCGCACCCTTACCCTGCACGTTACGTACTTCTGCTTCGATAGTGAACATTGATTTCTCTCTGTATTTAAAACCCTGCTACAGGCGACCCAGCAGCAGGTGAGTGTTCTGCCTCACGGATGTGAAGCGGGCGGCATTTTATACTCAATCGCCCCTCACATCAATGAAAAGTCCCGTTATCCGCGCAATTCATTGGCGCGGCGGAAACGTCCCTCATAGTCAAAGACCTTCTCGCGCACCTGCCAGTACTGGCCTTTCAGGCGGGCAACCACGAAATCCGGATGGCGTAACAGGACCTGCTGATGCAGGATATCGGCGGCGGTTATCCAGCGTAGCGGCACGCCCGGGGTGCGGGTGTGCGGGCGAATAAAGAGCTGCTCAAACGCGGTGCGCTGGGCGGGCGTGTGCAGGCGAAAGCGCTCGCTAACGTCCGCGCCGTCTTCGTCGTAATAGGTGATTTTCAGCCACTCGCCTTTGTCATCCGCCCCGGCTTGCAGCGCCATGCCGGAGCAGCGAAGCACCAGCGCATCTTTTAACTTCAGCGCCGCTTTCAGCATGTCGTCCGGGTCGACCAGCACCGTGTCGCACTCCCGGCAGCGGCGGGCGGCGATGTCGTTTTCCGCATTACACTGCGGGCAGTTTTTAAAGCGGAAGCGGAAGTCGCACTGCTCGCGATGCCCTTCGTCATCCTCAAACCAGCCCTGACAGCGGCGGCCAAAATGTTCGATTAGCGTCCCGTCGGCGGTGGTTTTGCCCCAGAAGGTGTTGGCAAAGCCGCAGGCGGGGCAGAAGACCTGCACCGGCACGTTGTCACTTTTGCCTTTTGGCGTTCCGACTTCCGGGGAGTATAGATCGTGCGGATTTCCCGCGTAGTCCAGAATCAGGCAGTCGGTTTTACCCGGCGCCAGGCGCAGCCCGCGTCCGACAATTTGCTGATACAGGCTGACCGATTCGGTGGGGCGCAAAATCGCGATTAAATCGACGTGCGGCGCGTCAAACCCGGTGGTTAATACCGACACGTTGACCAGATAGCGGAACTGCTGCGCCTTAAACGCCTCGATTAACCGATCGCGCTCCGGCCCTGGCGTTTCGCCGGTGATCAGCGCCGCGTCATCGGCGGGAAGCAGCCCGGTGATTTCCCGCGCGTGTTCGACGGTGGCGGCAAAAATCATCACCCCTTTACGGGTCTGGGCGAACTCCTCAATCTGGCTGATGATGTGCGGGGTGATACGCTGCTGTTTTTTCAGCTCAAGGTTAAGATCCGCTTCGCTGAACAGACCGTTACTCTGCGGTTGCAGGCGGCTGAAATCGTACTGCACCACCGGCATATCCAGCCTTTCGGGGGGCGTCAGATAGCCGTGCTTGATCATGTAGCGCAGCGGCAGCTCGTAAATGCAGTCGCGAAACAGCGCTTTTTCGGTTCCGCGCACCATGCCGTGATAATGGAAATGATAAATCCACCCTTTGCCCAGACGAAACGGCGTGGCGGTCAGCCCCAGCAGACGTAAGTGAGGGTTCACCTCTTTCAGGTGCGTGAGGATTTGCTGGTACTGGCTGTCGTCGTCATCGCTGATGCGGTGACACTCATCGACGATCAGCAGCGAAAACTCGCCGCGAAAGTGTTCCAGATTTCGCGCAACGGACTGCACGCTGCCAAACACCACTTTGCCCTGGCTCTCTTTACGTTTCAGCCCGGCGGCAAAAATATCGGCCTCCAGACCCAGCGCGCGGTACTTGGCGTGGTTTTGCGCCACCAGCTCCTTAACGTGTGCCAGGACCAGCACGCGCCCGCGCGCCACGCGCGCCAGCTCGGCGATCACCAGGCTTTTGCCCGCCCCGGTCGGCAGGACTATTGCGGCAGGCTCGGTGTGTTTTCGAAACCAGGCGAGGGTGGCATCAACGGCTTCTTGCTGATAGGGGCGAAGTGTAAAAGTCATGGGGTCTCTATTCTGTTATCACTCTTATAGTATGCCACGAAACTTTTTCCCTTGAGTGGCACAACCAGACCATTATACTGGACCCTTCTTGACTGCTTCTTTTTTCGGACGCGTCGTCCGACTTCCAGCACCATTAAGGCTAAAAAGACTTCATGCGACTTGATAAGTTTATCGCTCAGCAACTCAGCGTAAGCCGCGCTATTGCCGGGCGTGAAATTCGCGCCAGCCGCGTTACCGTGGATGGCGACATTGTAAAAGACTCCTCATTCAAACTTCTGCCTGAGCATCAGGTGGAGTACGACGGCAATCCGCTGACCCAGCAAAATGGCCCGCGCTATTTCATGCTCAACAAGCCGGAAGGCTACGTCTGCTCAACGGATGACCCGGATCACCCGACGGTACTCTATTTCATCGATGAGCCGGTTGCCCATAAGCTTCATGCGGCGGGTCGCCTTGATATCGACACCACCGGGCTGGTGCTGATGACCGACGACGGCCAGTGGTCGCACCGAATTACCTCCCCGCGCCATCACTGTGAAAAAACCTATCTGGTGACGCTGGAATCCCCGGTTGCCGATGACACGGCTGAACAATTCGAGAAGGGCGTTCAGCTGCATAATGAAAAAGATCTGACCAAACCGGCGGTGCTGGAAATCATCACCCCGACCGAAGTGCGCCTGACCATCAGCGAAGGCCGCTATCATCAGGTGAAACGCATGTTTGCCGCCGTGGGAAATCATGTTGTTGGCCTGCACCGCGAGCGTATCGGCGCGATTGAACTCGATCCAGAACTGGAGCCAGGTGAATACCGCCCGTTAACGGAAGAAGAAATCGCCAGCGTCGGTCTGGCTTCGCGCTAATTTCAGGAGAACTCTGTGACCACCAGGCCACACTCGTCTTTCAAAATCGTCTTCATTCTTGGCCTGCTGGCCATGCTGATGCCGCTGTCCATCGATATGTATCTGCCCGCGCTGCCGGTGATTTCCGCGCAGTTCGGCGTGCCGGCGGGCAGCGCGCAGATGACGCTCAGTACCTACATCCTCGGCTTTGCGATCGGCCAGCTGCTGTATGGCCCGATGGCCGACAGCATCGGACGCAAGCCGGTGATTCTGGGCGGGACGCTGATTTTCGCCGGGGCGGCGGTGGCCTGTGCGCTGGCGCAGAGTATCGACCAGCTGATCGTCATGCGCCTGTTCCACGGCCTGGCGGCTGCGGCGGCCAGCGTGGTGATCAACGCCCTGATGCGCGATATCTATCCGAAAGAGGAGTTCTCGCGCATGATGTCGTTTGTCATGCTGGTGACCACTATCGCGCCGCTGATTGCGCCGATGGTGGGCGGTGCGGTGCTGGTGTGGTTCAGCTGGCACGCGATTTTCTGGATCCTGGCGATTGCCGCGCTGCTGGCCTCGGCGATGATCTTCTTCTTTATAGATGAAACGCTCCCCGCCGAGCATCGCCAGAAATTCCATATTCGCACCACGCTGGGCAACTTTGCCTCGCTGTTTCGCCACAAGCGCGTGCTGAGCTACATGCTGGCGAGCGGCTTCAGCTTTGCCGGGATGTTCTCCTTCCTCAGCGCCGGGCCGTTTGTCTACATCGAGCTTAACCACGTATCTCCGCAGCACTTTGGTTATTACTTTGCGCTCAATATCGTCTTCCTGTTCCTGCTGACCATCGTCAACAGCCGCTTCGTGCGGCGGGTAGGGGCGCTGAACATGTTCCGCACCGGGCTGTGGATCCAGTTTGCGATGGCTGTCTGGCTGGTGGTCAGCGCCTACTTCGATATCGGGTTCTGGGCGCTGGTGCTCGGCGTGGCGGCGTTCGTGGGATGCGTGTCGATGATCTCGTCAAACGCGATGGCGGTGATTCTGGATGAGTTCCCGCACATGGCGGGCACGGCGTCATCGCTGGCGGGGACGTTCCGTTTCGGTATCGGCGCGATTGTGGGCGCGCTGCTCTCTCTCGCGACCTTTAACACCGCCTGGCCGATGCTGTGGGCCATTGCATTCTGTGCGACCAGTTCGATTCTCTTCTATCTCTACGCCAGTCGGCCGCGAAAAACGGCACGCTAGCGCATCTAAAAGGCCCAATTCGGGCCTTTTTTTTGACGCATATCAACCAAAGATGCGTTCGTTTACCCTGTGTTTGTTTCTTTTATGTAAAATATATTTGTGTAAAAAGTCACGTCATTGTATTTAAAAAGGTTGAGTTAGATCGCAGAAACGGGTACATATAGCGCCGACGTCAGCCTGTAACGCCTATAAAAACCGCAGAAGAGTGCAGGTTAACAATGATGTGTTACTATAATTGTAAATAAATTGTGAAGTGAATTTGCTTCCGGGGAACGAACGTGAATACATTACAACTCTCCATAGTCCATCGCTTGCCCCAGAGCTATCGCTGGTCGGCGGGTTTTGCAGGTTCGAAAGTTGAACCGATTCCGCAAAACGGTACCGGGTGCGAGAATTGTCTGGTTGCGCTTAAGCTGCTTAGCCCGAGCGATGAATCTGCATGGCCGGTCATGGAACGCCTGAGCCAGGCGCTGACCGATATCGAAGTGGTGAGCTCGGTGCTGGAGTGCGAAGGCGAGCCCTGCCTGTTTGTGAACAGCCAGGACGAGTTTGCCGCCACCTGCCGCCTGAAAAACTTCGGCGTGGCGATTGCGGAACCTTTTTCCGGTCAATACCCTTTCTAAGCGCTAGCTTAAGGCTAACAGCTGGCGCGTGTAGCTCTGCGTCGGCGCAGCAAACACGCGCTGGCACTCGCCCTGCTCAACGACCTCTCCCTGTCGCAGCACAATCACCTGATGGCACAACGCGCGTACCACCTGCAAATCGTGGCTGATAAAGATATAGGCCAGCCGATGTTTTTCCTGTAACCCTTTTAACAGCGCCAGGATCTGCGCCTGCACGGTTCTGTCCAGCGACGACGTGGGTTCATCCAGAATAATCAGCGCCGGTTTAAGGATCAGCGCGCGGGCAATCGCAATACGCTGGCGCTGTCCGCCGGAAAATTCTGCCGGATAGCGATGTCGCGTGGCCGGATCCAGCCCGACCTCTTCCATCACGCCAATGACCGCCTGTTCGCGCTGCGCTGGCGTCAGCGCGGTCTGGTGAACGCGAAGCCCTTCCTCGATAATCTGCAACACGCTCAGGCGTGGATTGAGCGAGGAGTTAGGATCCTGAAAAACAACCTGCATTCGCGGGCGAACGGGCAGCATCTGGCGGCGGTTGCGGTCGTGCAGCGACATGCGGTCAAACAGAATGTGCCCCTGTGAATTAATCAGGCGCAGCAGCGCCAGCCCGGTGGTGCTCTTGCCGGAACCGGATTCTCCCACCAGCCCCAGCGCCTCGCCCGGACGCAGGGAAAAGCTGATGTTCTTCAGCACCGGATTGTCATCAACGATGCGGCGCAACACGCCTTTGCGGATGGGGAAAGAGACCTTCAGATTTTCCACGTTCAGCAGCGGCGTACCGTTCGCGGGCAGCGGAACAGGAGAGCCGGACGGTTCGCTGTCGAGCAGGCGTTTCGTATATGGGTGCTGCGGATTAGCGAGCAGCGTTTGGGCGGCGTTTTGCTCCACGCAGCGCCCGTTTTGCATTACCGCCACGCTATCCGCCAGCTTCTTCACAATGCTGAGGTTGTGGGTGATAAACAGCAGGCTCATGTTCAGCTCGTCGCGCAGCTCACGCAGCAGCTGGAGGATTTGCGCCTGCACGGTCACGTCCAGCGCGGTTGTGGGTTCATCGGCAATCAGCAGCTCCGGGCGGGTCAGCAGGGCCATCGCAATCATCACGCGCTGGCGCTCGCCGCCGGAAAGCTGATGCGGAAAATCCGTCAGCCGTTTTGCCGCATTGCGAATGCCGGTGCGCTCAAGGCAGTCGAGGATCTCCCCCCGCGCCGCCTCTTTACGCATTCCCCGGTGCAGGCACAGCACCTCGTACAGCTGTTTCTCTATGGTGTGCAGCGGATTGAGCGACACCATCGGCTCCTGGAAGATCATGGCAATCCTGTTGCCGCGGATGCCGCGCAGCGTCTGCTCGTCCGCGTGCAGCAGCGAGGAGCCGTGAAACAGGATATCGCCCTGCGGATAGCTCACCGGCGGGGAGGGGAGCAGGCGCAGCACCGAGAGCGCCGACACGCTCTTGCCCGAACCGGATTCGCCCACCAGCGCCAGCGTTTCGCCGCGCTGGATCTGCAACGACAGATCGCTGACCACGGTCTGGCTTTGGCCCTGTTTTGAGAAGGCAATCGACAGATTTTCGATGCGGAGAAGGGGCTGCGTCATCTTATACCGCCTTGTTGGGATCGAAGGCATCGCGCACCGCTTCGCCAATAAAAATCAGCAGCGAGAGAAGCACCGCCACGGAGAGAAACGCCGTTATGCCAAGCCACGGCGCCTGGAGGTTATTCTTGCCCTGGAGCAGCAGTTCGCCGAGCGACGGCGAGCCCAGCGGCAGCCCGAAGCCAAGGAAATCCAGCGACGTCAGGGTGGTGATGGAGCTGCACAAAATAAACGGCAGGAAGGTGAGGGTTGCCACCACGGCATTGGGGAGCATGTGGCGGAAGATAATCCCCCGATCGTTGACCCCCAGCGCCTGCGCGGCGCGAATGTAATCGAAATTTCGGGTGCGCAGAAATTCCGCGCGCACCACCCCAACCAGCGCCATCCAGCCGAACAGCACCGTGATCGCCAGCAGCCACCAGAAGTTTGGCTGCACCACGCTTGAGAGCAGGATAATCAAAAACAGGGTCGGCATACCCGACCACACCTCAATAAAGCGCTGCCCCCACAGGTCGATTTTGCCGCCGTAGTAACCCTGAACCGCGCCCGCCACCACGCCCATCACGCTGGAAAAGAGGGTCAGCATCAGCCCGAACAAAATCGAGATGCGGGTGCCGTAGAGAATGCGCGCCAGCACATCGCCGCCGTTGGCGTCCGTCCCCAGCCAGTTTTGTGCTGAAGGCGGCGACGGGAAAGGGGCGGTGGTGGCAAAGTTAATGCTGTTTGCGCCAAAGCGGACGGGGGCCCACAGCGCCCAGCCGTGATTATCAATTTGTTCGCGAAGCCACGGATCCTGATACTGCGCCGGGGTGGCGAAGGGGCCGCCGAAATCGCTTTCGCTGTAGTTCTTCAGCACGGGCACGTACCAGCGGTCGTTAAAGTGGACCAGCAGAGGCTTATCGTTGGCAATCAGCTCTGAGCACATGCTTAAGATAAAGATGACGGCAAAGATCCACAGCGACCAGTAGCCGCGGCGGTTGTGGCGAAAACGGGCCCAGCGGGCCTGGTTAACGGGGCTTAAGCGCGACATCAGCGACCCTCAAAATCAATGCGGGGATCGACCAGCGTATAGCTGATATCGCTGATGATATTCAGCAGCAGGCCAATCAGGGTGAAAATATAGAGCGTGCCAAACATCACCGGATAATCGCGGGAAACCGTGGCTTCATACCCCAGCAGACCGAGGCCGTTCAGGGAGAACATGACCTCGATCAGCAGCGAACCGGTAAAGAACATGCTGATAAAGGTGGCCGGGAACCCGGCGATGACCAGCAGCATGGCGTTGCGAAAAACGTGCTTCCACATAATCTGTTTCTCGCCCACCCCTTTTGCCCGGGCGGTGACGACGTACTGTTTGCGGATCTCATCCATAAAGGCGTTTTTGGTGAGCATCGTCAGGGCGGCAAATCCGCCGATCACCGTCGCCAGCACCGGCAGGGTGATGTGCCAGAAATAGTCGGTGATTTTTTTATACCACGGCAGGCTGCTGAAATCGGCTGACACCAGCCCGCGGAGCGGGAAAATGTCGAAGTAGCTGCCGCCCGCAAAAAAGACAATCAGCAGCACCGCAAACAGGAATGCCGGAATGGCGTAGCCGACGATAATAAAGGTGCTGCTCCAGATATCAAAACGGCTGCCGTTATAGACCGCCTTGCGAATGCCCAGCGGAATCGACACCAGATAGATGATTAGCGTCCCCCACAGCCCGAGGGTAATTGATACGGGCAGGCTTTGCTTGATTAGGCTTAATACCGAGGCGCTGCGAAACAGGCTGTCGCCAAAATCAAAGCGCACGTAGTTCCACAGCATGGTGAAGTAGCGTTCGTGGATCGGCTTATCAAAGCCGTAGCGATGGGTGATCTCGGCGATCACCTCCGGATCGAGGCCGCGCCCGCCGCGATAGTTGCTTTCACTAATATTGCCCGTCCCGGTGCGAGCGTGGGTTGCGCCCATGCTTTCTCCGCCACCGCCGGGCATTGCGCCGCGATCGCCGAACTCAACGGCGGCAATCGCCTGATCCACCGGGCCGCCGGGGGCAATTTGCACGATAAAAAAGTTGATGGTGATAATGGCCCACAGCGTGGGAATCACCAGCAATAAGCGGCGAATTAAATAAGCACCCATTCTGATTCCTTAGCGCCGCTCTGCGGGTAGTTTGGCGGCTTTATTAACGTCATACCACCAGGTTTCGAATCCCAGCGAATAGATGGGGCGAACGGAGGGCTGAGAGAATTTGTCCCAGCGCGCCAGGCGGTCTTCGCCCATATACCACATCGGCAGCATGTAATAGTTCCAGGTCAATACCCTGTCGAGCGCGCGGCCGAGCGGCAGCAGCTTTTCTTTATTGCCCTGGGTGGCCACGATTTTGGCGATCAGGGCGTCAATAATCGGGCTTTTCACGCCGGGGGCGTTGTAGGAGGAGTTGATATAGCCGGAGGCCCAGGAGATTTGCAGATCGCTACTCGGCCAGGGCTGCGCCGCCCACAGGCTCTGCATCATGTCGTAATCCCGGCTGCGCTTGCGATTGGTGAGCTGTGCGATATCCACCTGGCGGATACCCATCGTGATCCCCAGCCGGGCGAGGTTCTGCTTAAACGGCATCACCCACTGATCGTTCGCGCCTGAGGCAATCAACAGCTCAAAGGTCAGCGGCTTGCCCGTCTGCGTGTTAACCCGCTTTTGATTTTTCAGCGGCCAGCCCGCCTCGTCCAGCAGCCTGCTGGCCTTCAGCAGGTTGTCACGGTCGAAACCGTTGCCGTCGGACGCGGGCGGCTGAAACACGGTGGTAAACACCTCGGGCGGGAGATCGGCCTTAAACGGCACCAGCAGGGTCAGCTCGTCGGCATCGGGATAGTGACGCGCGGCGTATTCGGTGTTCTGGAAATAGCTGTTAGCGCGGCTGTAGGCGCCGTAAAACAGCGCCTTATTCATCCATTCAAAATCAAACGCCAGGGTGATGGCTTCGCGCACGCGGCGGTCGCTGAACACCGGGCGCTGGATGTTGAACGCCAGCCAGCGGGTATCCTGGGCGGATTCGTTTTTGTGCTCGTCTTTGACGATGTAGCCGTTGGCGAAGTTTTTGCCGATGTAGCGCGTCGCCCAGTTTTTGGCGCTGTTCTCGACGCGCAAATCAAACGCGCCCGCCTTGAAGGCCTCGAACGCCACGTTGTCGTCGAGGTAATAGTCATAGCGAAGGGTGTCGAAATTCCACCGGCCCCGGTTTACCGGCAAATTGGCCGCCCAGTAATCCTTCACCCGCGAGTAAATCACGTACTGCCCCATTCGCCAGTCGGTGATGCGGTACGGGCCGCCCGCCAGCGGCGGGGTAGAGAGCGGGTCGCTCAGCTTATGATTTTTCCAGAAAGATTCCGGCATCACGGGCAGGGAGAACAGGCTCAGCATATTCTCTTTGTTTGGCTCAGGCTGTTCGATCCGCACGGTTAGCGGCGCGATGGCCTTGACGGTGGTGCCTTTGTAGACCAGGCGGAACTGCGGCACGCCCTCGGTCATAAACTTGTGGAAGGTAAAGGCGATATCGCTGGCCTTCACCGGCGTACCGTCGTGAAACCGCGCCTGCGGGTTGATGGCGATTTCCGCCCATGAGAAGTCGTCGGCATAGCGAACATTCTCGGCTACCAGGGGATAGTAGCTGCCCGGCTCATCGTCGGAGGTGACAAAAAGCGTGTCGTAAAGGGAGTCGGTTTTCGCCGCCGCCACGCCGCGCAGGGCGTAGCGGTTGAAGTTATCAAAGGTGCCAATGGCGGAAAGGGTAATGTTTCCCCCTTTGGGCGCCGCAGGGTTGACGTAATCAAAATGATTAAAGTTAATCGCGTACTTAGGCTCACCGAGCACGGCAAACGCGTAGCTTTCTTTGATGGTTTGCGACTGGCCGGAAAAACTCACGAACGCCAGTAGCAGCAACACGGAGCGCATTAACATCTCGCGGCGTTTCCCTCTTTTATTCTGACTCATGCGCACCGGCGCACGTGGATACGCTGAATAATAAGTGACGCCGCCGGGGTTGTGAAATTATTCACCGCCTGACGGCAAATCTGGCTGCCATTTTACGAACTGCTCCAGCGGCATCGGGCGGCTGATCCAGTAGCCTTGCAGATAGTTCACGCCATGTTCGCGCAGCCAGGCGGCCTGCTCGGGCGTTTCAACCCCTTCGGCGACCGTGACCATATTCAGGCGGCGCGCCAGCGTCAGCACGGCATCCAGCACCGGTGAGGTGACGGTTTCCGTGCCAATTGCGTTCACAAAACCGCGGTCGATTTTCAGGTAGTCCATGGTAAAGCGCTCAAGGTAGATCAGCGCGCTGTGTCCGGTACCAAAGTCGTCGATTGCAATTTCAAAGCCTTCATGGTGCAGCCACTCGAACAGCTGGCTGGCTTCGCGCTGCTGGATCATGTCGCGTTCGGTAATCTCCAGAACGGTCTGGAAGTGATCCGGCGGCAGGGCGGCGCTGAAGGTGCGCATGTCGTCTTTAAAGCCCTCTGAATGCAGATGGCCCGGCGCGATGTTAATCCCGAGCTTCGCACCCGGCGGCAGCACCGTTTGCAGCGCGGGCGCATCTTTAATAATGAGATCGAACAGGTGCAGCGTCAGCGGCACGATCAGCTGCTGGGCTTCGGCAAAACTGATAAACGCATCGGGCGGGATTTCACCCATCACCGGATGCTTCCAGCGCATCAGCACTTCCACGCCGGTCATGTTGAGCGTTTTGGCATCGACCACCGGCTGATAAACCACGTAGAACTGCCCGCGCTTAATGGCGGTTAAAATCTCTTTTCCAGGGTTAAGGCGGATGGTCATAACGTAGAAATTCAGCGAGCCAGCGGCAATCCCGCACACCAACCCGAAGAGAAGGGCAAACAGGAGTTCATCGCTGGTCCACGGCTCGGCATACAGCCTGATCGTCAGCGGCACCTCTTTAAGCGAGGCGGTACGCGTTGGGGCGTCCGGCAAATCCTGAGCGTTCACCAGTGAGCCGGAACGCGTCGATAACGCGTAGTTGCCAATCACCACCGCAATGCCGGTGAACTCGTCCTGACGGGCGGTATAGATAAGATAGGGCGTCAGGTTGAGATTAACGGAGGTAAACACGCCGCCGTCTTTTACCAGCGGATTGCGATACCAGATAGCGATGGCGGGTGTGTGGGGCAGCATCGGCGTACCGGGCAGCAGCACCATATCCAGCTGCTTATTAATGTGTATATCGGGGATCAGCTCCTCCATCGGGACGTTCATCGGCCCGGTAGCGGAAGAGCAAAACGCGTTTTTGTCGCGGACCAGCAAAAAGGCGCGGACGTTAATGCTAAACGCCGCGCGGGAGGTCAGTTCCGCGCGCACGTCCTGACAGTTATTCAGCGTGAGGGGCTGAAGGGTGTCGATAGAGGTTTTTAGCTCACCGAAATAGCTTTCCATATACACGCGCAAATCGACGATCAGGGCATCGAATTTGGCTTCTCGCTTATGGTAGCTCCAGAAAAACTGCAAGGTCCCGAGGAGCAGGGCGGTGATTAAGCCGGTAATAATACTGAGCATCAGTATCTTACGGTTGCTTGAAAAGTAGCGGGTGAACATAGAGTGTGTCGTTCCTGGTTTACCGCTGAATGTATAGAGTTTAACGGGCAAAAAAAAACACTGCCGTAGCAGTGCTTTTTTTTATCGTGTTACCAGCCAAGGGATAACCGGCAACATGACAGATTAACTGCGGGTCAGTACACGGCGCGCTTCGTTGTAGCGCTTCTTCCAGTAGGGTTCGTTCATACTGGAGATGGTCACACCGCTGCTGGTGGAGGCATGTACAAACTGGTCGTTACCAATGTAGATGCCAACATGTCGACCCGTAGAACCGGCGCGGAACAGAACTAAATCACCTGTGCGCAGCTTATTACGAGAAATCGACTTACCCATCTCCTGCTGTTCGTAGGTCGAACGCGGAAGGTCTAACCCAAACTGTTCACGGAAAGTACGTTGTACAAAGCTGGAACAGTCGATGCCTTTCTTAGTGCTGCCGCCCAGGCGATAGCGCACGCCTTTCCAGTCAGCATACTGGTCCATAATGCGGGACTTGACGTCCAGATTACGTACCATATTTTCAAATTCATCCTGAGAGGCTTGCAGTGAAGAGGAATCTTCCATTCCCACAACACGCGTCTCAGGATGCATATTCTTTGCGGTATTCGTCGAACTACAAGCTGAAAGCAGAACCGCTACTGCAATCGCCGGGATGCCCCGCAAGATATATCTCAAAATCGGTTGAGATTTGACCATTTTGTTTATTTTCCCTTGAAGTCCTTAACGATAAATATCGTTATAAAAATGCCAAACGTGACGAGACTAATTATCCGTACACAATGAGACAATTCTTTATGATCAAATTTGTGGAACAACGCACAAAATTATTCACCCTGATAATAATTGTCTCTCTGGGGCAAAACGAGTTCGAGATTAACCGATTGCAAGGGGTATTGCGAGCAAAAATATCCCTTTTTTTATAAGAAAAAGTGATACAGAAAGTGAATAAATCGATTTGCGTAAAATAGCGTCAATTTAGCTTAAAAATCATGCAACGCGTTCATTTACTACATGAAAAATGTGACGGGATGATGACAGCAGATGTGGGAGTAAGCGGGATAACCATCAGGGATCGAAAATGATCCCTGATGGATAGCGTTAATTTAAGTTAATTACTTGTTTTGAATTTGTTGATTTCTGCCCGGAAGATAGCGCTCAAATAACCCAATTAAGCGATCGCTCAGCGGGGTCATCAGGCACCACGGCAGCGCAATCAATGCGACGGAGAGCGAACCCACGGCAATATCGGTAAACCAGTGTGCGCCAATCATGACGCGTGGGAAGGCAAAAACCACAAAAATAATCAGGGCAACGGCGAAGGCTTTTTTGCCGAAATAGCGCAGCATAATTGCGGAAAAAATAAGCAGCATCATCCCGTGATCGCCAGGGAAACTGTCTTTAGACGCATCCTTGGTGGGAATATGCAGCAATTCACTCACGCGGTGAATATCAGTGAAGAACAGCGTCGGGCTGGAGCGTTTAACCGGAATAATCGCCGTCGCCAGCTGATTAATGGCCACCGCGAAAAGCAACATCACCAGGCCAATAATCAGGATGCGGCGGCGCCCGGCTTTGTCTTCTTTCAGCCAGAACGAGAGCATCAGACCACCCATCGCCAGCAGCGAGCAGCCGTCAAAGGCGCGATTGTTGGTAATGGCGACCAGCCACAGAAACGCCTGACTCTTCACCAGCTCTTCATTGAAGAAGTGAAAAATCGCCGAGTCCAGCGGGAACCAGAAACCGTGATCCACCGGCAGATACCAGGAGAAAAAGAGCGCCAGACCGGCGGCGTTAAGCAGTAAAATCAGGGGGAATCGAGTTGTCATCATTCTTCAGCAGGCTATGAAATCAGGGGCAACGTTAGCCGCCCAAAGTTAAACGAAGCTTCAACAAGCTGGACTGAAGGGCGTTCCAGTCAGCGTTAAGCGCACTAATTAACTCTATACGACTATCCGGCGGCGCGACGTTTTGCGTTTCAATAAAGAAGTCCTCGCCCTGACGGTTGATCCTCACCAGCCCGTCCGGCGTGCGCATAATGCCTTTCACGCGTTCGACCGGGGCCAGTCTCGCCCACTCTAGAATGCCGATGGTGTCGAACACCGTATCCGCATCAAAGATCCAGCCGCAGGCCTGATGGCCCTGACCGCTGTTCAGGTTGCGTCGCCAGCGCTGATGCTCAGGCAGGCTCAGCGCCGCAAGCCCCTGTCTGGCACCGCTGCCGTGGCCGTGCGCCGCGCTGGCGGGCAGCTCGGTTTTGTTCAGTCGGGGCAGGTCCAGCAGGGCGCTGTCGATATCCCCTTGCGTGGTCTGAACGTACTGACGCTCGCCGCCAGCCTGCTGCCACCAGCTGTCAAACGCCGCCTGGCTTTCTGGCGTGGCGCGGTCGGTTTTATTGGCAACGATAATATCGGCGCTGGCAAGCTGGTCGCGGAAGTTCTCGTTGGTGACGGCTTTTTCATCGAGCAGCTGGCGCGGGTCAAGCAGGCAGAGCGTGGCGCGCAGATCGATCCACGGCTCGTAAACGGGGGCGGTGAGTAAATCGAGAATTTGCTTCGGATGGCCCAGCCCGGTGGGCTCAATCAGCAGGCGGTCCGGTTTGCCCTGGCGCAGCAGCGTGTTCAGCCCGACCTGCATGGGTAAACCATTCACGCAGCACATACATCCGCCCGGGATCTCTTTGATCATCGCACCGCTGTCGGCCAGCAGGGCGCCGTCGATGCCCACCTCGCCAAATTCGTTGACCAGAACGGCCCATTTCTCTGCCGGGTCTTTATTGGCCAGCAAATGCAGAATAGAGGTGGTTTTACCGCTGCCGAGAAAACCGGTGATAAGGTTGGTTTTGGTCACATGCGCTCCGTGTGATGCGATAAGAAGTCGCTATCATCCTGGCTAAAAATGCGTGCAATGAGAAGGGGAAGGGCGAACGGAGCTGATGTCCGTTCGCCTTAAGCGCAATAATCGCTAAAGATTTAACGTTTCGATAACGGCCTGACGCGCGCCGCGCTGCACAATTTGCTGATAAGCCTGGCTGACGGCGTCGACAAACGCCGGGGATTGCGCCAGATCCTGACCGAAGATTTCACTGAGCGACAGCAGGGCGGTGACGCGCGTGTCGTCGCTGCTGGCCTCTACGATTGCGCGGATCTTCTCGCTGAGCGGATCGCGAACGTCAATCGCCTCACCGCGTTCATCGACGCCGCTCGCGTAGCGGATCCAGCCCGCCACGCCTAGCGCCAGCAGCGGCCATGCAGAGCCACGGGTAAGGTGAACGCGAATGCCGTCGAGCATCCGCTGGGGCAGCTTCTGGCTGCCGTCCATCGCGATTTGCCAGGTGCGGTGCTGTAGCGCCGGGTTGGCGAAGCGCTCAATCAGGCTGTCGGCGTAGTCCGTTAAATCCACATCGGTGATGCGCAGCGTCGGCGCCTGCTCATCCAGCATCAAACGGCGTGCCGCCTGGCGGAAATGTTCGTCTTCCATACATTCATTGATGTGCGCATAGCCCGCGAGATAGCCGAGATAAGCCAGGAAAGAGTGGCTGCCGTTAAGCATCCGCAGTTTCATCTGCTCCCAGGGTAAAACGTCCTGCACCATCTGTACGCCAGCCGCTTCCCACTCCGGGCGTCCGGCAACAAAGTTATCTTCTACCACCCACTGGATGAACGGCTCGCAGCTGATGGCGCAGGGATCTTCAACGCCCAGCTCGCGGGTGATTTCCGCCAGCGAGGCGTCCGTCGCGGCGGGCACAATTCGGTCGACCATCGTGCCCGGGAAACTGACGTGCGCGCCTATCCAGTCGGCCAGCTCAGCGGAGCGTTTTTGCGCCATCCCCAGCACCGCGTTTTTCACCACGTGGCCGTTGTCCGGGATGTTATCGCAGGAGAGGACGGTAAACGCCGCCAGGCCGCGCTCGCGGCGGCGGTGCAGGGCCTCGACCAGAATACCGGGTGCGGAATGGGGTTCGGACGGATTTTCCAGATCGTGAATGATGCGGGCGTTGTTCAGATCCAGCTTTCCGGTGGCCGGGTCGATGCAGTAGCCTTTTTCGGTGATGGTCAGGGAAACGATGGCCACCTGCGGCTCGCAAAATTTCTCAATGATCGCCGCCAGCGAATCCAGCTTCGCGTTCAGACATTCGTGTACCGCGCCCACCACAATCGGCCGATTGCCGTCGGCGCCTTTTTCCAGCACGGTAAACAGGTGGTCTTGCGCGCGCAGCTGGCCCATCAGCACATCGCCGCTGAACAGACTGATCTCACAGATCCCCCAGTCGCCCCCTTTCGCATTCAGCACGCGGTCGGTTAACAGCGCCTGATGGGCGCGGTGAAATGCGCCAAACCCGAAGTGAACGATGCGCGAGCGCAGCTGCTGGCGGTCGTAACGCGGCAGCTGGACGTGGGCGGGAAGCGAGGCAGTGGCGATAGTCTTCATTAAATACACACCTGATTAACCATTAATTAACAAGGTCAGTGTAAAGTTATATGACAACAAATAAAATTGGTGAGCCGTAAATATCGCCGTTATGTGAGTTTGATCAATCAATGTGCTGCCCTGTATTGACCCTTATTATGAAACATGTATGGTAGTCGTCATTGCACAAACACATATTGGTATAACAACTTTAGAGGGTGAGACAATGGAACAAACCTGGCGTTGGTACGGGCCAAACGATCCGGTTTCTCTTGATGATGTGCGTCAGGCTGGCGCAACGGGCGTTGTCACGGCGCTGCACCATATTCCCAACGGTCAGGTGTGGCCGGTTGAGGAGATCAAAGCGCGTCAGGCGCTGCTGGCTGAAAAAGGGCTGACCTGGTCGGTCGTCGAAAGCATTCCGGTTCACGAAGAGATCAAAACCCGTTCCGGTGAATGTGACGCCTGGATCGCCAACTATCAGCAGAGCATTCGCAACCTGGCGGCCTGCGGGATCGACACAGTTTGCTATAACTTCATGCCGATTCTGGACTGGACGCGTACAGACCTGGAATACCAGCTGCCGGACGGCTCAAAAGCGCTGCGCTTTGACCAGATTGCCTTTGCGGCGTTTGAGCTGCACATCCTGAAGCGCGAAGGCGCGGCGGCGGATTACACCGACGAAGAGCAGCAGCAGGCGCTGGCGTGGTTCAACGCGGCGAGCGAGGCTGATATCGAAAAACTCACCCGCAATATTATTGCTGGCCTGCCGGGTGCGGAAGAGGGCTATACCCTGGACCAGTTCCGCGCGCGTCTGGCGGAATACGGTGATATCGATAAAAACCAGCTTCGCGAAAACATGGCCCACTTCCTGCGTGCCATCGTGCCGGTAGCAGAAGAGGCGGGCGTGCGGCTGGCGGTTCACCCGGACGATCCTCCGCGTCCTATCCTCGGCCTGCCGCGTATCGTGTCGACGATTGAAGATATGCAGTGGCTGAAAGAGACCGTTAACAGCATCTATAACGGCTTTACCATGTGTACCGGCTCCTACGGCGTGCGCGCCGATAACGACCTGGTGCGGATGATTGAAACCTTCGGCGACCGTATTCACTTCACGCACCTGCGCGCAACGTGCCGTGAAGAGAATCCAAAAACCTTCCACGAAGCCGCTCACCTGACCGGTGATGTGAATATGGTGGCGGTGGTTGACGCGATCCTCTCTGAAGAGAAGCGTCGTAAGGAGGCCGGGGATCTGCGTCCTATCCCGTTCCGTCCGGATCACGGTCATCAGATGCTTGACGATCTGCGTAAGAAAACCAACCCGGGCTATTCGGCGATTGGCCGCCTGAAAGGGATGGCGGAAGTGCGCGGCGTGGAGCTGGCGCTGAAGATGACGAAATATCCTGAGCTTCTTTAGTCAGTAATGCCGGGTGGCGGCTTCGCCTTACCCGGCCTACAAAAACAAAAAAACCGGCTCTGAGGCCGGTATTTTTTTGTAGGTCGGGTAAGCTTGCGCCACCCGACACATACCGCTATCAGTCAGCACGACCCATATAGCGTTTTTCTTCGATATGGATACGAATTTTCTCGCCCGCTGACAGGTATTCAGGTACCTGAACAACCAGGCCCGTGGTCAGTGTGGCTGGCTTGTTGCGTGCGCTTGCTGACGCGCCTTTGATGCCCGGCGCTGTGTCAACGATCTCCAGATCGACGGTCTGCGGCAGTTCGAGCGCCAGCAGCACGCCGTCCCAGGTCAGGACCTGCATGTCCGGCATCCCGCCTTCAGGAATGAACAGCAGCTCTTCTTCAATCTGATCTTTGGTAAAGATGTACGGGGTATAGTCTTCTTTATCCATGAACACATATTCGTTACCGTCGATGTACGAGAAATCAACGTAGCGACGGGTCAGGGTCACGGTATCGACGATATCGTCGCCTTTGAAGCGCTCTTCCACCTTCAGACCGGTACGAACATCGGCAAAACGCATTTTGTACAGCGTTGCTGCACCACGGGCGCTCGGGGCCTGAATATCGATATCTTTCACAATCAGCAGCTTGCCGTTGTAATTCAGTACCATACCTTTCTTAATTTCGTTCGCTCTTGGCATTGCAATAATCCTGTCTACGGGAGGTAAAAAATATCGCGCCAAATTACTCGCGCGCGCGCGTTCAGGCAAGTGGAATTCGTGGCTTTTGCTATCAATACATAAAAGGTGTTACTGTGCGCGCCACGCCCGATTGAGCGGGTATCCGTTGCCAGAAGAGAGCTCTTATGGATTGCCGCCCGGACTGCGGTGCCTGCTGTACCGCACCGTCCATTTCAAGCCCCATTCCCGGGATGCCGGAGGGCAAGCCTGCCAACACGCGCTGCGTTCAGCTTTCTGACAACAACCTGTGCCTGATTTTTGGCTCGCCGCTGCGCCCGAAAGTGTGCGCCGGTTTACAGCCATCGGCTGAAATGTGCGGCACCACGCGGGCGCAGGCGATAACCTGGCTTCTTGAGCTGGAATCGCTCACCGCGCCCTAAACATCCTTAATGCGCGTCAGGCACGATATCGTCAGCACGCACATCCCCAGCGCAATCCAGAAGACCGTGTGATAGTTCCAGATTTCAGCGACCACGCCAGCCATTGAACCGGCAATAATCCAGCCCACGCGGGTGGTATTAGTATAAAGGGTGGTGGCAGAGCCTGCCTGGCCCGGCATCAGATCCTGGAAGTAGAGCATCCCGATCCCGGCGAGAATACCGATATAGATGGCGTTCAGCAGCTGTAAAGCCAGCAGCAGCGCTGGCGTATGCACGGTTAACATGCCCACGTAGAACAGCAGTCCGGCGACGGCCGCGATGCGCATTAAAAAACGCTTCCCGAAACGCTTCGCGTAATAGCCCGCAATCAGCATGGTCGGGATCTCAAGCCCCGCGGCGGTGCCCATCATAATCCCGGCCAGTTTTTCCGGCAGATGCAGCTCATCAATAATAAACAGCGGCATATTGATGATGTATAGACTGTTGGTGCCCCACATCAGCGTACAAATAATGAATAGCAGCAGCGCATCACGGCGGTTACGGCGCGGGGCTTCCAGCGTGCCGGTCGCAAGCTTTGGCTCTTTGCGCATTGTCGGCAGGAAGAACCAGACCATTGCGCCGCACACCACAAAGGCAACTGCCGCGCTCAGATACATCACCGTGAAGCCAAAGCCCATCGCCAGCGCGTAGGCCAGCGGGGGGCCAATCACCCATGCCAGCGACACCTGCGCGCGCAGAATCGAGCTGAACATCACCGCTTCACGCCCGGTACGGTCTGCGTGCTCGCGGGCGAGGGCAAACATCTGCGGGTTTGCCGTCGAGCCAAAGCTGCTCAGGAACACGCCGACAAACAGCAAAATAAAGTAGTTACGGTTCCAGGCGAACAGCAGACAGGCGAAAACGCCGAGCAGGCAGCAGAAGACGATCAGGCTTTTACGGTCGCCTTTGCGGTCGGAGCGTCCGGCCAGAAACTGGCTGACCAGGATGCCGATAATGGCGCTTCCGGTAAAGAAAAAGCCGACCATCGCCGGGCGGGCATGGACTTCGTTCGTCAGGAACAGGCTTAGCGTTGGTGTTTGTAACGCACCGGCAATACCGGTGAGGAAGGCAACAATCAAAAACGCCGTTGACGTCAAATCAAATGGCTTTGGTGAGGCGGCAGCGGGGGTGTTGTGCATGTTCAAATATCAGTGATTGCTTGAGTGTCGCGGAGTTTACGCCGCTTGTCAGAAAATAAACAGGCGGTGCGGTCAAATTCCCCACAAAAAATCAAAATGGCATTTCAAAACGAGTTCACAAGCTGAATCTTGCTGAAAGTTATCTGCTGACGCGCTTGCGTCCTTCAGCAAATGTTGTCCTTCCGTTGAGGAAATGTGCTGCACTTCTAAATTCTGAACAGCCGTTTGTAACTTTTCTTGCAAGGTTCAGCAGAAAGAGCAAGACTTCTTGAAACGTTTCAGCGCTACCTTGTTTTGACTAACTGAGCAGGTTAGCGCATTTTTTCTCAATTAAGCTGAAACGATTCAAGTTCAGCAGGAGAGGAGAACCATGTTCCAGTTATCTGTTCAGGATATTCACCCAGGCGAACACGCCGGGAATAAAGAAGAGGCCATTCGCCAGGTTGCTGCCGCGCTCGTTCAGGCAGGCAACGTGGCTGACGGCTACGTTAACGGGATGCTTGCGCGCGAGCAGCAGACCTCCACTTTCCTCGGCAACGGTATCGCTATCCCGCACGGCACCACCGACACCCGCGACCAGGTGCTGAAAACCGGCGTTCAGGTTTATCAGTTCCCGCAGGGCGTGACGTGGGGCGAGGGCCAGGTTGCGTATGTGGCTATCGGTATTGCCGCCAGCAGCGACGAACATCTGGGCCTGCTGCGTCAGCTGACGCACGTGCTGAGCGATGATTCCGTAGCGGAACAGCTGAAAACCGCGACCACCGCAGAAGAGCTGCGCGCGCTGCTGATGGGCGAAAAACAGAGCGAAGCGCTGAAGCTGGATAACGAAACGCTGACGCTGGACGTCACGGCATCGGATCTGGTGACCTTGCAGGCGCTGAACGCGGGCCGTCTGAAAGAGGCCGGCGCTGCGGATGCGGCGTTTGTGGCGCACGTGATTAACGACAAACCGCTGAACCTCGGTCAGGGCATCTGGCTGAACGACAGCGCTGAAGGCAACCTGCGCAGCGCCGTGGCGGTAAGCCGCGCTGCGACCGCCTTCGACGTGGACGGCGAGCGCGCTGCCCTGCTCGTGACCGTTGCCATGAACGACGACCAGCCGGTTGCGGTGCTGAAGCGCCTGAGCGACCTGCTGCTGGCAAACAAAGCTGAAAAACTGCTGACCGCAGATGCCGCGACCGTGCTGGCGCTGCTGACCAGCGACGACGCGCTGACAGACGACGTGCTGAACGCCGAGTTTGTGGTGCGTAACGAACACGGCCTGCACGCTCGTCCGGGCACGATGCTGGTTAACACCATTAAACAATTCTCAAGCGACATCACCGTCACCAACCTCGACGGCTCAGGCAAACCGGCTAACGGCCGCAGCCTGATGAAGGTTGTCGCGCTGGGCGTGAAGAAGGGCCACCGTCTGCGCTTCACCGCGCAGGGGCCTGATGCTGAACAGGCGCTGAAGGCGATTGGCGATGCCATCGCGGCAGGTCTTGGGGAGGGCGCATAATGAGCAGACGTGTTGCGACTATTACGCTGAACCCGGCCTACGACCTGGTGGGCTTTTGCCCGGAAATTGAGCGCGGCGAAGTAAACCTCGTGCGCACCACGGGCCTTCATGCTGCCGGTAAAGGGATTAACGTCGCGAAAGTGCTCAAAGATCTCGGTATCGACGTCACCGTAGGCGGCTTCCTCGGTAAAGACAACCAGGACGGCTTCCAGCAGCTGTTCAGCGAGCTGGGCATTGCGAACCGTTTCCAGGTGGTGCAGGGCCGTACCCGTATCAACGTCAAGCTGACCGAAAAAGACGGTGAAGTGACCGACCTGAACTTCTCCGGCTTCGAAGTGACTCCGGCAGACTGGGAGCGTTTTGTAACCGACTCCCTGAGCTGGCTGGGTCAGTTCGACATGGTTTGCGTCAGCGGCAGCCTGCCGTCCGGCGTCAGCCCGGAAGCCTTCACCGACTGGATGACCCGTCTGCGCAGCCAGTGCCCGTGCATTATCTTCGACAGCAGCCGCGACGCGCTGGTTGCCGGTCTGAAAGCCGCGCCGTGGCTGGTTAAGCCAAATCGCCGCGAGCTGGAGATCTGGGCTGGCCGCAAGCTGCCAGAATTAAAAGATGTGATTGAAGCTGCCCACGCGCTGCGCGAGCAGGGTATCGCCCACGTGGTGATCTCCCTTGGCGCGGAAGGTGCGCTGTGGGTTAACGCCTCCGGCGAGTGGATTGCCAAGCCGCCATCGGTTGAAGTTGTTAGCACCGTCGGCGCCGGGGATTCCATGGTTGGCGGCCTGATTTACGGCCTGCTGATGCGTGAATCCAGCGAACATACCTTGCGTCTTGCCACCGCCGTGGCTGCCCTGGCGGTGAGCCAGAGCAACGTCGGCATTACCGATCGTCCACAGTTGGCCGCGATGATGGCGCGCGTTGACTTGAAACCCTTTAACTAACAGCAGGAGAGGCATAATGAAAACGCTGCTGATCATTGACTCCGGTCTGGGACAGGCTCGCGCCTATATGGCGAAAACCTTACTGGGCGCGGCTGCAAGCAAAGCACATCTGGAATTTATCGATAATCCGGGCGACGCCGAAATGGCAATTGTTCTGGGCGATAGCGTTCCGGCAGACAATGCACTGAACGGCAAGAAAGTGTGGCTGGGCGATATCAATCGCGCGGTGGCGCACCCTGAACTGTTCCTGAGCGAAGCAAAAGGCCACGCGTCCGTCTACAGCGCGCCTGTGGCTGCGGCTCCGGTGGCGGCTTCCGGTCCAAAACGCGTGGTGGCGGTAACGGCTTGTCCTACGGGCGTGGCGCATACCTTTATGGCGGCTGAAGCCATTGAAACCGAAGCGAAAAAACGCGGCTGGTGGGTAAAAGTTGAAACCCGCGGTTCCGTGGGCGCAGGCAACGCGATCACCCCGGAAGAGGTGGCTGAAGCGGATCTGGTCATCGTGGCGGCGGATATCGAAGTCGACCTGGCGAAATTTGCTGGTAAGCCGATGTACCGCACCTCTACGGGCCTGGCGCTGAAAAAGACGGCGCAGGAGTTTGATAAAGCGCTGGCAGAAGCTAAGCCGTATCAGGCAGCGGGTAAAGCGCAGACGGCAACCGAAGGCAAGAAAGAGTCAGCGGGTGCCTATCGTCACCTGCTGACCGGCGTGTCTTACATGCTGCCGATGGTGGTGGCGGGCGGCCTGTGTATCGCGCTCTCCTTCGCATTCGGTATTGAAGCCTTTAAAGAACAGGGCACGCTGGCCGCGGCGCTGATGCAGATCGGTGGTGGTTCCGCCTTCGCGCTGATGGTCCCGGTTCTGGCTGGTTTTATTGCGTTCTCCATCGCTGACCGTCCGGGTCTGACCCCGGGTCTGATCGGCGGTATGCTGGCGGTGAGCACCGGCTCCGGCTTTATCGGCGGTATCATTGCGGGCTTCCTGGCGGGTTATGTCGCGAAGCTTATCAGCTCGAAGCTGAAACTGCCGCAGAGTATGGAAGCGCTGAAGCCTATCCTTATCATCCCGCTGATCTCCAGCCTGGTGGTGGGTCTGGCAATGATTTACCTCATCGGTAAACCCGTTGCGGGCATTCTGGAAGGCCTGACGCACTGGCTGCAAACCATGGGTACAGCGAACGCGGTACTGCTGGGTGCAATCCTCGGCGGCATGATGTGTACCGATATGGGTGGCCCGGTGAACAAAGCCGCTTACGCCTTTGGCGTGGGTCTGCTGAGTACCCAAACCTACGCACCGATGGCCGCAATCATGGCTGCGGGTATGGTACCGCCGCTGGCGCTGGGTCTGGCAACAATCATTGCGCGTCGTAAGTTCGACAAAGCGCAGCAGGAAGGCGGTAAAGCCGCGCTGGTGCTGGGCCTGTGCTTTATCACCGAAGGTGCGATTCCGTTTGCTGCGCGTGACCCAATGCGCGTACTGCCTTGCTGTATCGTTGGTGGCGCGGTAACAGGCGCTATCTCTATGGCGGTTGGCGCGAAGCTGATGGCACCGCACGGTGGTCTGTTCGTTCTGCTGATCCCTGGCGCAATCACCCCGGTTCTGGGTTACCTGCTGGCGATTATTGTCGGTACGCTGGTCGCAGGCTTGTCCTACGCCGTGCTGAAACGTCCGGAAGTGGACGCAGCCGCCGCGGCAGCAAAAGCCGCGTAAGTTCATACCTCTTCAAAAGGGCAGAGATTTCTCTGCCCTTTTTTTATCTCTGCATTTTGTGCCCTGCCTCGCAATTTTATTTTCCCTGCTTAACTGTATCCCTAAAAAATTGTGACTCTGTTCATATCTATTCGCTTTGGCGCTTGTCGACGGATTTACTTTACTCAAAACACGCATATTATGAGCACATGTTCGCAGATGAACATGTGCTCTAAAAGTTGTTAGATGTTGTCGTAAATATTCTTAACGAACTCATTTTTATGGCCGTTTATTGCCAGAGGATGTGCTATGCGTGGAAAGGAATACATAGTAACGATAGGCTCAGCAAATATGGATGTCGCCGGATATTCTCATGCCTCATTAAATTATGCGGATTCAAATCCCGGAAAAATAAAATTTACGCCAGGCGGCGTGGGGCGGAATATCGCACATAATCTGGCATTGCTCGGTAAAAATTCCTGGCTGCTGACGGCCGTTGGCAGCGATTTTTATGGTCAGTCATTATTGGCACAAACCAGTCAACACGGTGTACATGTTGATAAATGTCTGCTGGTGCCAGGGGAAAACACATCATGTTATTTATCATTGCTCGATAATACCGGCGAAATGCTGGTGGCGATTAATGATATGTCGATTTCAGACCATATTTCCGTGGTGTTTTTAAAACAGCACCTGGAATTTATTCGCGGCGCGGCGGCGATTGTGGCGGACTGCAATCTCAGTGAAGAGGCGCTGGTCTGGCTGCTGGAAAATGCCGGAGATGCCCCGGTGTTTGTCGACCCGGTGTCGGCCTGGAAATGCGTCAAAATTCGCGAGCATCTCAGCAAGATCCACACCCTTAAACCTAACCGTCTGGAGGCGGAAACCCTTAGCGGCATCACGCTGTCCGGTCGGGATGATGTGGCGCGCGTAGCGGCCTGGTTCCACGACAACGGGCTCACGCGCCTGGTGTTAAGCATGGGCGGCGACGGCGTTTATTACAGCCACGCAAACGGCGAAAGCGGCTGGTCGCTCCCGGTGAAAACGCGGGTGGTGAACGTAACGGGCGCGGGCGATGCGATGATGGCAGGGCTGGTTTCCTGCTGGGTAGAAGGCCGAACCTTCATTGATTCCGTTCGATTTGCACAGGGTTGTTCATCCATGGCGCTGGCCTGTGATTATACCAATAACCCTGATTTATCTGTTGAAAATGTTACATCCTTAGTGGAGAACACAGAATGTCTGAATTAATGCTGAACGCTGAATTATTACAAATTTCCCCGGAAGTACAGGAAGCGCTAAAAGCAAATAAACCGATTGTTGCGCTGGAATCCACTATTATTTCCCACGGCATGCCGTTCCCGCAAAATGCGCAGACGGCGATTGAGGTTGAACAAACCATTCGTAATCACGGCGCCGTTCCGGCCACCATTGCTATTATCGGTGGCGTAATGAAAGTCGGCCTGAGTCAGGAAGAAATAGAATTACTGGGTCGCGAAGGCCATAGCGTAACGAAAGTCAGTCGTCGTGATTTACCTTTTGTTGTTGCGGCAAAGAAAAATGGCGCAACTACCGTGGCATCCACGATGATTATTGCCGCGCTGGCCGGTATTAAAGTCTTTGCGACCGGCGGGATTGGCGGCGTGCATCGCGGTGCGGAACACACCTTTGATATTTCCGCCGATCTTCAGGAGCTGGCAAATACGAATGTCACGGTCGTGTGTGCCGGTGCGAAATCTATTCTCGACCTGGGGTTAACCACAGAATATTTAGAAACCTTCGGCGTGCCGCTAATTGGCTATCAGACCAAAGCGCTCCCGGCCTTCTTCTGCCGCACCAGCCCGTTTGAAGTGAGCATTCGCCTCGACAGCGCCGAAGAGATCGCCCGCGCGATGGCGGTGAAATGGCAGACCGGTCTGAACGGTGGCCTGGTGGTGGCGAACCCAATCCCGGAACAGTTTGCGATGGCGGAAGGGAAAATCAATGCGGCAATCGACCAGGCGGTGCAGGAAGCGGAAGAGCAGGGCATTGTCGGCAAAGAGAGCACGCCGTTCCTGCTGGCGCGCGTGGCGGATCTGACCGGCGGCGACAGCCTGAAGTCCAATATTCAGCTGGTGTTTAACAACGCCATTCTGGCCTGCGAGATCGCAAAAGCGTACCAGCGCCTCGTCTGAGTTACCCGTCCGGGCAGAAAGCTGTCGCCCACGCAAAGCAAGCATACCTAAACCTGGCGGTTACGCCGGGTTTCCTGGCATGAAGGGAATCCATTATGGACATCGTAAGAAGTGTTGTGGGGATGGTGGTTTTACTGGCAATTGCGTTCCTGCTGTCGGTAAACAAAAAGCGTATCAGCCTGAGAACCGTCGGCGCGGCGCTGGTGTTGCAAATCGCCATCGGCGGGATCATGCTCTACTTTCCGCCGGGCAAATGGCTGGTGGAGCAGGCGGCGCTGGGCGTTCATAAGGTCATGTCCTACAGCGACGCGGGCAGCGCCTTTATCTTTGGCTCTCTGGTGGGGCCAAAAATGGACGTGCTGTTTGACGGGGCGGGTTTTATCTTCGCGTTTCGCGTTCTGCCCGCCATCATTTTCGTTACCGCGCTGATCAGTCTGCTTTATTACATCGGCGTGATGGGGCTGCTGATCCGCATTCTCGGCGGGATTTTCCAGAAAGCGCTCAACATCAGCAAGATCGAATCGTTCGTCGCGGTTACTACGATTTTCCTCGGGCAGAACGAGATCCCGGCGATCGTGAAGCCCTTTATCCATCGCCTGAACCGTAACGAGCTGTTTACCGCCATCTGTAGCGGGATGGCCTCCATTGCGGGGTCGATGATGATTGGCTATGCCGGAATGGGCGTTCCGATTGATTACCTGCTGGCGGCCTCGCTGATGGCGATCCCGGGCGGTATTTTGTTTGCCCGAATGCTCAGCCCGGCGACGGAAGCCTCTACCGTCACCTTCGAAAACCTGTCATTCACCGAAACGCCGCCGAAAAGCATTATTGAAGCCGCCGCGAGCGGGGCAATGACCGGCCTGAAAATCGCCGCCGGAGTGGCGACGGTGGTGATGGCCTTTGTCGCGATTATTGCGCTCATTAACGGCATTATCGGCGGCGTTGGCGGCTGGTTTGGCTTCGGGTACGCGACGCTTGAAGGGATTTTTGGCTACGTGCTTGCACCGCTGGCGTGGATTATGGGCGTGGACTGGAGCGACGCAACATTGGCCGGAAGCCTGATTGGGCAAAAGCTGGCGATTAACGAGTTCGTCGCCTACCTCAACTTCTCACCGTATCTGCAAACGGCGGGGGCGCTGGACGTCAAAACCATCGCGATTATCTCTTTCGCCCTGTGCGGTTTTGCAAACTTCGGCTCTATCGGCGTGGTGGTGGGGGCGTTTTCAGCCATCGCCCCGCAGCGTGCGCCGGAAATCGCCCAGCTTGGGATGCGGGCGCTGGCCGCCGCAACGCTCTCGAACCTGATGAGCGCCACGATAGCCGGATTCTTTATTGGGTTGTAAGGCATTGCAGCCCGGGCATTACGCCTGGGCTGTCTGGATCAGATACAGCGCGTTATCCGCGGAGAGGGTCGGGTTGTTGATGCTGACGCTGGCGCGCGATAGCGCGGCGCAGGCCATCGCAAAGCTGGCGCTGTCGCGGAAACTGCTCCCTTCCAGGAAGCTGTAAATCAGCCCCGCCATAAAGCCGTCGTCGGCACCGAAGCTGTCTACTACCGTATGCGCAGGCGGAGTCAGCAGGAACTGCTCGCCGTTCTTCTGGCTGCAAAATACCGACTCATCTTTCAGGCAGACATAAATGTGCTCAACGCCCTGCTGATGCAGAGAATTAACCGCGCTTATGCGGTCCGCGTCTGAGGTGACAGGCTTGCCCCAGAGGATCTCCAGCTCTTTTTGCGTCGGCTTCAGGGTATGAATGCGCGGGAACCAGGTTTTGATCTTTTCGGCTTTAAATTCCGACACCGTATCAATAAAGACCGGAATATCATCCGCAATCGTAAACACCCACTCGATGGCTTCCGGCGTCAGGTTGCAGTCGGCGAGCACCACGCCTGAGTGACGGATCAGGTCGCGCGAGCTGTTCAGCAGCTGCGGCGTGAGCTTTTCCAGAATATGGGTATCGTTAATCGCCAGCACGGTTTCTTCCTGCTGGTTGGCAATCGACAGATAGGTGGACGTGTTGTGCCCGTGCAGGCGCATGCAGCTGGAGATATTCACCCCGGCCTGACGGGTTTGCTCCAGCAGCGTTTCACCGTAAAAGTCGCTGCCGACGGCGGAAATCAGATGCACGTCGCGCCCCAGAAGCGCCAGGTTATGCGCGATGTTGCGACCCACGCCGCCCGCCGAGCACTGAATGCTGCCGGGATTGGACGCCGCCTGCGGATAGTGAATGTCCGCCACGCCGCGAATATCCATATTAATGGCGCCGACCACCACGCAGTATTCCTGCTCGGTCAGGATATAGCCTTTGCCTTTGATCATCCCTTTGCGCATCAGATCCATAATGTGCGCCGCCACGCGCGAGCGGCTGATCTGCAAAATATCCGCGATCTCGTTTTGCTGGATCAGAGGGTTGCGCCGCAGGATCTTGAGTATCTGCTTCTCTCTGTCGTTCATTATTACGCAACCGCCTTTTCAGTCTGCTGTGCTTTCAGCCAGGCGATCTCCTCGGCCCAGATATCCGGGTTGATGGTTTCCAGCACCATCGGAATGCCGTCAAAGCGTGAGTCCTGCATGATAAAGCGGAACGCATCGTGGCCGATATTGCCTTCGCCGAGGCTGTGGTGGCGGTCAACGCGGCTGCCGAAGGCGCTTTTTGCATCGTTCAGGTGCATTCCGCGCAGGTACTCAAAGCCCACGATACGTTCGAATTCGGCAAAGGTGTCCCGGCAGGCTTCGGTGGTGCGCAGATCGTAGCCGGCGGCAAAGGCGTGGCAGGTATCGATGCACACGCCCACGCGGGATTTGTCTTCCACGCCGTCGATGATGGCCGCCAGGTGTTCAAATTTAAACCCGAGGTTGCTGCCCTGACCGGCGGTGTTTTCGATAACGGCGGTCACGCCTTTGGTGTTATCCAGGGTGATGTTAATGGACTCGGCGATGCGCGCCAGGCAGGCGTCCACGTCGATTTGCATCAGGTGGCTGCCCGGGTGGAAGTTCAGCAGCGTCAGCCCTAGCTGTTCGCAGCGCTGCACTTCATCAAGAAAAGCCTCGCGGGATTTTTCCAGCGCCTCTTCAACCGGATGGCCAAGGTTAATCAGGTAGCTGTCATGAGGGAGGATTTGCCCTGGCCCGAAACCGTACTTTTCGCAGGCGGCCTTGAAATCATCAATGACTTCCGTTGTGAGCGGGGCGGCGCGCCACTGGCGCTGGTTTTTGGTAAACAGTGCGAAAGCGGTCGCCCCGATTTCGTCGGCGCGAATGGCGGCATTCGCAAGGCCACCGGCAGCGCTAACGTGCGCTCCAACATATTTCATTCAAGAACTCCTGTTAACCCAAAACGCTTATGATAGCGGGTTAACAGGAGAAGGACGAGAGGGGTTATGCCAGCAGGCTGTGAACGGCCAGGTTAATGGCGCCGCCGCCGACAATTAGCCAGATGAATAACATCAGCGCCATCAGCAGCGGTTTGGCTCCCGCTTTTTTCAGCGCGCTGACGTGGGTGGTGATCCCCAGCGCCGCCATCGCCATTGCCAGCAGCACGGTGTCCAGCGTGATGAGCATATCCACAACCGCTTTTGGCAGCAGGTGGAAGGAGTTAAAAATCGCCACCACGATGAACAGAATCGCAAACCACGGAATGGTGATTTTGCTTTTCTCACCGCTGTTCGCCGGGGCAAGCTGTTTAACCCGCGCCGCCAGGAAAATCAGGAACGGGGCCAGCATCATCACGCGCAGCATTTTGGCAATCACCGCCGCGTTTTCTGCATCCGGGTTAATCGCATGGCCCGCCGCCACAACCTGCGCTACCTCGTGCATGGTTGAGCCGATATAGATGCCGTAGGCTTCCGGCGTGAACCAGTGGGCGACCAGCGGATACATGGCCGGATAGAGGAATATCGCCAGCGTACCGAAGATAACCACCGTTGCCACAGCCACGGTAACCTTGCTGGATTCCGCTTTGACGACCGGTTCCGTGGCGAGTACCGCCGCCGCACCGCAGATGCTGCTGCCCGCGCCGATAAGCCAGCTGGTTTGCTTGTCCAGGCCGAAGACCTTTTGCCCGATAAAACAGGCGAGGATAAAGGTGCTGCTTAGGGTCAGCACGTCGATGGCAATCCCGCTGACGCCCACGTCCGCAATCTGCGAAAAGGTGAGGCGGAAGCCGTACAAAATGATCCCCAGGCGCAGCAGATGCTGTTTCGCGAAAATCACGCCGCCGTCGCAGGCTTTCCAGATGCGCGGATAGACGGTGTTACCGACCACCATGCCGAGCAAAATGGCCAGCGTAAGGGCGCTGAACCCTGCGCCTGCCACCGAGGGAATACTGCCGCCCCATAACGCCACGCCCGTCACGACGGCGCTGAGCGCAAGACCGGGCACGAAGTGCCACACTGTATGATGATTCTGTAGGGTGATGTCTGTCATAACCTTCTCCTTTCAATGGCTGAAAGGTTACGGCGCTCTGGCTTAAAAATAAAATTGATTATATATTTATAATCAATCTTTATAAGTGGTAAGCAACCATGCACATTACATTGCGCCAGCTGGAAGTTTTTGCCGAGGTACTGAAAAGCGGGTCTACGACCCAGGCCTCGGTGATGCTCTCTTTATCGCAGTCAGCGGTCAGCGCCGCGTTAACCGATCTGGAAGGGCAGCTCGGCGTTCAGCTTTTTGACCGGGTAGGGAAGCGGCTGGTGGTGAACGAGCACGGCCGCCTGCTGTACCCGCGCGCGCTGGCGCTGCTGGAGCAGGCTGTTGAGATAGAGCAGCTGTTCCGGGAAGACAACGGCGCTATTCGGGTTTACGCCAGCAGCACCATTGGTAACTACATTCTGCCGGAAGTGATTGCCCGCTATCGCCGGGATTTCCCGACGCTGCCGCTGGAGATGAGCGTGGGCAACAGTCAGGACGTGATTAACGCGGTGATTGATTTTCGCGTGGATATCGGGCTTATCGAGGGCCCGTGTCATAACGTGGATATCGTGGCGGAGCCCTGGCTGGAAGATGAGCTGGTGGTGTTTGCCTCCCCGGCCTCTTCTTTATTACAGGGCGAGGTGACGCTGGAGCGGCTGGCGCAGGCCCAGTGGATTTTACGCGAGCAGGGTTCCGGCACGCGTGAAATCGTGGATTATCTGCTGCTGTCGCATCTGCCGCAGTTTCAGCTGGGGATGGAGCTTGGAAATTCCGAGGCCATTAAACATGCGGTTCGCCACGGGCTTGGGATCAGCTGTCTCTCCCGGCGGGTGATCGCCGAGCAGCTTGAATCCGGCACGCTGGTGGAAATTCCGCTGCCGCTGCCGAAGCTGGTTCGCACGCTGTGGTGTATTCATCATCGTCAGAAACATCTTTCCAGCGCGTTGCAGCGGTTTTTGCGCTACTGCGAGATGTAATTGTTTGCCCTCACCCTAACCCTCTCCCACGGGGAGAGGGAATTGTTCCAGCGACCACAGTGTCGGCCAATGGCGCCCTGGCACGTTCACAAGTATTGTGATGACAGAGAAGCAAGGAACCTAAGGTGAACGGAATGACCACGACTGCCTCATTTTCCCCTTAGCCACTCGCCTAAAACAGACCATCATATTTATGCTTTACTTATAATCCAGGCCGCGTCATGAAGCTCTCTTATAACTGGGTATTTCTGCCAGAAGGAACGCTTATCGTCTGCTACAATCGCGCCTCATTTAATAAATGGACAGCATTTTCACATGGTTTCAGAAACTAAAACCACAGAAGCGCCCGCGCTACGTCGCGAACTCAAGGCGCGTCACCTGACGATGATCGCGATTGGCGGCTCAATCGGTACAGGTCTTTTCGTTGCCTCTGGCGCAACGATTTCGGCAGCAGGCCCGGGTGGGGCACTCTTCTCTTACATTCTGATTGGCCTGATGGTGTATTTCCTGATGACCAGTCTGGGCGAGCTGGCGGCATACATGCCCGTGTCCGGCTCTTTCTCTACCTACGGCCAAAAATACGTTGAAGAAGGCTTCGGCTTCGCGCTGGGCTGGAACTACTGGTACAACTGGGCGGTAACTATCGCCGTTGACCTCGTCGCCGCACAGCTGGTGATGAACTGGTGGTTCCCGGATACGCCGGGCTGGATCTGGAGCGCATTGTTCCTGTGCGTCATCTTCCTGCTGAACTACATCTCCGTTCGCGGTTTTGGTGAAGCGGAATACTGGTTCTCCTTAATCAAAGTCGCGACCGTCATCATCTTTATCGTTGTGGGTGTGGCGATGATCGTCGGCATCTTTAAGGGGGCACAACCCGCGGGCTGGAGCAACTGGACAATCGGCGATGCGCCGTTTGCCGGCGGGCTGTCGGCGATGATTGGCGTGGCGATGATTGTCGGCTTCTCTTTCCAGGGCACCGAGCTGATTGGTATCGCTGCCGGTGAATCTGAAGATCCGGAGAAGAACATTCCGCGCGCGGTGCGTCAGGTGTTCTGGCGTATCCTGCTGTTCTACGTGTTCGCCATCCTGATTATCAGCCTGATCATTCCTTATACCGATCCGAGCCTGCTGCGTAACGATGTGAAAGACATCAGCGTCAGCCCGTTCACGCTGGTCTTCCAGCACGCGGGTCTGCTCTCTGCGGCGGCAGTGATGAACGCGGTGATCCTGACGGCGGTGCTGTCTGCGGGTAACTCCGGCATGTACGCCTCGACCCGTATGCTCTACACCCTGGCCTGTGACGGCAAAGCGCCGCGCATTTTCGCCAAACTGTCCCGTGGCGGCGTGCCGCGCAACGCGCTGTACGCGACCACGGTGATTGCGGGTCTCTGCTTCCTGACCTCAATGTTCGGCAACCAGACCGTCTACCTGTGGCTGCTGAACACGTCCGGTATGACGGGCTTTATTGCCTGGCTGGGGATTGCTATCAGCCACTACCGCTTCCGTCGCGGCTATGTGATGCAGGGGCATGACCTTAAGGATCTGCCGTACCGTTCCGGTTTCTTCCCGCTGGGGCCGATTTTCGCCTTCATTCTGTGCCTGATTATTACCCTGGGACAGAACTATGAAGCGTTCCTTGCGGACACCATTGACTGGGGCGCCGTCACGGCCACCTACATTGGTATTCCGCTGTTCCTGATCATCTGGTTTGGCTACAAACTGACGAAAGGAACCCACTTCGTTCGCTACAGTGAAATGGAATTCCCTGAACGATTTAAAAAATAATCGCACTTCCTCTCTCTTAGCCCGCTCATTCGAGCGGGCTTTTTTGTCTCCACAGTATGCAGAACGGATATAAATTTTAACAATTAAATTGATAATTGTTATCGTTTGCATTATCGTTACGGAAAAATAAGACCCAGCCAAAACCCGCCGGAGATGCGGGCGGGCGATAAAGCAATATGAGCAAAAATTCTTTGATTTAGTTGTATTTACCTCATGGAGATATGGAATGTTTAGGTTGAATCCCTTCGTCCGGGGAGGACTGTGCGCGTCCGCAATGTCCCTGGCTCTGCCCGTCATCGCAGCGGAATCCGGCGACACCATGGTGGTCACCGCCGCCGCCACTGAGCAAAACCTGAAAGACGCACCGGCCAGTATCAGCGTCATCACTCAGGAAGATCTGCAACGTAAACCCGTCCAGAATCTGAAAGATGTGTTACAGGACGTGCCGGGCGTGCAGCTCACGAACGAAGGGGATAACCGCAAAGGGGTCAGTATTCGCGGCCTGGACAGCAGCTATACCCTGATCCTGGTCGACGGCAAACGCGTCAACTCCCGCAACGCCGTATTCCGCCACAACGATTTCGACCTGAACTGGGTGCCCGTGGATGCCATCGAGCGTATCGAAGTGGTGCGCGGCCCGATGTCCTCTCTGTATGGCTCCGACGCGCTGGGCGGCGTGGTGAACATTATCACCAAAAAAATCGGCCAGAAGTGGACCGGCACCCTGAGCGCAGATTCCACCATCCAGGAACACCGCGATCGCGGCGATACCTACAACGGCCAGTTCTATACCAGCGGCCCGCTGGTGGATGGCGTGCTGGGGCTGAAGGCCTACGGCAGCCTCTCTAAGCGCGAAAAAGACGATCAGCAGAAATCCTCAACCTCCGCCACGGGCGAAACGCCGCGCATCGAAGGCTTTACCAGCCGGGATGCCAACGTCGAGTTTGCCTGGACCCCTACGGAAGACCACGACTTCACGGCGGGCTACGGTTTCGATCGTCAGGACCGTGACTCCGACTCGTTAGATCAGAACCGCATGGAGCGCCAGAACTACTCCCTGAGCCACAACGGCCGCTGGGGCGTGGGCAACAGCGAACTCAAATTCTACGGCGAGAAGGTCGATAACAAGAATCCGGGTAACGCGGGCACCATCACCTCTGAAAGCAATTCCCTGGACGGTAAATACGTCCTGCCGCTGGGCGAGATCAACCAGATGCTGACCTTCGGCGGCGAATGGCGTCACGACAAGCTGAAAGATCCGGTGAACCTGACCGGCGGCAACAGCAGTAATACCTCTGCCAGCCAGTACGCGCTGTTCCTGGAAGATGAATGGCGTATCTTCGAACCGCTGGCGCTGACCACCGGCATCCGTATGGATGACCATGAAACCTACGGCGATCACTGGAGCCCGCGTGCGTATCTGGTCTATAACGCAACGGATACCCTGACGGTGAAAGGGGGCTGGGCAACGGCCTTTAAAGCGCCATCGCTGTTGCAGTTAAGCCCGGACTGGGTGACCGGCTCCTGCCGTGGCGCCTGCGAAATTGTAGGTAACCCGGATCTGAAGCCAGAAACCAGCGAAAGCTTTGAACTCGGACTGTACTACAGCGGGGAAGAGGGCTGGTTAGAGGGCGTACAGGCCAGCATCACCACCTTCCAGAACGACGTGGACGATCGTATCAGCATCAGCCGCACCGCCAACGTTAACCAGGCGCAGAGCTACCCGAACTACGTGGGCCTGAACGCCGACGGCGAGCCGATTTTCCGCTACTACAACGTCAACAAGGCGCGTATTCGCGGCGTGGAAACCGAGCTGAAGTTCCCGATTGCCGAAGACTGGAAAATGACGCTGAACTACACCTACAACGATGGACGCGACATCAGCAACGGCGGCAACAAGCCGCTGTCCGAGCTGCCGTTCCATACCGCCAACGGGACGCTCGACTGGCAGGCAACCCAGGAGTGGTCGTTCTACGTTCAGGGCAACTACACCGGTGAGAAACGTGCGCTGACCAGCGGCGAAGCGACGCCGGGCGGGTATGTGGTCTGGAATACCGGTGCCGCATGGCAGGCAACGAAAAGCGTCAAGCTGCGCGCGGGCGTGCAGAACCTGCTGGATAAAGACCTGAGCCGCGACGACTACAGCTACACGGAAGATGGCCGCCGTTACTTTGTTGGCGTGAGTTATCAGTTCTGATGTGATTTAGTGCGGCCTGCTTGCCGGGTGGCGGCTACGCCTGACCCGGCCTACATACCTGGTTTTTAGGCCCGGTAAGCGAAGCGCCACCGGGCAAGAGAGGCCGCACTCACCCCAGCAAATGCGCCGCATGGAAGCGGAGGTGATCCTCAATAAAGGACGCAATAAAGTAATAGCTGTGATCGTGCCCCGGCTGGATGCGCAGCGTCAGCGGCCACGCCTTCTGGCGTGCGGCTTCGGCAAACACCGCAGGCTGAAGCTGTTCGGCGAGGAACGGATCCGCATCACCCTGATCGATAAGCATCGGGATCGCATCGCCCGCTTCGCTTGCCAGCAGCAGCGCACAGCTGTCCCACGCCTGCCATGCTTCGCTATCTTCGCCCAAATAGTGCGTAAAGGCTTTCTGCCCCCACGGCACCTGGCATGGATTCACGATCGGCGCAAATGCCGACACGCTGGTGAATTTACCCGGATTTTTCAGCGCCATAATCAACGCCCCGTGGCCGCCCATCGAGTGCCCGCTGATGGCGCAACGCTCGCCCACTGCAAATTCAGACCGGATCAGCGCGGGCAGCTCGTCGCGCACGTAATCATACATCCGGTAATGGCTTGCCCAGGGCTGCTCGGTAGCGTTCAGATAAAACCCGGCGCCTTTGCCCAGATCGTATCCGGCATCGTCCGCAACATCATCGCCGCGCGGACTGGTGTCCGGCATCACCAGGGCGATGCCCAGCTCGGCGGCAATACGCTGTGCGCCCGCTTTGGTGGTGAAATTCTCGTCGTTGCAGGTTAAACCGGAAAGCCAGAACAGGACCGGTGGCCTTGCGTTTTTCTCGACGGGAGGAAGAAAAATACTGAACGTCATGGCGCAGTTCAGCGTGGTGGAGTCGTGCCGCCAGCGCTGCTGTCGACCTTCAAAACAACGGTGCTCTTCGAGCAGTTCCATGCAGGGCTCCTTATACGAAGGGGTATTCATGAGAGCCATAATACAGAGTTTTCATTAACCTGTGAGCAACTTTCACTTCCGCTCGACCGACAGATGCGGCATCATAAATTTACTTTTCTTTAACATTTGGAGCGGTCATGGCGCTGCGTATTGCGCTCAGTGGATTCGTGGTTCTGGTTGTGGCGATGGGGATAGGGCGCTTTGCCTTTACGCCGCAGGTGCCGCTGATGATTGCGGCCGGACAGCTTACGCTGACGAGCGCCGGCCTGGTGGCGGCGATGAACTATCTGGGCTATCTGGTGGGGGCCTGGGATGCGATGCGGGCGCACCGCTTTGTCGAAGGACGCCTCTGGCTGGGGATCGGCGGGGCGGTGGCCCTGACGCTGCTCTCTGCCGCTGCCGATAACGCGCTCGTTCATGGCGCGCTGCGCTTTGTTATCGGGTGCATGAGCGGCTGGTCGATGGTGCTTATAGCGGCCTGGACCAACGAACGCCTGGGGCAGCTCGGTAAACCGGGCCTCAGCGCGGCGGTGTTTGCCGGGCCGGGGGCGGGTATCGCCCTGAGCGGGCTGCTGGCAGTCTACATCCAGTCGCGATCGCTGTCGGCGGGCGCGGCATGGCAAATCTACGGCGTGCTGGCGCTGGTTCTGATTGCTCTTGTGGCGCGCTATCTTCCCCGGGGTGGACAGCTTCACCGCCCGGAAACCGCGCCGGAGCCGCTGGTGCTGAACGCCGATTTACGCCGCCTGGTCTGGAGCTACAGCCTGGCGGGCTTCGGCTACATCCTTCCGGCCACCTTTTTATCGCAGATGGCCGTGGCGCGTTTTCCCGGCAGCCTGTTTGCTCAGTTCGTGTGGCCGCTGTTCGGCGCGGCGTCGGTAGTTGGCATTGCGCTTAGCATCCTTCTGCGCAACGCCTCGTCGTCTAACCGCAGGCTGGCGATTGTGCTCTGGCTACAGGGGATTGGCGTGCTGGCGGCCTGGCTGGTGCCGGGCATTGCGGGCCTTCTGCTCGGCGGACTGCTGGTGGGCGGCGGCTTCCTCTGCGCTGTTCAGCTTTCGCTGCTGTATGGCCGGGAGCTTGCGCCAAACCATACGCGCTATATGGCGGGGCTTCTTACTACCGGCTATGCGGTGGGGCAGCTGGTCGGCCCGATGACCTCGGCATTATCCACGTGGCTTATGCATCAGCTGGAACCGGCGTTAGGGCTGGCGGGTGTTGCGCTGTTTATCGGCAGCGCGCTGGTGTGGAATCGTCATCCTGAAAGCCAGCGTCAATTGCAATAATTATCGTCGTGAATACTGGATTATGTGCGCCGCCTCACGCACAATGAGCGCACACTTTTGCCACAACGAGGGCAAAAGAGAGTTACACCTGCGGAGAACAACATGCCATCACTCAGTAAAGAAGCAGCCCTTGTCCATGAAGCCCTGGTCGCTCGCGGCCTCGAAACGCCACTGCGTCCACCGGTTCATGAGATGGACAACGAAACACGTAAACGTCTGATTTCAGGACACATGACCGAGATCATGCAGCTGCTGAATCTTGACCTGAGCGATGACAGCCTGATGGAAACGCCGCACCGCATCGCCAAGATGTACGTCGACGAGATTTTCTCGGGCCTCGATTACGCCAACTTCCCGAAAATCACCGTTATCGAAAACAAGATGAAGGTTGATGAGATGGTGACGGTTCGCGATATCACCCTGACCAGCACCTGCGAGCATCACTTTGTGACCATCGACGGTAAAGCGACCGTGGCGTACATTCCAAAAGATACGGTGATTGGCCTGTCCAAAATCAACCGTATCGTGCAGTTCTTTGCCCAGCGTCCTCAGGTGCAGGAACGTCTGACGCAGCAGATCCTCACCGCGCTGCAAACGCTGCTGGGGACCAACAACGTGGCGGTTTCCATCGATGCCGTTCACTACTGCGTGAAGGCGCGCGGCGTGCGCGATGCGACCAGCGCAACCACCACCACCTCGCTGGGTGGCCTGTTTAAATCCAGCCAGAATACTCGCCAGGAGTTCCTGCGCGCGGTACGTCACCACAACTAATTTTCAGGGCAGGAACCATGGAGCGAAACGTCACGCTCGATTTTGTTCGCGGCGTCGCCATTCTCGGTATCCTGCTGCTCAATATCAGCGCCTTTGGCTTGCCGAAGGCCGCCTATCTGAATCCCGCGTGGTATGGCGACATTACCCGCAGCGATGCCTGGACCTGGGCCATTCTCGATCTCTTTGCCCAGGTCAAATTCCTCACGCTGTTTGCGCTGCTGTTCGGCGCGGGGTTGCAGCTTTTACTTAAGCGCGGCACCCGCTGGATCCAGTCGCGCCTGACCCTGCTGGCGATCCTCGGTTTCATTCATGGCCTGCTGTTCTGGGACGGCGATATTCTGCTGGCCTACGGGCTGGTGGGGCTGATCTGCTGGCGGCTGATCCGCGATGCGCCCGGTGTGAAAAACCTGTTCAATACCGGTGTGATGCTCTACGTGATGGGGCTTGCGGTCCTGCTGCTGCTCGGCCTGATTTCCGGCGAGGCAACAAACCGCTCGTGGATCCCGGACGCCGCTAACCTTCAGTATGAGCAGTTCTGGAAGCTTAAGGGCGGCGCGGAGGCCATCAGCAATCGCGTGGATATGCTCGGGGATAACCTGCTGGCGCTGGGGGCGCAGTACGGCTGGCAGCTGGCGGGGATGATGCTGATGGGCGCCTCCCTGATGCGCACCGGGTGGCTGAAAGGAGAGTTTAGCCTGCGCCACTATCGCCGCACGGGGGCGGGGCTGGTGCTCATCGGCGTGCTGATTAACGTTCCGGCCATCATTACGCAGTGGTATCTGCACTGGGATTACCGCTGGTGCGCTTTCCTGCTCCAGCTGCCGCGCGAGCTGGGCGCGCCGTTCCAGACCATCGGCTATGCGGCGCTGATTTACGGCTTCTGGCCGCAGCTGTGCCGCTTCTGGCTGGTCAGCGCCGTGGCCTGCGTCGGTCGGATGGCGCTGAGCAATTACATCCTGCAAACCCTCATCTGCACCACGCTGTTCTACCGCTTCGGCCTGTTTATGAAATTCGACCGGCTCGAACTGCTGGCGTTTGTTATTCCGGTCTGGGCCGTGAACCTGACGTTTTCCGTTATCTGGCTGCGCTATTTCCGTCAGGGACCGCTGGAATGGCTATGGCGTCAATTAACCGCACATGCTTCGGGTGTATCATTGAATAATACATCCAGATAACGATCTGGATCACAATCATTAACAAAACGGATGTAAGCGTTTTCATCTGTGTGAGCTTCTTCACGTAGTCCCCTTCTTCTCGCTGCCAGAATAGCCACCTTGCTTAACACAGGGGGTGTCTGTGAGTTGCTGCAATCCTTTGAAGGATGGTGAATATGATCACCATTCGTGACGTCGCCCGCCTGGCGGGCGTTTCCGTTGCTACCGTTTCCCGCGTGCTGAACAACAGCGCGCTGGTCAGCCCTGATACCCGCGAAGCCGTGACCAAAGCGGTAACGCAGCTGGGATATCGGCCTAACGCCAATGCCCAGGCGCTCGCCACGCAGGTGAGCGACACCATTGGCGTGGTGGTGATGGACGTATCCGACGCCTTTTTTGGCGCGCTGGTGAAGGCGGTCGACGTGGTCGCCCAGCAGCACCAGAAATATGTCCTGATCGGCAACAGCTATCATGAGGCTGAAAAAGAGCGTCATGCCATTGAGGTGCTGATCCGCCAGCGCTGTAACGCCCTGATTGTTCACTCAAAAGCCCTGAGCGATGAGGAGCTGGCGGGCTTTATGGAGCAGATCCCTGGCATGGTGTTGATCAACCGTATTGTGCCCGGCTACGCCCACCGCTGCGTCGGGCTTGATAACGTCAGCGGGGCGATGATGGCCACGCGGATGCTGATTAACAATGGGCATCAGCGCATCGGCTATCTGGCCTCCAGCCACCATATTGAAGACGATGATATGCGTCGGGAAGGCTGGCAGCGGGCGCTGAAGGAGCACGGCATCGTGCCGCTTGATAGCTGGATAGGTACCGGCTCGCCGGATATGCAGGGCGGGGAAGCTGCGATGGTCGAACTGCTCGGGCGTAATCTGCAACTTTCCGCGGTCTTTGCCTACAACGACAGCATGGCGGCCGGGGCGCTTACCGCCCTGAAAGATAACGGCATTGCGGTGCCGCAGCATTTATCGCTGATCGGTTTTGATGATATCCCCATTGCCCGTTACACCGACCCGCAGCTGACGACCGTGCGTTACCCGATTGCCTCGATGGCAAAACTGGCGACTGAGCTGGCGTTACAGGGTGCGGCAGGGGTGTTGGATCCGGGCGCAACACACTGTTTCATGCCGACTTTAGTGCGTCGCCATTCCGTATCTATTCGGCAAACTGTGGTTCCGATCACTAACTGATTACATCAGGTGATGTAACCGTTTTCAATCTGTGAGTAAATTCACAGTATCTTAACAAGACGCTTACTATGATGTCAGCGTTTTAGGGGCTGAAACGCTATGTAACGGTGATTAATCAGTTTCACCATAGTCAACGTGCCCCAAACAACCAATAAAACGCATTTCTGGAGCGTTACCGAACACGGAAGATAGAAATTTTATAAGTGAACTTCGGCTGTCAGTAACGTTTTATTAACACCTGCCCGCCGTCCGTTATTCACAAGAACTACCCTGCATAAAAAAAACCGGAGATACCATGAACAAGAAGGTGTTGACCCTGTCCGCTGTTATGGCAAGTATGCTTTTTGGTGCAGCAGCGCACGCTGCGGATACCCGTATTGGCGTAACGATTTATAAATACGACGACAACTTTATGTCCGTTGTGCGTAAAGCTATCGAGAAAGACGGCAAATCAGCGCCAGACGTTCAGCTGCTGATGAATGACTCCCAAAACGACCAGTCCAAACAGAACGACCAGATCGACGTTCTGCTGGCAAAAGGCGTGAAAGCGCTGGCTATCAACCTGGTTGACCCGGCAGCAGCAGGCACCGTGATTGAGAAAGCGCGCGGCCAGAACGTGCCAATCGTCTTCTTCAACAAAGAACCTTCCCGTAAAGCGCTGGATAGCTACGACAAAGCGTACTACGTGGGTACTGACTCTAAAGAGTCCGGTATTATCCAGGGCGACCTGATCGCGAAACACTGGGCGGCAAACCCTAACTGGGATCTGAACAAAGACGGCCAGATCCAGTTCGTTCTGCTGAAAGGCGAACCGGGCCACCCGGATGCTGAAGCGCGTACCACTTACGTGATCAAAGAGCTGAACGACAAAGGTCTGAAAACCCAGCAGCTGGCGTTAGATACCGCGATGTGGGATACCGCTCAGGCAAAAGACAAGATGGACGCGTGGCTGTCCGGCCCGAACGCTAACAAAATCGAAGTGGTTATCGCCAACAACGATGCGATGGCAATGGGTGCGGTAGAAGCGCTGAAAGCACACAACAAATCCTCTATCCCAGTATTCGGCGTGGATGCACTGCCAGAAGCGCTGGCGCTGGTTAAATCTGGCGCAATGGCCGGTACCGTGCTGAACGATGCCAACAACCAGGCGAAAGCCACCTTCGACCTGGCGAAAAACCTGGCCGACGGTAAAGGTGCGGCTGACGGCACTAACTGGAAAATTGAAAACAAGATCGTTCGCGTACCTTACGTGGGCGTAGACCAGTCCAACCTGGCTGAGTTTATCGGTAAATAAGTTATTGGTAATGTCATCACTGGGCGCAATCCGTTGCGCCCTTTTATAACGCGATATGCGAGGCCAACAAGGTATAATTATGGTCAGCACAACTACTCAGTCGTCCGGTGAATACTTGTTGGAAATGAGCGGTATCAACAAGTCATTTCCCGGTGTTAAGGCACTCGATAACGTTAATTTAAAAGTTCGTCCTCACTCTATTCACGCATTAATGGGGGAGAACGGTGCGGGTAAATCAACGTTATTAAAATGCCTTTTTGGGATCTATCAAAAAGATTCTGGCAGCATTCTTTTTCAGGGGAAAGAGATCGATTTCCATTCAGCGAAAGAAGCGCTGGAAAACGGTATCTCCATGGTTCACCAGGAACTTAACCTGGTACTGCAACGTTCGGTAATGGATAATATGTGGTTGGGTCGCTACCCAACGAAAGGTGTGTTTGTCGATCAGGATAAAATGTATCGCGACACCAAAGCCATTTTCGACGAGCTGGATATTGATATCGATCCGCGCGCCCGCGTCGGGACATTATCCGTTTCCCAGATGCAGATGATCGAAATTGCAAAAGCGTTCTCCTATGATGCCAAAATCGTCATCATGGACGAGCCAACATCGTCATTAACGGAAAAAGAGGTTAACCACCTTTTTACCATCATCCGTAAATTAAAAGATCGCGGCTGCGGTATTGTTTATATCTCGCATAAAATGGAAGAGATCTTCCAGCTGTGCGATGAAATCACCATTCTGCGTGACGGTCAGTGGATTGCCACTCAGCCTCTTGAAGGGCTGGACATGGACAAGATCATCGCCATGATGGTGGGTCGTTCCCTGAACCAGCGCTTCCCGGACAAAGAAAACAAGCCGGGCGAAGTGATTCTGGAAGTGCGCAATCTTACCTCTCTGCGTCAGCCCTCTATTCGCGATATCTCCTTCGACCTGCACAAAGGCGAGATCCTGGGAATTGCCGGACTGGTCGGCGCAAAACGTACCGATATCGTGGAAACTCTGTTCGGGATCCGTGAAAAATCGGGCGGCACAATTACGCTGCACGGTAAGAAAATTAATAACCACAACGCCAACGAAGCCATCAATAATGGTTTTGCGCTGGTGACCGAAGAGCGCCGCTCGACCGGTATTTATGCCTATCTCGATATTAACTTTAACTCGTTAATCTCGAATATTCGCAATTACAAAAGCAAAATTGGCCTGCTGGATAATTCCCGCATGAAGAGCGATACCCAGTGGGTTATTGACTCTATGCGCGTAAAAACGCCGGGCCATCGCACGCAAATCGGTTCCCTTTCGGGGGGTAACCAGCAAAAGGTGATTATCGGCCGCTGGTTATTAACCCAGCCGGAAATTCTGATGCTGGATGAACCCACCCGTGGTATCGACGTGGGGGCAAAATTCGAGATTTACCAGCTGATCGCCGAGCTGGCGAAAAAGAATAAAGGGATCATTATTATTTCTTCCGAAATGCCGGAATTGTTAGGGATCACAGATCGTATTCTGGTAATGAGCAATGGTCTCGTCGCCGGTATTGTTGACACTAAAACAACAACGCAAAACGAAATTCTCCGTCTTGCGTCTTTGCACCTTTAAGATCAGGGGCTCCTTATGAGTGCGTTAAATAAAAAAAGTTTTCTCACTTATCTGAAAGAAGGCGGTATTTACGTTGTTCTTTTAGTATTACTGGCGATTATTATTTTCCAGGATCCTACGTTCTTAAGTCTGCTGAACTTGAGTAACATTCTGACCCAGTCTTCGGTGCGTATTATTATCGCACTGGGCGTGGCGGGGCTTATCGTAACGCAGGGTACTGATCTGTCCGCAGGGCGTCAGGTGGGGCTGGCGGCGGTTATTGCCGCAACCATGCTGCAATCGATGGAGAACGCCAACAAGGTGTTCCCGGAAATGGCGACCATGCCGATTTTCGTGGTGATCCTGATTGTCTGCGCCATTGGCGCGGTGATTGGTCTGATTAACGGTATCATCATTGCGTATCTGAACGTGACGCCGTTTATCACCACCCTGGGCACGATGATCATCGTTTACGGTATCAACTCCCTGTATTACGACTTCGTGGGCGCATCGCCAATCTCCGGCTTTGACAGCGGGTTCTCGACCTTCACGCAAGGGTTTATCGCGATGGGCAGCTTCCGCCTGTCGTACATCACCTTCTACGCGCTGATTGCGGTGGCCTTCGTCTGGGTGCTGTGGAACAAAACCCGCTTCGGTAAAAATATCTTCGCTATCGGCGGCAACCCGGAAGCGGCGAAAGTCTCCGGCGTTAACGTTGCTCTGAACCTGCTGATGATTTATGCGCTGTCCGGCGTGTTCTACGCCTTCGGCGGGATGCTGGAAGCGGGCCGTATCGGCTCTGCCACCAACAACCTCGGCTTTATGTACGAGCTGGATGCAATTGCCGCCTGCGTGGTGGGCGGGGTCTCCTTCAGCGGCGGGGTGGGGACGGTGCTTGGCGTGGTAACCGGTGTAATCATCTTCACCGTTATCAACTACGGCCTGACCTATATCGGCGTGAACCCGTACTGGCAGTACATTATCAAGGGCGCGATAATTATCTTCGCGGTTGCGCTGGATTCACTGAAATACGCGCGTAAGAAGTAAGCGTTGTGATGTGAAAAGCCCGCTCGTGTAGCGGGCTTTTTTTATGATAAGAGCGAAACGAGCAACGTTTTTGACACCGGGACCAGCCCGGTGACGAGGCCGAATGGCTTGAAGATTTTGTTAATGACCTCTGCGGAATAATTGCCTCTGTCGTTTTCCACATCCGACAGCGTTTTTCGTGACACATTGACCAGCCTGGCGTATTCATCCTGTTTAAGCCCGAGGACTTCAACCCTCAGCCGTTTCAGGGCCGCTCCCTGGGTGATGTTGCCCAGCAAAATGTCCCGAATCGCTGCATGTAACACGGACTGTCGCTCCAGGGTTCCGACCCGCTGTATACCCGGCGAAACGCGCTGTCTTATAACGGGTATCGCCTCGGCACTATCCGTTGAGCTATTTTTCTGATTTTTCTCTGTTTTTCGAACGCGAGCTAATGTCTGTTCGAGGGCAGACTCTTTCTTATCAGGCGTTTTCATAGCAATCCCCAGCGAGCCAGCTTATCCGAAACATATCGAAAACCGATGGCGGGCATTTCCAGTATTTGTTCGGGTACGCCGCGAGCATGTAACCTTTCGGGCAGGTCTATAAGCTGAACGGCCGTTTCATGCAATGCTTCCATTAAAGTGGATGCGGGAACCCATTCCGTCAGCGACTGGGCAATGTTATTAAAATGATATTCGCCTCCCGATTCACAGGATAATGACCACTTAAGCGTGCGTGGTATTCCCTCTGGATCTGCTTTCATCGGGGCAAAATCATACACGGGCGAGAGCATGATCTGATTCTCGGCTTTTATAAACGCGGTGTTTCGACCATGGTTATCGCTGTTTCCAAAAATGATATTCAACAGGTCGCGGCGTACCCATTCAATGACAAAATCCTGAGTATCAAAATGATAACCCTGTTGTTGAACCATATTGCTGCCCGTGATTTTTTCGATCAACGTTCGCAGCGTGGTTTCCTGGTCAAGGATAGTGCCCGGTGCTTTTTGTAACAGCGAATACACCGACTCCATACCCAGTCTGATCAACTGGCCCTGCTCATTTCTTGTGATGTCGAAGCGCGGCAGCCACAGGGAAGGGTAATGTGAACCTTCCTCAAGACGCATCGTCTGCGTAGGAATGGTAGAAAATCCCATCGTGGCGAGTTCATGGTAATAGTAAAATTCAGCCCGGAGGATATTGCAGTCAACTTCCGTTCTGCCGCCGCGTGGATACTTGACCAGATAATAGCGATCTTCTCTGGACGGTTCGTTTTGCCAGGTATCTATCCAGATGGCGTCTTCTTCACTACAACGCAGTAAAAGCTTAGGAGCTTCACCGCCCGCACCGGTAGCGCCACCCGCTGCGGCACCTCGCTCCTGTGCGTAATCCAGAAAATCGGCGGCACGATTAATAACATCATTAACGGTGAATGTTTTAGCGCTCGCCGATTCGCTCCACTCAGGTACGGATTCTTTTATACGTAAATTCCCGACCGGAGACATCGTCCCGTATTTCAGTAGCCTGTAATTTTGCTGCGCCGCGGGCAAATCGCTGATATCGAGCGCATTTACCCAGTATCGGCGGCTCGCTCCGCTTGGAATAATGTCATCAATGAATCTTAACCAGCCGGGGTGTCCACCATCATCAAAGAAAAGTGATACCGGATGATTGAGAGAAACCGCGTGATTATCATCGCGATCGAGAAAATCGAGGGCGTAGTCGGTGAGATAATTGACCTGCGTGGTGTTCCAGTCACCCTTGTCAGCGCCTGGGTAGTTGATAAGCGCAATATCTCTCCATGTTTCATTCAACCACGCCTGTATCGTCAGAGATTCCACGTCGCCTCTCCCTAATAGAGTAATGGGTGAAATAATACTCATTAAAGCGCGTTAAGGCAAATTAGGTTACTTATATCACTCATTGTTGAGTAATTATGTAGTTAATGCGTTTTATATTACGCATTAATTTGAGGGGGCTTCCCGGTGGCGCTGCGCTTAACGGGCCTACATATCCGGTACGTAGGCCGGGTAAGGCGAAGCCGCCACCCGGCTTGAGTTCGTCGCGAAGTCAGAATTTGCCCGGTGGCGCTGCGCTTACCGGGCCTACATTTCTGGTACGTAGGCCGGGTAAGGCGAAGCCGCCACCCGGCGATGAACATCTACTTCTTCTTCTGAATATCCAGCAGCTGCTCTGGCGTGACCGCCGGATACCCCTGCGCATCTTCAGGCACTTCATGCATCGTCGGGATTGGCACCAGCGGGCCTAAAAAACGCGGCTCACGTTTGAAGAGGTACAGGTCGGCCAGCGCACCGAAGCGCGCGCCAAACTCACGCACGCGCACGCTCAGCATATCTTTCGGTGATGGCACCGCGTAGCACTGCGCCTGAATGCCCATGTGCAGGGCGATAAACAGCGCGCGCTCGCAGTGGAAGCGCTGGGTAATGATGATGAAATCGTTGGTATCGAACACCTTACGGGTACGCACGATGGAGTCCAGGGTGCGGAAACCCGCGTAGTCGAGCACGATATCCGCCGGATCCACGCCCGCCGCAATCAGATCCTTACGCATCGTCACCGGTTCGTTATAGCTTTGCAGCGCGTTATCGCCGCTCAGCAGCAGGTAATTAACCTTGCCGCTGTTATAGGCGTTCAGCGCGCCCTGAATACGGTAACGGTAATACTGATTGATCACGCCGGTGCGATAATACTTGGCGGTGCCGAGCACCACGCCAACCTGGCGATAGGGGAGGTCTTGCAGATCGTCGAAGATATAGGGGGCTGTTTTCCAGCTCATCCAGCGGTCAAGGCCAAGCACGATCAACAGCAGTATGCCGACCAGGACAGACAGGCTGTAAAAAACGCGCTTTAACATACGGATGGCTCGTTCCGGAGATGAGAATTAACTCAGGCTACTTTACCCGTCAGGTAAGAGCAAGAAACAGCGAATCAAGTGAGGTGTTTTTCATCAATGCGCGGGCATTTCTGCCCGCACAAAGTGGCGTTATGCAAGCAGCACGCGGTCTATGGTGGTGCAGCCCAGCGCCTTAAGGGTTGCGGCGGTGGCGTCCCACTGAATCAGTGGCGCATCGGCTTTCTCTGCCAGAATGGCGCGCTGGATATCAGGATAATCGTAACCGTTAAGACTCAGCAGGTTCAGCGCGCCCTGTAGCGGAGGCAGGGTTGGGTTGAACGCCGCGTTCTCGGCGTAGCTGCCGCTGAAGATGCGACCGTCGCGGCACTGGAGCGCCACGCCGCTCGGGGATTTGCTGTACGGGGTATGGCTCTTATTCGCGGCAGCGATCGCCGCTTCGCTCAGCGCATCGCCGGAGAGCGTAAAGCCGTGGTCCTGTTCGTCCATCAGCAGCGTTTTGATCTCCAGATCTTTCGGCCCGAAAGCGTCCGGCAGGTAATCGCCCAGGGTATGCGGCGCGCGGCCCGGCAGGTTAATGCGCAGCTGCAATCCGCTGTTGAGTTCATTCATAAACTGACGGCAGTGGCCGCAAGGGGTGTAGTTCACGGTGATGGCGCGAAGCGCTGTTTCACCGCGCAGCCAGGCGTGGCTGATGGCGCTCTGTTCGGCGTGAACGGTTTGCTGCATGGTGGCACCGAGGAACTCCATGTTTCCGCCGAAGTACCAGGTGCCGCTAACGCCGCGCGCAATGGCGCCAACGTTGAAGTGGGAGAGATCGGCGCGGGCGCAGGCGGCAGCCAGCGGCAGCAGCGCGAAGGCCAGCGCGTCTTCGTCAAGTCCCGTCGCCGTTTTGAGCGTCGTGACCTGCTCAGCCGTCAGCAGGGCGGGGAAGTGTGCATCCGCCAGAATCGGGGTCAGGGCTGACTGCAAATTCTCGGCAAGCTCTGCAAAAGCAGCGTGAAAACGTGGGTGCATGGCGAAGCCTCATAAAGGTTAATGGATCGGTAGTGTACGGAGCCGATGGGGCTTTATATGTGATCCATTTCTCATTATTTATGCAACTTATGAAAGCAAAATGAAATTTGCGCGACGCATCGCAAATTTTAGCCCACCACCGCCAGAATAATCGGGAACAGAAACGGGGCGATTAACGAGGTCATGATCCCGCAAATCACCAGGGCCAGCGAGCTAAAGGCCCCTTCCTGATAATCCATCTCGGCGCAGCGCGCGGTGCCCAGGGCGTGAGAGGCCGTCCCCATCGCCAGGCCGCGCGCCGCTTTGGTATGAATACGCATGGCGTTCAGCAGGGTGTGCCCGAACACCGCACCCAGAATACCGACAAAAATCACGCACACGGCGCTGATCGCCGGGATGCCACCGATGCTGCCACCCACCGCCATCGCAATTGGCGTGGTGACCGATTTCGGCAGAATAGAGGCCGCAATCTGTGGCGAAGCGCCCATCAGTAAGGCCACGGTGGTGCCGGTCACCATCGCCACCAGGCTGCCGATAAAACAGATGGTGATGATGGACTTCCAGCGGGCGCGGATCTGGTGCAGCTGCTCATATAAAGGAAACGCCAGCGCGACGACAGCCGGTTGCAGCAGGTCGTTTAACACTTTGCTGCCGGCAAAATAACGCTCGTAGGGGATACCCGTCAGCAGCAGGAAAGGAATAATCACCACCATCGCGACCAGCAGCGGGTTCAGCAGGGGCATTTTGAAACGAACGGCCAGCCTGCGCGCGGCGAAGAAGACCACCAGGGTTAACGGCAAAGACCACCAGATATTAGCCATCATTGTTTTGTTCCTTTCTGCCCGACCACTTTACGTTCGCCGTGTACCAGGTGCGAACTCCAGCTCACCACCAGGAAAACCACCAGCGTACTCACCGCGCAGGAGACCACGATCGGGCCGAACTGGGCTTTAAGAAGCTCGTAATACTGCATCACACCCACGCCGATAGGGACGAACAGCAGCGCCATATAGCGGATCAGCACAAAGCAGCCGGGGTTAACCCATTTGGCCGGCAGAACCTGTAGCGCCAGCAGCACGAACAGGATCAGCATGCCGATAATGCTGCCGGGAATGGTGATAGGAAGCAGGGAGGCGATGAAAATCCCGGCGTAAAGACAGGCGTAAATCAGGACGAATGCGCGCAGGTACTGCCAGATAGTATTGAGTGTTTTTCTCATGGTGAAAGTCCTTGAAGAAACGCATTCATCATACAATTAAACCCGAAAATGTGCCACGGATCACATCATGAATTTTGAGCATACCAGACATTCCAGAATGGAACGTTGGGCATTTCCACAAATGGACAGCCCCGCGTTTCAGTGCCAGTATGTGATTTACAGCTGAATCAAGCAATTAAGCCTGGCAACGCAGGAGATGCGCCATGTCATCCATCATTATCAAAACCGCCGACGAGCTGGCAAAACAGCGTCATGCGGGTGAACTGTTAGCCTCTGTTTTTACAATGTTAGACGGATTTATAAAGCCCGGCGTCACGACCATGGCGATTAACAACCGCGTTGAAGAGTTCATCGTTAACGAACTGCACGCCCGTCCGGCCAGCAAAGGGCAGTACGACTTTCCCTACGTTCTGAACACCTCTGTTAACGACGTGGTGTGCCACGGGATGCCGAAAGAGTCCGAACACCTGAAAACGGGCATGATTGTGAACGTGGACATCACCCTCGAAAAAGAGGGCCTGATAGCCGATTCCAGCAAAATGTATCTGATTGGCGAGGTATCGCCCCTCGCGCGTCGTCTGGTGAAAAAGACCTACGAGGCGATGTGGGAAGGTATTAAGGCGGTCAAACCCGGCGCCACGCTTGGGGATATCGGCCACGCGATTCAGTCTTACGTTGAGGGCAACGGCTACAGCGTAGTGCGCGAATACTGCGGGCACGGCGTGGGCCGGGAGATGCACGAAGATCCGCAGGTGCTGCATTACGGCAAACCGGGAGAAGGCGCGGTGCTGAAAGAGGGAATGGTGTTTACCATCGAGCCGATGGTGAATCAGGGCGACAGCCGCATCAAAACCAAAAAAGACGGCTGGACGGTGGTGACGCGTGACAAAAAACTCTCGGCGCAGTGGGAACATACCGTCGCCGTGACCGCAGACGGTTTTGAGGTGCTGACGCTGCGCCCGGAAGAGTCCATTCCCGATTAACGGCCGGGCTTTCCACATACCTGGAGAGCGGCTACTATAGCGCGTCTTTTTTCACAGGTACTCAGAATGCGTGTTTTACTGGCCCCAATGGAAGGCGTGCTCGATTCGCTCGTGCGCGAGCTGCTGACCGAGGTGAACGATTACGATCTCTGCGTGACGGAGTTTTTGCGCGTGGTCGATATGCTGTTGCCGGTAAAATCCTTCTACCGGCTCTGCCCGGAGCTGCATCGTCAGAGCCGCACCACCTCCGGCACGCTGGTGCGCATCCAGCTGTTAGGCCAGTATCCTGAATGGCTGGCGGAAAACGCCGCCCGCGCCGTGGAGCTTGGCTCTTACGGTGTCGATCTCAACTGCGGCTGTCCGTCGAAAATGGTCAACGGCAGCGGCGGCGGAGCGACCCTTCTCAAAGATCCCGAGCTTATCTATCGCGGCGCAAAAGCCATGCGCGAGGCGGTGCCGTCGCATCTGCCGGTCACGGTTAAGGTGCGTCTGGGCTGGGACAGCGGCGATAAACAGTTTGAAATCGCCGACGCCGTTCAGCAGGCCGGGGCTACCGAGCTGGTGGTTCACGGGCGAACCAAAGAAGACGGCTACAAAGCCGAGCGCATCAACTGGCAGGCGATCGGCGAGATCCGCAAAAGGCTGCGTATCCCGGTGATCGCCAACGGTGAAATCTGGGATTACGACAGCGCGCAGGCCTGCATGAAAGAAACGGGCTGCGACGCGGTGATGATCGGACGCGGCGCGCTCAACGTGCCGAACCTGAGCCGGGTGGTGAAATACAACGAGCCGCGCATGCCCTGGCCCGATGTGGTCACGCTGCTGCAAAAATACAGCCGCCTGGAAAAGCAGGGCGATACCGGGCTGTATCACGTGGCGCGCATCAAGCAGTGGCTGAGCTATTTGCGCAAAGAGTATGACGAGGCGCTGGGGCTGTTCCAGGAAATCCGCGTGTTGCAGACGTCGGCGGAGATTGCTTACGCGATTAATAAAATCCAGTAAGGTATAAGTCACTAAGCGTACGTTTTACCGTATTGCTGTCAGTTCAACGTATGCTCAGTGACTAACACGGAAGCAGCGCGATACCCTGTCAGCTTATCTCGCTGAACCATCCTCAGTTTTGTAGACAACGGTTCACCGGTCGCCGCCCGTGGATAATAAGGAAAATGGATATAGTGAAATAATCAAGGAGCGGTTATGTACTATAGAAATGAAATTATAAGTTACTTACAGGCAAACAAAATTCTTGCGTTAAAACTCGACCATGTATTAACAGGTGTGGGGGAAGCTGTATCAAATGTGATTGAAACGATCGGCGCAGGTGCAACACGTGCGCTGTATTATACATCCTGCTTTACTGAAGAATATCAAGACGTTTGCCAAAAGCAAAAATCCGAAGACATCCGATTTACTAAAGGTCTTTATCATATTATAAGCAATACAGATATTGTTTATGAAATGCTCAAAATATACTTTGAAGGAATATTTCGACATAAAACGTCTGACCAGCTAGAGCACATCAAAAAACTGTTAATGGCCGTAAATATTCATATCGCAGCGAGCTCACTCACTAACATGGGATTTGCTTTTGCAACAGCATCCTTTGTCGCAGCTGGCATGAATTTAAACCTTGAACTCAGTGCCCTGACAGGGCGAAGAGCTGGCGGGGTTGTTGGCGTAATGGGCGTATATGGCGTTGTACAGAAAGCGGCAGATAGTGCGCGTCGTCTTAATTTAATTTATCCAGAGTATTACTCAGCGCTGCATACTCAAGAGTTGGAAATGATGTACTTCCTGATTGAGCCACTGTTTGAACGAGCTGAGGCGTATAAAGCTCAATGGGTATCGGATGATGAGATCGCCGACATCATTTCAAGGATGATTCGATAATCATGATGAATTTTATTAAAAGATTTTTTAGACGAATATTTAGGTCGTTAATATTGATGTACGGCCCTGCTTTATTGACGCTTTTATTTGCGGTAGTCTTTTTTCAGGTCTTTCCTGACGGGCCGGTATGGCCTGTTCCCATTTTTTGCATTTTCGTGATCGTCGTTTTTTATCGGTATGTGAAATAGTAACTTCGAAATTTATCTTATAAGGAAATACGATGTCTACACCAGCACACTTATGGCTTGAAGATGAAAATGGTTCGCCGATTGTGGGTAATTGCCTTATGCCATTTCGCCTGGGTTCAATCGAGTTAAAATCATTCTCACACGGCGTCACTATTCCGGTAGACCCACACTGGGGAAAATTGACAGGAACGCGTGTCCACCGACCTGTCACCATAGTGAAGGAGTTCGATCAAACAACACCACTTTTGTACAGAGCGGTTTGTGAAGGCAAAACGATGCAGAAGGCCACAATCAAGATGTACCGTATTCTGGAGTCAGGTATTGAGTCCGAATATTTCAATATCATCCTTGAGAACGTCAAGTTCACAACGGTTGCGCCATTCCTGTCTCCTAACGGTACGAGTAGTACTCACCTGGAAACGCTCGAATTACGTTATGAGGCGATCACCTGGAAGTATACAGAGGGTAATATTATCTATCGTGATTCCTGGAACGATCGCTGTTGTGGCTGATTAAAATTAAGGTTATCCCCAGCTTACACCAGAATGAAAACTAATAAAATTCAGTCAGCTAGATCGCTCTGCTTTCAGATTGTTTCTGTCGCATAGTGTCGACGGCGGGGAAAACGAGTAAGTTATCCCGAGTGCCCCGCTGACCAAAAAATCGGCCGGAATCCCACCGTTGCAAGCGTTACTCTGGCTGTTGCTCGCTTATTACAACGAACCTTAATCACCTGAATGAGCGCATGAAAATAATAAACGTTACTCCGCTCACACTTTTTTAAAATTTAAAACAATCGCTGTTATCAACAGGGCGTGACGGTGGTAAGGTGCCACTGTTTCAACACAGGATTGTTACTGCTGCGGCAGGCAAAACCTGATTTTCTGGCATAAGCCGGAGGTCAGGTTTTTTTGTTTCTGGGGTTCCGATGAAAATCGCCAAAATTCTAAATAATAATGTGGTGGTTGTTCAGGATGAATGCGGGCGCGAACAGGTCGTGATGGGGCGAGGTCTGGCCTTCCAGAAGCGCGTCGGTGAGGATCTGGATACTGCACTGATTGAAAAAGTGTTTGCGCTGCAAAGCGATGAGCTGGTGCGTCGGCTGGGGGAGCTGTTAAACCAAATCCCGCTGGAGGTGATGACCACCTGCGATCGCATCATCGACCTGGCGGCGCAGCGGTTAGGAAAATTGCAGGACAGTTTGTATATCACGCTGACGGACCACTGCAACTTTGCGATTGAACGGCAGAAGAAAGGGCTGGCAATCAAGAACGTGCTGCTCTGGGAGATTAAACGACTGTACCCGAAGGAGTTCAGCCTGGGGCAGGAGGCGCGGGCCATTATCGCCAGACGCCTCAACGTTGAGCTTGCCGAGGACGAAGCCGGGTTTATCGCGCTGCATCTGGTCACGGCGCAGCTCAACAGCGAAATGCCGGAAGTGATGCACGTGACCCGGGTGATGCAGGAGATCCTGCAACTGGTGAAGTATCAGCTGAAGCTTGAGTACGACGAAGAGTCGCTGAGCTACCAGCGTTTTGTCACCCATCTGAAGTTCTTTGCCCAGCGGATGCTGACCCGTACCGTGGTAGAGGACGACGATGTATCGCTGCATACGGCGGTGAAAGACAACTACGCGAAAGCGTGGAAATGCGCCGAGACCATCGGGCAGCATTTGCAGAAAAGCTATCAGCGCGAGCTGACGACGGAAGAAATTATGTTTCTCGCCATTCACATTGAACGGGTGAGAAAAGAGGGGCGTTAAGCCCGAAAACTGGATTGTTACTGCATAACGCAGGCAAAACCTGAGCGCGGCCTTCGCAAGAAGGACGTTCTCGGGTTTTTTTTATTTTTAAACTCAGTCAACAGGTGCCTGCGGGCATCGGATGTAAGGAAATCGAGATGCAATACCAGGATTTGGCGAAGGATATTCTCGGCCACGTTGGCGGAAAAGAGAACATCGTAAGTCTCGTTCACTGCGCCACCCGGCTTCGCTTTAAGCTGAAGGACAATCAGAAAGCGGACGCGGAGGGGCTTAAGCAAAACCCCGGCGTAATCATGGTGGTGGAAAGCGGCGGCCAGTTCCAGGTGGTAATTGGCAACCACGTTCACGACGTCTGGGAGGCGGTGCGCAAGGAGGGCGGCCTGACGGACGACGCGCCGCCCGCCGGTGATGACAAAGGCGCAAAAAGCAGCCTGCTCGGCACCCTGATCGATATCATCTCAGGGATATTCACCCCGTTTATCGGCATCCTTGCCGCCTCCGGTATTCTCAAGGGCCTGCTGGCGCTTGCCGTGGTCTGCGGCTGGCTTGTTCCCGAAAGCGGCACCTACAAAATCTGGTATGCCGCCAGCGACGCGCTGTTCTTCTTCTTCCCGCTGGTGCTGGGCTATACCGCCGGGAAAAAGTTTGGCGGAAATCCGTTTATCACCATGGTGATTGGCGGCGCGCTGACCCACCCGATGATGATCGCGGCGTTTAACGCCAGCCAGCAGCCCGGCGCGGTGCCGGATGATTTTATGGGCATTCCGGTGACCTGGTTTAACTACAGTTCGTCGGTTATCCCGATCATTCTGGCCTCCTGGGTCAGCTGCTGGCTGGAAAAAAAGAGCATGGCGGTGCTGCCATCGTCGATGAAAAATTTCTTCGCCCCGCTGATCTGCGTAGGGCTGACCGTGCCGCTGACCTTCCTGGTGATTGGCCCGGTGGCGACCTGGCTTAGCCAGATGCTGGCAAACAGCTACCAGTGGATTTACGCGCTGGCGCCGTGGCTGGCGGGTATGGCGATGGGCGCGGTGTGGCAGGTCTGCGTGATCTTCGGCCTGCACTGGGGGCTGGTGCCGCTGATGATCAACAACCTGGCGGTGCTGGGCCACGACTCCATGATGCCTATGCTGCTGCCTGCGGTGTTCGGCCAGGTCGGGGCGGCGCTGGGGGTATTCCTGCGCACCCGCGATGCGCGTCTGAAAATGCTCTCCGGCTCGTCCGTGACCGCAGGGATATTCGGCGTCACCGAGCCGGCGGTCTACGGCGTTAACCTGCCGCTGCGCCGTCCGTTTATCTTCGGCTGCGTGGCCGGGGCGATTGGCGGCGGGATCGTTGGCTTCAGCGATACCCACGTCTACTCCTTTGGCTTCGGCAACATCTTTACCTTTGCCCAGATGATCCCGCCGGGCGGCGTGGATGCGACCCTGTGGGGCGGCATTCTCGGCACGGTGGTGGCGCTGATCCTGAGCTGCGCGCTGACCCTGATTGCGGGTATGCCAAAGAGCACCACCCCAGCCGCCGCCGTGCCGGTGACGGTGGGTGAAAACGATGTCCTGTCACCGATGACCGGCACCGTGCTGGCGCTGGATGAGGTGCCGGATGCCACCTTTGCGAGCGGCCTGCTCGGTCAGGGGGCGGCGATCATTCCGTCCGATAACAAAGTCGTTGCGCCGTTTGCGGGCGAGGTGGCCTCGCTGTTCCAGACTAAACACGCCATCGGCCTGCTCAGCGATAGCGGCATTGAAGTGCTGATCCACGTTGGTATCGACACCGTGAAGCTCGACGGTAAGCCGTTTACCGCCCATGTGAAGGTGGGCGACAGAGTGCAGCCGGGCGACCTGCTGCTGGAATTTGACCGTCAGGCGATTATCGATGCCGGATACGACCTGGCGACCCCGATTATTATCAGTAACAGCGATGAGTATCGCGAGGTAACGACCGTGGCGGGAACCTCCGCCCAGGCCGGAACGCCGTTGCTCAGCGTAAGCCATCAATAACAGGAGAACGTGATGAAGACTTTCCCGGATGATTTTTTATGGGGCGGCGCGGTTGCTGCCAATCAGGTAGAAGGCGCATACCTGGAAGATGGCAAAGGGCTGTCCACATCGGACGTCCAGCCGCAGGGGGTCTTTGGCCCGGTGGTGGAGCGCGCGGTGGGGGACAGCGGCATCAAGGACGTTGCCATTGACTTCTACCATCGCTACCCGGAAGACATTCAGCTGTTCGCCGAAATGGGCTTTAGCTGCCTGCGCGTCTCCATTGCCTGGACGCGTATTTTCCCGAACGGCGACGAGCAGCAGCCAAACGAGGCGGGGCTGGCGTTTTACGATAAGCTGTTCGACGAGCTGGCCGCCCACAACATCACCCCGCTGGTCACCCTGTCCCACTACGAGATGCCGTGGGGGCTGGTGAAACAGTACGGCGGCTGGGGCAACCGTCAGGTGATTTGCTTCTTCGATCGCTACGCCCGCACCGTGTTTGCCCGTTACAAAGAAAAAGTAAAGCTGTGGCTCACCTTCAACGAGATCAACATGTCTTTGCACGCCCCGCTGACCGGCGTCGGTCTGCCGGAAACCAGCAGTAAAGGCGAGGTGTATCAGGCGATCCACCATCAGCTGGTGGCGAGCGCGCTGGCGGTGAAGGCCTGCCACGAGATTATCCCGGACAGCAAAATCGGCAACATGCTGCTCGGCGGGCTGGTCTATCCGCTGACCTGTAAGCCGGACGATGTGCTGGAGGCGTTGCAGGAGAACCGCGCCTGGCAGTTCTTTGGCGACGTCCAGTGCCGTGGCGCGTATCCGGGCTATATGCTGCGCTTCTTCCGCGATAACGGCATTGCGCTGGAGATCACCGACGCCGACCGCGAGGCGCTGAAATCCACCGTCGATTTCATTTCGTTTAGCTATTACATGACCGGGTGCGTCACCACCGATGAAGAGCTGAACCAGCAGGCGCGCGGCAATATCCTGAGCATGGTGCCTAACCCGCACCTGGCAAGCTCCGAGTGGGGCTGGCAGATTGACCCGGTTGGCTTGCGCACGCTGCTGAACGTGCTGTGGGATCGCTATCAGAAGCCGCTGTTCATTGTGGAAAACGGCCTGGGGGCGAAGGATAAACCGGACGCCAGCGGCGTGGTGCAGGACGATTACCGCATCAGCTATCTGAACGATCATCTGGTGCAGGTGCGCGAGGCCATCGAAGACGGCGTTGAGGTGATGGGCTACACCAGCTGGGGGCCGATCGATCTGGTCAGCGCCTCAAAAGCGGAGCTGTCCAAGCGCTACGGCTTTATCTACGTCGACCGTGACGACAGCGGCAACGGCACGCTGGCGCGCAGCCGCAAGAAGAGTTTCCACTGGTATAAAGAGGTGATTGCCACGAAAGGGGCATCGCTGAAGGCGTAACGGAAGTAACTTTGCCCGGTGCTGAGCCGGGCAAAGCGATCAGAAAATCATTTTAAAGACGCCGGTAACCACTAATAACCCTATTAAAAAGATAATTAATACTGCCCACAGTAATATTTTCATTCCCTTCTCCTGCTCTTGTTGGTTCAAAAATAAGTGTAGCAGCGAATTTATGATTCATTTGAATGCGTTGAGTTTAATTATTTACAGGGTGAATAATTTTCTGACTGTATAAATGTATGACAAATTACGGATTGCCACGCGTTACTAAAAAAAAGCGTATCAGCCAGCGTAATTTGCGCCTTTATTTTTCAGATGAATGGCGTAATGAAACCTTCTCGTATTTTATCTCTGAGTGCTCCACTGATTTTAATTCTGACGGCCTGTGCGCCTCAGCATTCCACCGTAACAGCAGAAAAAACGCAGCCGATTAATACGTCGGTGAGCACGCAGCTCAGCCATACCGACTGGCCGAAAAACGACTGGTGGACGGATTACAACGATCCCCAGCTCACGGCGCTTATTACCAAAGCCCTGAGCGACGCGCCTGATATGCACATTGCCCGCCAGCGCATTACGCTTGCGGAAGCGCAGGCCAAAGCGACAATGGCGGCCGACGGCCCGCAAATTGATTTGTCCGGCGACGTCGAGCGGCAAAGAATGTCGGCAGAAGGGCTGATGGGGCCGTTTGCCATTACCGATCCGGCGGCGGGAACGACCGGGCCGTGGTACACCAACGGCACCTTCGGGCTGACGGCGGGCTGGGATCTGGATCTGTGGGGCAAAAACCGCGATTTAGTGCAGGCGCGAATTGGCAAGGTGAACGCGCAGAAGGCCGAGCTGGAGCAGACCCGACAGCTGCTCGCCACCAGCGTGGCGCGGCTGTACTGGGAGTGGCAGACCGAGGCCGCGATCGATTCCGTCCTCGCCACCATCAGCCAGGATCAGCACGCCATTATCGATGCGGATAAAGAGCTGTATCAGCACGGCATTACGTCGTCCGTGGAAGGGGTCGAGACCGATATCAACGCGGGCAAGACCGACGAGCGCATTGCCGAAGTACACGGCAAGATGAAGGCGATCGAGGCGCGTTTGCAGGCGCTGACCAACTCCTCTTCGATCAAACTGAACCCTCGTGACTTACCGGACGTTGAGGCCTCGCTGCCGTCGACGCTCGGCTACGCGCTGCTGGCGCGTCGTCCTGATTTGCAGGAAGCGCACTGGTATATCGAAGCGTCCATGAGCAACGTCGATGCCGCCAAAGCCGCGTTTTATCCCGATTTCAACCTGATGGCCTTTTTGCAGCAGGACGCGCTGCACCTGAGCGATCTGTTCCGCCACTCTGCCCAGCAGATGGGCGTCACCGCCGGGTTTACGCTGCCTATTTTTGACAGCGGTCGTCTGAACGCCGAGCTGGATATCGCGAAGGCGCAGAACAACCTCACGGTCGCGGATTACAACAAGGCGGTGGTGGATGCGGTAAACCAGGTGGCGCGCACCGCGAGCGAAGTGGACACGCTGGCGACCAAAGCGCAGCAGCAGCAGCGCGTCGAGCGCGACGCCGCGCGGGTTGTTACGCTAGCCGAAGCGCGGTTTAACGCCGGGCTGATTGCCGGCTCGCGCGTGAACGAAGCAAAAATCCCGGCATTGCAGGAGCACATCACCGCGCTGACCCTGAAAGGGCAGTACGTTGACGCCACGCTCCAGCTCACTTCAGCGCTCGGCGGCGGCTATCATCAGGGCTAAAAAACGGGATTAACTATACTTACCTCTTTTGATACTTCTGGAGGTAAATATGACGCGAGTGGCCATTGTGACCGCATCGGATTCGGGTATTGGTAAAACCACGGCGCTGATGCTGGCGGAGCGCGGGTTTGATATCGGCGTGACCTGGCATTCCGACGAGGAAGGGGCGCTGGAAACCTGCCGCGAGGTTGAAGCGCGCGGGCAGCGGGCGGAAGCTATCCAGCTGGATTTGGGCGTCCTGCCGGAAGGGGCAAAAGCGATTGAAACCTTAATAGCCCGCTTTGGTCGCCTCGACGCGCTGGTGAACAACGCCGGGGCGATGACCAAAGCGCCGTTCCTCGACATGGCGTTCGACAAGTGGCGGAGCATTTTCACCGTCGACGTTGACGGCGCGTTTCTCTGCTCGCAGATAGCCGCGCGCCAGATGGTGAAGCAGGGGGAAGGCGGGCGGATTGTGAACATCACCTCGGTGCATGAACACACGCCGCTGCCGGACGCCAGCGCCTATACCGCGGCAAAACACGCCCTGGGCGGGTTAACCAAATCGATGGCGATGGAGCTGGTGCATCACAAAATCCTCGTTAACGCCGTCGCGCCCGGTGCGATTGCCACGCCGATGAACGATATGGATGACGCCGAGGTCAAAGAGGGTTCCATGCCGGAGATCCCGCTGGGGCGGCCGGGGCATACCAAAGAGATCGCCAGCCTGGTGGCCTGGCTCTGTGACGATGACGCCAGCTACACGACGGGGCAGTCGTTTATCGTGGACGGCGGGTTTATGCTGGCGAATCCGCAGTTTAAGCCGAAGGAGTAATTCCCCTCACCCTAACCCTCTCCCCAAAGGGGCGAGGGGACTTAAACTCCCTCTCCCTGTGGGAGAGGGCCGGGGTGAGGGCACCAGGCCGCACTCACTCCTCATCGCGTTTCTTGTCCCTATGCCGCATCCACAACCGCACCCCAATCACGCCTACCACGACCAGAATCAGCCACGCCCAGTGCTTAATATGCTGATCCAGGTTATGCAGCCAAGGCCCAATCACCTCGCCGCCCACGTAGCCTAACGTGGTAAAAATCAGCGCCCAGGCGATCGCGCCCGCAATATTCAGCGGCAGAAAAATTTTCGGCGGCAGGCGGCTCGCGCCAATCAGGATCGGCCCGATAATGCGAAAGCCGTACATAAAGCGCGTGCCAATCACGAACAGATAGGGATGGCGCTGGATAAGCCGCTGGGCGCGCTTAATTTTTTTCTGATGCTTTGCAAAGCGCTTAAGCAGCGTCGGCCCAAACCGCAGCCCCAGAAAGTACAGAAGCTGGTCGCCAATCATGCCGCCCAGCGCGACGGCGGCCACCACCAGCGGGAAACGCAGTAACCCCTGGTGCGCCGCGACACCACCCAGTAGGGTGATGGTTTCTCCTTCCGCCACGCTGCCAATGACCAGCGCCGCGTACCCGTACTGCTCAATCAGACCGTTGATATCCATAAACTAACCGTAGTCTCCCTGCGTTTGCCTACGTTAATCATATACCCCATGAATCAACAGCGCGGCAATCAACGGAAATTTCCCACTGTACATAAAATAATCTAAAGCCTGCATTATACTTAAGGTATCGCTGACGGGCCGACAACAAGGGGGCGTTATGAACCATGTCTGGGGACTTTTCTCCCATCCCGATCGTGAAATGCAGGTCATCCGGAACGAGAACGAAACGGTCGCGCATCATTACACTCACCACGTGCTGCTGATGGCGGCGGTGCCCGTAATCTGCGCATTTATCGGCACCACGCAAATTGGCTGGAACTTCGGTGATGGCACCGTCGTAAAACTCTCCTGGTTTACCGGGCTGTACCTCGCCGTTCTCTTCTACGGCATTATGCTGGCCGGGGTGGCGGTGATGGGGCGCGTCATTCACTGGATGGCGCGCAACTACCCGAATCGTCCGTCGCTGAATCACTGTATGGTCTTTGCCGGATACGTCGCGACCCCGCTGTTCTTAAGCGGTATTGTTGCGCTCTATCCACTGGTCTGGCTGTGCGCGCTGATCGGTACCGTGGCGCTCTTTTATACGGGCTATCTGCTGTATGTGGGGGTGCCAACCTTCCTGAATATCAATAAAGAAGAGGGCCTGAGCTTCTCCAGCTCAACGCTCGCCATCGGCGTGCTGGTGCTGGAGGCGCTACTGGCGCTGACGGTTATTCTGTGGGGTTATGGATATCGCCTCTTTTAAGCTCACTGCATTGCTGGCGTAAATGCCAGCAGTGCAGCATCTGTTCACTATTCTCTACTGGCGACAACGCATTGAGGCGGCTATGATGCCGAAGCCAGCCTGGGTTTATCTTAACGCAGGCGGTGTACGTCATTACGTGCGTGAATAATTACCAGAAGCCTCACCATGCTGAAATTCCGAGTTTCTTTACTTAGCCTTGCGCTGATCCTGGGGGCGAACGTTGCCGCGCCGGCGATCGCAAAAACGCCTGCTGTGACCACCGCCGCCGCACAACCGGAAATCGCCTCCGGCAGCGCCATGATTGTTGATCTGAATACCAACAAGGTGATCTATTCCAGCCACCCGGATCTGGTGCGCCCGATAGCCTCAATTACCAAATTAATGACCGCGATGGTGGTGCTTGATGCGCGACTGCCGCTGGATGAAAAGCTGAAGGTGGATATCAGCCATACGCCGGAGATGAAAGGCATTTACTCGCGCGTGCGTCTGAACAGTGAGATCAGCCGCAAGGACATGCTGCTGCTGGCGCTGATGTCTTCCGAGAACCGCGCGGCGGCGAGCCTGGCCCACCACTATCCGGGCGGTTATGACGCGTTTATTCGTGCCATGAATGCCAAGGCCAAATCCCTGGGCATGACCAACACGCACTACGTTGAGCCAACCGGGCTGTCGATTCACAATGTATCCACCGCGCGCGATCTGTCGAAGATGCTGATTGCCACCAAACAGTACCCGCTGATTGGCCAGCTCAGCACCACCCGTGAAGAGATGGCAACCTTCGCCAACCCGCCTTATACCTTACCGTTCCGCAATACCAATCATCTGGTGTACCGCGAGAACTGGAACATTCAGCTGACCAAAACCGGGTTTACCAATGCGGCGGGCCACTGTCTGGTGATGCGCACCGTGTTCAACGGCAAGCCGGTGGCGCTGGTGGTGATGGACGCCTTTGGCAAATATACCCACTTTGCCGACGCGAGCCGTCTGCGGACCTGGATCGAAACCGGGAAGGTACAGCCCGTTCCGGCTGCGGCGCTGAGCTATAAGAAGCAGAAAGCCCAGCAGATGGCGACGGCGCAGAACGACTGAGCCGCCTGTTTGTGCCGGGTGGCGGCGTTGCCTTACCCGGTCTACAAATAACTTACCGTCTTTTGGTTTTCTCCCTCTCCCCGTGGGAGAGGGAACTGTTCCGACTGCTTTTCTCCCTCTCCCCGTGGGAGAGGGCCGGGGTGAGGGCACCAGACCGCACAGAACCTACTCCGGCAGCGTCCAGTCCCCGTCGTTCAGCGGACGCTGCATAATCACCGTATCCCGCCAGTCGCCTTTCTTGTAACCCACGCTGCGCAGCTGCCCGACAATCTCAAAACCGTGCTTTTTATGCAGGCGCAGCGAACCGGCGTTGTTATTCCCGTCCCCGACAATGGCGATAATCTGACGCCACTGGCCCTCTTCGCAGCGCGCAATCAGCGCGTCCATCAGCGCCGTACCAAAACCGCGTCCGGTGGTGCTGGCGTCCACGTAGATAGACTCTTCAAGGGTGTAACGATAGGCAGGGCGCGGACGATAAGGCGTTGCGTAGCAATACCCCACGACAATCCCACGGTACAGGGCAACCAGCCACGGCAGACCGCTCTCAGCGACGTTTTTCATCCGCTGGCGCATCTCATCGACCGTTGGGGGAACCTCCTCGAACGACGCGCGTCCGTGAAGCACATGCCAGGCATAAATGGCCGCAATGGCGTGAACGTCGTCGGGCAGGGCATCGCGCACCTCAACTTCGGTTTCGGATAACGTATCGATAGCCGACATGATGTGCTTGCTCCTCGTCGAAAAAGCCGGAGAAACGTTTCTCCGGCGACAGGCAGTTACTCTAGTACGTTTGAGGAGCGCTTAACAATCTCTTAAATATGGCTGTAGTATTCATTCAGGGACTTGCGTATTGCGAGGCTCGGTTTCATCACTCTCTTTCCAGTATTTATGCCGCGTTGTCTTGCCAATACCGGGATTCATACTGTTTGTAGGGTCATTCTCGCGATAAAAACGCTTAAGCGTATCCGGGGCTTTATACAGATGGCCGACGTTATGCTCCGCAGGATATTGCGCGCCGCGTTCGTGCAGCAGGGCAAGCATCTGCTCTTTCAGCGCGTGGGCATCCACCCCTTTTTTCACGATGTAGTCCTGATGGAACACGTAGCACATGAAATGACCGTAATAGAGCTTATGCACCAGCTTGCTGTCGATTTCCGGCGGCAGATGCTCAAACCACTCGGTATCGTTACGGCGCAGGGCGATATCCAGCGCCAGAATATCCTCCACCTCGTCGGAATGTACCGCCTGATAGCGGATCGCCGCCCCCGCCGCCGCAAAGCGGTGCAGGAAGGCTTTGCTTCCTTCCTCCGGCGTGCAGGCAAAGAAATCGCCCTCGGCGGTTTTGAAAAATTCGCTCAGCCAGGTCTGCGCCTCGTCGATACCGTCCCCGGCCATTTTCAGCAGCAGATGGTGCTCGTATTTATCGCGCCAGGTTTTCATACGTTCCGGTAAATGCGCCGGGAAGACGTTGCCGAGCTTCTGCATAAAGCGGTCGGTGAAGTGCGGCTTGAACAGCGGCACTTTATCCAGCATCGCGTCGGTGCGCCCCTTCATGGTGAAGAAAAACGGCATCTTGTCGGTGCCGAGCTTGTCGATCATCAGGAAGGTGTCTTTGCCGTAGCGCTCGGCGATATCGTAAATATCCCGGTGCATATACTCGCCCGCCACCGGCAGGTGGGTGAACTCGCCGAGAATATGGCGGCGGATTTCGGTCAGCACCTCGGGCTGATTGGTGCCGATGTAAAACACCTGCTGCTTTTTCTCCGCCGGGAAGGTATCCAGACGCACCGCGAAGACCGCCAGCTTGCCCGCACAGCCGGAGGACTCAAACAGCCTGTCCGGATCGGCGTTATAGCGCGCCGGGGTATCGGCGTCGATATCGCGCACGCGGGTCACGTAGTCGTGGTCGTGCGCGTGGCGGCCGTCGTGCTGAACGTCGGTGTCCCGCACGCGGTCGTCGTCAAGCTTGCTGAGGATCTGCTCCGGCGTCACGCCTAAGTCGATCCCCAGATGGTTGACCAGCGTCAGCTTGCCGGTCTCGTCAATGCGGGCAAACAGCGACATCTCGGTATAGGCCGGACCGCGCTGCACCAGCGAGCCGCCGGAGTTATTGCAGATCCCGCCAATCACCGATGCGCCAATGCACGAGGAGCCAATCACCGAATGCGGCTCACGGCCCAGCGGCTTAAGAGCTTTTTCCAGCGAATAGAGGGTGGTGCCGGGGAAGGCGAGAACCTGCTCGCCTTTATCCAGCAGGTGCAGCTTGTCGAGGCGCAGGGTGCTGATAATCACGATGTCACGATCGTAATCGTTGCCGTTCGGCGTCGAGCCTTCGGTCAGGCCGGTATTGGCGGCCTGCATTAAAATAATCTTGTCGGCGGCGACGCAGGCGCTCAGTACGCGCCACAGCTCAAGCAGCGTGCCGGGGAAGACTACCGCCAGCGCGTCGCCCTGGCCGGAACGAAAGCCTTTGCGGTAGCGGGCGGTTTTAGCCGGGTCGGTAAGCAGGTGAGAGGAGCCAACCAGGCGCGACAGTTCGTGAATAAAAGTATTGTTATCGTCAGTTCGAACAGAAGACATCTTCCACTCCTTGTGGTGGGGCAAATTTCTCGCTGTAAAGCATAGCGCGATTAGCGGCTAAGGGTGCTGGTATTCATGAGAAAAATCAGAGAATAACCCTGCAACACGCAGAGGGTTTGTGGCACACTGCGCTTTTCACAGGGTCTGGCCGAGAACGTCCGGCGGTTATTGATGAGAGAGTAAATACGACATGAAATGGCTATGTTCTGTAGGTGTCGCCGTCAGCCTGGCGCTGCAACCTGCGCTGGCAGAGGAACTGTCTGGCAATCATCCCCTCACGCCTGAAGCGCGGGATGCGTTTGTCTCCGAACTGCTCAAAAAAATGACGGTCGACGAGAAAATCGGTCAGCTCCGTCTTATCAGCGTGGGGCCGGATAACCCGAAAGAGGCTATCCGCGAGATGATCAAAGAGAGCCAGGTGGGGGCGATTTTTAACACCGTCACCCGCCAGGATATCCGCGCGATGCAGGATCAGGTGATGGAACTCAGCCGCCTGAAAATCCCGCTGTTCTTCGCCTTCGACGTGGTTCACGGCCAGCGCACCGTCTTCCCGATTAGCCTCGGCTTAGCCTCCTCCTTTAACCTCGACGCGGTGAAAACCGTGGGGCGCGTGTCGGCCTATGAAGCGGCAGACGACGGCCTGAACATGACCTGGGCGCCGATGGTCGACGTTTCCCGCGATCCGCGCTGGGGCCGCGCTTCGGAAGGCTTTGGTGAAGACACCTACCTGACCGCGACAATGGGTAAAACCATGGTCGAAGCGATGCAGGGTAAAAGCCCGGCGGATCGCTACTCGGTGATGACCAGCGTCAAACACTTTGCGGCCTACGGCGCGGTCGAGGGCGGTAAAGAGTACAACACCGTCGACATGAGCCCGCAGCGCCTGTTTAACGACTATATGCCGCCGTACAAAGCGGGGCTGGACGCGGGCAGCGGCGCGGTGATGGTCGCGCTGAACTCCCTCAACGGCACGCCAGCGACGTCCGATTCGTGGCTGCTGAAAGACGTGCTGCGCGACCAGTGGGGCTTTAAGGGCATCACCGTGTCCGACCACGGTGCGATCAAGGAGCTTATCAAGCACGGCACCGCCTCCGATCCGGAAGATGCGGTGCGCGTGGCGCTCAAGTCCGGCATCAACATGAGCATGAGCGACGAGTACTACAGCAAATACCTGCCGGATCTGGTCAAGAACGGCAAGGTGACGATGGCGGAGCTGGACGACGCCACCCGTCACGTGCTGAACGTGAAATACGACATGGGGCTGTTTAACGATCCGTACAGCCATCTGGGGCCGAAAGAGTCCGACCCGGCGGACACCAACGCCGAAAGCCGCCTGCATCGCAAAGAGGCCCGCGAGGTGGCGCGTGAAAGCCTGGTGCTGCTGAAAAACCGCCTCGACACGCTGCCGCTGAAAAAATCCGGCACCATCGCCGTGGTGGGCCCGCTGGCCGACAGCAAGCGCGACGTGATGGGCAGCTGGTCTGCCGCGGGCGTGGTCGATCAGTCCGTGACCGTTCTGACCGGCATCAGGAGCGCGGTGGGTGACAGCGCGAAAGTGGTGTACGCCAAAGGGGCGAACGTCACGGACGATAAAGATATCGTCACCTTCCTCAATCAGTACGAAGAGGCGGTGAAGGTCGACTCCCGCTCGCCGAAGGAGATGATTGACGAAGCCGTTAACGCCGCGAAGCAGTCCGACGTGGTCGTCGCGGTGGTAGGTGAAGCGCAGGGCATGGCGCACGAAGCGTCCAGCCGCACCGACATTACCCTTCCGCAGAGCCAGCGCGATCTGATCGCTGCCCTGAAAGCCACCGGCAAGCCGCTGGTGCTGGTGCTGATGAACGGCCGTCCGCTGGCGCTGGTGAAAGAAGATCAGCAGGCTGACGCGATGCTGGAAACCTGGTTTGCAGGTACAGAGGGCGGTAACGCGATTGCCGACGTGCTGTTTGGCGATTACAACCCGTCCGGCAAGCTGCCGATGTCCTTCCCGCGCTCCGTCGGGCAGATCCCGGTTTACTACAGCCACCTGAACACCGGTCGCCCGTATAACGCCGATAAGCCGAACAAGTACACCTCACGCTACTTCGATGAAGCCAACGGCCCGCTGTATCCGTTTGGCTACGGTCTGAGCTACACCACCTTTATGGTGTCTGACGTGAAAATGTCCGCGCCGATCCTGAAGCGTGACGGCAAGGTGACCGCCAGCGTCGAGGTGACCAACACCGGCAAGCGCGAAGGGGCCACGGTGATGCAGATGTACGTGCAGGACGTGACCGCCTCCATGAGCCGTCCGGTGAAACAGCTGCGCGGCTTCGAGAAAATCACCCTGAAGCCGGGCGAAACCAAAACCGTCAGCTTCCCGATCGACGTCGACGCGCTGAAGTTCTGGAACCAGCAGATGAAATACGATGCGGAGCCGGGCAAATTCAACGTGTTTATCGGCGTGGACTCTGCCCGCGTCAATAAAGGCGAGTTCGAACTGCTGTAATCCTTCCCCCTGCATCCCCCGACCTCCGGGGGATGCTTCTTAACTTATGCTAAAAAGGCATTTTGACGGTTAACTTCCCCGTTTTAAGCTACGCTTTTCTCTCAAGCCTCTGAAATAGGCAGCAAAAATTGGGGATAGCGGAATGACGATTACAAAGGGGATGTTGGGATCTGCGGCCCTGCTGGCGGCGCTGAGTTTGCCGTTACAGGCGGCGGAACCGGTGAAGGTGGGCTCGAAGATTGATACCGAAGGCGCACTGCTCGGGAATATTATTTTGCAGGTGCTGGAAAGCCACGGGGTCAAAACGGTCAATAAAGTGCAGCTTGGCACCACGCCTGTGGTGCGTGGGGCAATTACCTCCGGCGAGCTGGATATCTACCCGGAATATACCGGCAACGGGGCGTTCTTCTTCAAAGATGAAAACGATCCGGCCTGGAAAAACGCCAAAACCGGCTACGAAAAAGTGAAAAAGCTGGATGCAGAACAGAACAAGCTGGTCTGGCTAACCCCGGCTCCGGCCAATAACACCTGGACCATTGCGGTTCGCAAAGATGTTGCCGAAAAGGGCAAGCTGACTTCTCTTGAGGATCTGAGCCGCTATCTGAAAGAGAAGGGCGAGTTCAAGCTGGCGGCCTCCGCCGAGTTTATCGAACGTGCTGACGCGCTGCCCGCTTTCGAAAAAGCGTATGGCTTCAAGCTCGACCAGAGCCAGCTGCTGTCGCTGGCCGGGGGCGATACGGCGGTGACGATTAAAGCCGCCGCGCAGCAGACCTCCGGCGTGAACGCGGCGATGGCCTACGGCACCGATGGCCCGGTGGCGGCGCTGGGTCTGCAAACCCTGACCGATCCGAAAGGCGTCCAGCCAATTTACGCCCCAACCCCGGTTGTGCGTGAAGCGACGCTGAAGGCCTATCCGGAGCTGGAAACATGGCTCAAGCCGGTGTTCGAAAAACTGGATGAGAAAACGCTGCAACAGCTTAACGCCAGTATTGCGGTTGAGGGGCTGGATGCCAAAAAAGTGGCAGCCGACTTCCTGAAACAACAAGGGCTTGTGAAGTAACAGGACAGGATGTGCCGATAAAATGTCATAACCGCGTGCTGCTGCTGTTGGCGATCGTCGCCATTGCAGCCGCCGCGCTGCCGTTTGTAAGCGTTGCGCCCAACCGCCTTGTCTCCGGGGAAGGGCGCGCCCTCTGGCAGCTCTGGTCGTTTACCCCCGTTCTGCTGCTCGCGGTGCTCTGCGCGCTGGTGGCCCTGGCTTTTACGCCGGGACGCGCCGCGCGCTGGCTCACGCTTATCCTCAGCGAAGGGCTGTTTATTGGGCTTTTCTGGAGCGCGGGGCTGGCGGCAACGGCGATGATCTCCGCCGAAAGCCCGCTGGCGCGCACCTCCATCGGCAGCGGCCTGTGGCTGTGGCTCGCCCTGTGCCTGCTGGCCAGCAGCGATGCCATTCGCCGCCTGACGCCGCATCCCGTATGGCGCTGGGTGCTGAACGCGCAAATCTGGATTGTGCCGCTAATTCTGCTGTTCAGCGGCGAGCTGAACGCGCTGTCGCTGCTAAAAGAGTACGCCAACCGTCAGGAGATCTTTGACGACGCGCTGGCGCAACACCTGACCATTTTGTTCGGCACGCTGGCACCGGCGCTGCTGATTGGCGTGCCGCTCGGAGTCTGGTGCTATCGCCATCCCGCGCGTCAGGGCGGTATTTTTGCGCTGCTGAACGTTATCCAGACCATTCCATCCGTAGCGCTGTTTGGCCTGCTCATCGCGCCGCTGGCCGGGCTGGTGAAATCCTTCCCGCTGCTCTCCACGCTTGGCATCGCAGGAACCGGGTTAACACCCGCGCTGATCGCTCTGGTGCTGTACGCGCTGCTGCCGCTGGTGCGCGGCGTGGTGGCGGGGCTGAGTCAGGTATCAGCCGACGTGCTGGAAAGCGCGAAGGCGATGGGCATGAGCACCCGCCAGTGCTTCTGGAAGGTGCAGCTGCCGATTGCGCTGCCGTTATTACTGCGCAGCCTGCGGGTGGTGGCGGTACAAACGGTCGGGATGGCGGTGATCGCGGCGCTGATTGGCGCAGGCGGATTTGGTGCGCTGGTGTTCCAGGGATTGCTCAGCAGCGCGCTGGATCTGGTGCTGCTTGGCGTGGTTCCCGCCATTGCCCTGGCGGTGGTGATTGATGCGCTGTTTGCCCTGTGGCTCGCGCTGCTCGGGGGAGAGGGACGATGATTGAATTTCATGATGTAAGCAAAAATTTTGCCGGTCACGCGGCGGTCAGCCACCTCAATCTCAATTTTGAGGAGGGGGCGTTTTCCGTGCTGATTGGCACCTCCGGGTCGGGAAAATCCACCACCCTGAAGATGATCAACCGGCTGGTGGAGCACGACAGCGGCCAGATCCGCTTTGCGGGCGAGGAGATCCGCTCGCTGCCGGTGCTGGAGCTGCGCCGCCGCATGGGCTACGCCATCCAGTCCATCGGCCTCTTTCCGCACTGGACGGTGGCGCAGAATATCGCCACGGTGCCGCAGCTGGAAAAATGGACGCGGCAGAAAACCGACGCCCGCGTGGACGAGCTGATGGCGCTGCTGGGGTTAGATCCGAGCCTGCGCGAGCGCTATCCTCACCAGCTTTCCGGCGGTCAGCAGCAGCGCGTCGGGGTAGCGCGCGCGCTGGCGGCCAATCCGCAGGTATTGCTGATGGACGAGCCGTTCGGCGCGCTGGATCCGGTAACGCGCAGCGCGTTACAGGCGGAGATGACGCGTATCCATAAAATACTCGGGCGCACGATAATCCTCGTAACCCACGATATTGACGAGGCGCTGAGGCTCGCGGATCGCCTGGTGCTGATGGACAACGGTGAAGTTATCCAGCAGGGCACACCGCTGGAAATTCTCACCCGTCCGGCGAATGACTTTGTGCGCGAATTTTTCGGGCGCAGCGAGCTGGGCGTTCGGCTGCTCTCCCTGCGTACCGTCGGGGATTACATGCGCCGCGAGGGCGTGCAGGCGCCGGGTGAACCCTTGCTCCATCACATGAGCCTGCGCGATGCGCTGTCGGCGTTTGTGGCGCACCAGTGCGACGCGCTGCCCGTTACGGATGCGCAGGGCGCGCCGTGCGGGACGCTCTATTTCCGTGATTTGCTGGCCGGGGAGGTGACGCGTGAAGTGGGTGCGTGATCCGCTGCTCTGGCTGGTGGGATTGTTTGTCCTGCTGCTGTTTCTGATGCCCTACAGCGCCGGGGTGTTTAACGCGCTCTTTCCGGGGCTGCCGCGTCCGGTTTATCAGCAGGAGAGCTTTATTAATCTGACCCTGGCACACTTCTGGCTGGTGGCGGTGTCCAGCGTCTTCGCCATTGCTATCGGCGTGGGGGCCGGGATTGCGGTGACGCGTCCGGCTGGCCGGGAGTTTCGCCCGCTGGTGGAAACCATCGCCGCAATTGGCCAGACGTTTCCGCCCGTCGCGGTGCTGGCTATCGCGGTGCCGGTCATTGGGTTTGGTCAGCAGCCTGCCATTATTGCGCTGATTTTATACGGCGTGCTGCCGATTTTACAGGGCACGCTGGCGGGGCTGACGGCCGTACCGGCCTCGGTCACGAGCGTGGCGCAGGGGATGGGGATGAGCGCCTGGCAGCGGCTTCGTCACGTCGAGCTGCCGCTGGCCGCGCCGGTGATTATCGCGGGGATCCGCACGTCGGTGATTATCAACATCGGGACCGCGACCATTGCCTCGACCGTCGGGGCGAATACGCTGGGGACGCCGATCATTATCGGCTTAAGCGGGTTTAATACGGCCTACATTGTTCAGGGGGCGATTCTGGTTGCGCTTGCCGCAATCCTGGTCGATCGCGGGTTTGAGCGCCTGGCGCTGTACCTCAGCCGACACCGCCGCGAACAATAAATGAGTAGCCTGCCAGCATCACGCCGCCGATGCCGCTCACGGCCATCAGGACAAAAAGGGTAATTACGGCCAGTTTGGTTGCCTTCATCATGTGCTCCTGTTGTTAACGGAACAATTATACGGTGAAGCGCAGCTGTTAATGAACCATTAAATGCCGTTACGACCCATTCGGGCCAAGGGGATACACCGGGTAACCGTGCTCGCGCCACTCCGTCAGCAGCTGCTGCTGTGAGGCGGACGGCACCTCACCGCACCAGACCAGCAGCGTCTGACCGTCGAAAAACTCAGGCCGCAGCTGCGCCAGCGAGTGCGCCAGCACGTCCACGCGCCAGCCTTTCTGGGTGGCGATCCACGCTTCCAGCCACAGGCGAGTGGTGTCGTGAACGTTCCAGCCGACCACCAGCGCGTCCTTGCCGTTTTTGTTGCGCGCCGAGGCAAGGCAGACGGAAATGTAGTTGATCAGCACCCCGTCGAGCATGCTCAGCAGCGCCTGGAGCGTGGACTGCTGGCACTGAAGACGGCGGCGAAGAGGGATAAACAGATGGGTAATAAGGGTTTGCGCCGGGTGGTCGCGCCCTTGCTCTTTGATCCAGGCGCGCAGGCGTTGCAGGTTACCCGCCTGGAGCAATCGCAGCAGGGTCTCCTGCTGTTCGCGCCAGATGTGCCGGGTGTCGGAATCGTCCTCGCTCAGCAGCGATTTGACTTTTCCCACCTGAACGCCGTTGTCGATCCAGCTTTTGATCTCGCGGATACGGTCGATATCCGCCTCGTTAAACAGGCGATGTCCGCCGTCTGTCCTCTGCGGTTTGAGCAATCCGTATCGTCGCTGCCACGCCCGTAGGGTTACGGGATTGATATCACAAAGGAGTGCCACTTCACCGATTGTGTAAAGCGCCATATTCTTCGCCCCCTGGCTCACGCATCCCCAGCTTAACTGTAGACCCAGTTTGCCGAACCAGGAAATATTGGCGACTTTTTGCACAAATTAGTCAAAGGGTGGCCTAAATTCGGCAAAAGATGTGATACCGGGCACGAATTACACCTTTTTTGGTGTGCTTCAAAGAAAGTTTAATCGCATCAGTGTATGTTACGCGTTTTTGAAAATGTGCGGTTTGTGTATGTACGAGTTTAACCTGGTGTTACTGCTTCTCCAGCAGATGTGCGTGTTCCTGGTCATCGCCTGGTTGATGAGTAAAACGCGCCTGTTCATTCCGCTGATGCAGGTCACCGTTCGTCTGCCGCACAAGCTGCTTTGCTACGTTACCTTCTCCATTTTCTGCATTCTGGGTACTTACCTGGGGCTTCACATCGAAGATTCCATCGCCAACACCCGCGCTATTGGCGCCGTGATGGGTGGCCTGCTCGGCGGCCCGCTGGTGGGCGGGCTGGTGGGGTTAACCGGCGGTCTGCACCGTTACTCGATGGGCGGCATGACGGCCCTGAGCTGCATGATCTCGACCATCGTCGAAGGGCTGCTGGGCGGCCTGGTCCATAGCTACATGATCAAGCGCGGTCGCCCGGATAAAGTCTTTAGCCCGCTCACCGCCGGGGCGATCACCTTTGTGGCGGAGCTGGTGCAGATGATGATCATCCTGCTGATCGCCCGCCCGTTCCAGGACGCGCTGCATCTGGTGGGCAGCATTGCCGCGCCGATGATGGTGACCAACACCGTGGGGGCGGCGCTTTTTATGCGCATTCTGCTCGACAAACGCGCCATGTTTGAGAAATACACCTCGGCCTTTTCCGCCACCGCGCTGAAGGTGGCGGCCTCGACCGAGGGGATCCTGCGCCAGGGGTTTAACGAAGAGAACAGCATGAAGGTGGCGCAGGTGCTGTATCAGGAGCTGGATATCGGCGCGGTTGCCATTACCGATCGCGAGAAGCTGCTGGCCTTTACCGGCACCGGGGACGACCACCATCTGCCGGGCCGACCGATTTCGTCCACCTACACGCTACGCGCCATTGAAACCGGTGAGGTAGTCTATGCCGACGGTAACGAAGTGCCGTACCGCTGCTCGCTGCATCCCCAGTGCAAGCTTGGCTCCACGCTGGTGATCCCCCTGCGCGGTGAAAATCAGCATGTGATGGGCACCATTAAGCTCTACGAAGCGAAAAACCGCCTGTTCAGCTCCATCAACCGCACGCTGGGGGAGGGGATTGCGCAGCTTTTGTCGGCGCAGATCCTGGCCGGGCAGTATGAACGGCAAAAAGCGCTGCTGACCCAGTCGGAGATCAAGCTGCTGCACGCCCAGGTCAATCCGCACTTCCTGTTTAACGCGCTGAATACGCTGAAAGCGGTGATCCGCCGCGACAGCGACCAGGCGGCGCAGCTGGTGCAGTTTTTGTCGACCTTCTTTCGTAAGAACCTCAAGCGGCCGTCCGAGATTGTGACGCTGGCCGATGAAGTGGAGCACGTGAACGCCTATCTGCAAATCGAGCAGGCGCGGTTTCAGTCGCGCTTGCAGGTGTCGCTCTCGGTTCCGGACGAGCTGGCGTATCAGCATCTTCCGGCCTTTACCCTACAACCGATTGTGGAAAACGCCATTAAGCACGGCACCTCGCAGCTGCTCGGCACCGGGGAGATCACCATTTCCGCCAGCCGTTTTAACCATCATCTGGTGCTGGATATTGAAGACAACGCCGGGCTGTATCAGCCGAGCGCCTCGGGCGGGCTGGGCATGAGCCTGGTGGACAAGCGGCTTCGCGCCCACTTTGGAGATGACTGCGGCATCACCGTGGCCTGCGAGCCGGACCGATTTACCCGCATTACTTTACGACTACCGCTGGAGGAGAACGCATGTTGAGAGTGCTGATTGTGGATGACGAGCCGTTAGCACGGGAAAACCTGCGCATTCTGTTGCAGGAGCAAAGCGATATCGAGGTGGTGGGCGAGTGCGCGAACGCCATCGAGGCGATTGGCGCGGTGCACAAGCTGCGCCCCGACGTGCTGTTCCTCGACATCCAGATGCCGCGCATCAGCGGTCTGGAAATGGTGGGGATGCTCGACCCCGAACATCGCCCCTATATCGTGTTTCTGACCGCCTTCGACGAATACGCCGTGAAGGCCTTTGAGGAGCACGCCTTTGACTATCTCCTCAAGCCGATTGAAGAGAAGCGTCTGGAGAAGACCCTCAACCGCCTGCGTCAGGAGCGCACGGTTCAGGACGTGACCCTGCTAGCGGAAAACCAGCAGCCGCTGAAGTTCATTCCCTGCACCGGGCACAGCCGGATCTATCTGCTGCAAATGGACGACGTGGCGTTTGTCAGCAGCCGCCTGAGCGGCGTATTCGTCACCAGCGCCGAGGGCAACGAAGGCTTTACCGAACTGACGCTGCGCACCCTGGAAAGCCGCACGCCGCTGATCCGCTGCCACCGCCAGTATCTGGTGAACATGGCGCATCTGAAAGAGATCCGCCTGGAAGATAACGGCCAGGCCGAGCTGGTGCTGCGCGCCGGGCAAACCGTGCCGGTCAGCCGCCGCTATCTTAAGAGTTTGAAAGAGGCGATTGGCCTGTAAAACTGGTACACTGCGCCCCATTGCATCACCGACAGTTGAAGGCTCTATGCTCAGTAACGATATTCTCCGTAGCCTGCGCTACACCCTGAAAGCAAACAATAACGACATGGTGCGCATTCTTGCGCTCTCCGACATGGAATCCACCTCGGCCAGCTTCGATACCTGGATGACCAAAGAGGATGAAGAGGGCTTCGTTCGCTGCCCGGACATTATTCTGTCTGGCTTCCTGAACGGCCTGATTTATGAAAAACGCGGCAAAGATCCGGCCGCGCCCGAGCTGGCGCTGGAGCGTCGCGTGAATAACAACACGGTGCTGAAAAAGCTGCGCATCGCCTTCTCGCTGAAAACGGACGATATCGTGGCGATCATGACCGAGCAGAAGTTCCGCGTGTCGGTGCCGGAAGTGACCGCCATGATGCGCGCGGCGGATCATAAAAACTACCGCGAGTGCGGCGACCAGTTTATGCGTAACTTCCTGCGCGGGTTGACCCACCGGGTGCATCATCCTAAGGGGTGATTTTTAGCCGGGTAGCGGCTTGATGCCCTCACCCCGACCCTCTCCCACGGGGAGAGGGAGAAAAAAAAGCCGGAGATAATCTCCGGCTTTTTTGTTATTTCACCTGCTGACCCGGCTTCGCGCCTTCGTCAGGGCTTAACAGGAAGATATCTTTCCCGCCTGGGCCTGCGGCCATCACCATCCCTTCCGAGATGCCGAAGCGCATTTTGCGCGGGGCCAGGTTTGCCACCATCACCGTCTGGCGACCGATCAACACCTGCGGATCAGGATACGCGGAACGGATACCGGAGAAGACGTTACGCTTCTCGCCGCCCAGATCCAGCGTCAGGCGCAGCAGCTTGTCAGAGCCTTCCACGAACTCCGCGTTTTCGATCAGCGCCACGCGCAGGTCGACTTTCGCGAAATCATCAAAGGTGATGGTTTCCTGAATCGGATCGTCCGCCAGCGGGCCGGTCACCGGTGCCGCCGCAGCCTTCACCTCTTCTTTAGAAGCTTCGACCAGGGCTTCAACCTGTTTCATTTCGATACGGTTGTACAGCGCCTTGAAGGTATTCACCTTATGGCCGAGCAGCGGCTGCTGGATAGCATCCCAGGTCAGCTCGGTGTTCAGGAAGGCTTCAGTACGTTCTGCAAGCTGTGGCAGAACCGGCTTCAGCCAGGTCATCAGCACGCGGAACATATTCAGACCCATGGTGCAGATCGCCTGAAGGTCAGCGTCGCGGCCTTCCTGCTTCGCCACCACCCACGGAGCCTGTTCGTCAACGTAGCGGTTAGCCACGTCGGCCAGCGCCATGATTTCACGAATCGCTTTACCGAACTCGCGGCTTTCCCAGGCTTCCGCAACCGTTGCAGCCGCATCGGTGAAGGTTTTATACAGCGCCGGATCGGCCAGCTCGGCTGACAGAACGCCGTCAAAACGCTTGGCGATAAAGCCCGCGTTACGGGAAGCCAGGTTCACCACTTTGTTCACGATGTCGGCGTTCACGCGCTGCACGAAATCTTCCAGATTCAGGTCGATGTCGTCAATGCGGGAAGAGAGCTTCGCGGTGTAGTAGTAGCGCAGGCTGTCCGCGTCGAAGTGGTTCAGCCAGGTGCTGGCCTTAATGAAGGTGCCGCGAGACTTGGACATCTTCGCGCCGTTAACCGTCACGTAGCCGTGCACGAACAGGTTGGTCGGCTTGCGGAAGTTGCTGCCTTCCAGCATCGCCGGCCAGAACAGGCTGTGGAAGTAAACGATGTCCTTACCGATGAAGTGATACAGCTCGGCGGTAGAATCTTTCTTCCAGTATTCGTCGAAGCTGGTGGTGTCGCCGCGCTTGTCGCACAGGTTCTTGAAGGAGCCCATGTAGCCAATTGGCGCGTCCAGCCAGACGTAGAAATATTTGCCCGGCGCGTTCGGGATTTCGAAGCCGAAGTACGGCGCATCGCGGGAGATATCCCACTGTTGCAGACCGGATTCGAACCACTCCTGCATTTTATTTGCCACCTGCTCCTGCAACGCGCCGCTGCGGGTCCACGCCTGGAGCATTTCGCTGAACGACGGCAGGTCGAAGAAGAAGTGCTCGGAGTCACGCATTACAGGGGTTGCGCCAGAGACCACGGATTTCGGCTCGATAAGCTCGGTTGGGCTGTAGGTCGCGCCGCACACTTCGCAGTTATCGCCGTACTGGTCCGGGGATTTACATTTCGGGCAGGTGCCTTTCACGAAACGGTCCGGCAGGAACATGCCTTTTTCCGGATCGTAGAGCTGAGAGATGGTGCGGTTTTTAATAAAACCGTTCTCTTTCAGACGGGTGTAGATAAGCTCCGACAGCTCGCGGTTTTCGTCGCTGTGCGTGGAGTGATAGTTGTCGTAGCTGATGTCAAAGCCAGCAAAATCAGTCTGATGCTCCTGACTCATTTCGGCAATCATCTGCTCAGGTGAAATCCCCAGCTGCTGGGCTTTCAGCATGATTGGCGTGCCGTGGGCATCGTCCGCGCAGATGAAATTAACCTGGTGGCCGCGCATTCGCTGGTAACGGACCCAGACATCAGCCTGGATATGCTCCAGCATGTGGCCGAGGTGGATTGAGCCGTTGGCGTACGGCAGGGCGCACGTTACCAGAATTTTTTTCGCGACTTGAGTCATAGTAGGCATTACTTCTTTTAACTGTGAAAAGGGGTTTCGATGTTACCCGAAAGGGAATAACTACGCCAAGCGATAAGGGCATTAATCCGTAAATGAATAATTGTCACCTCTGGGGTAAACTTGTTCATTACACGTCTTTCTAGAACAACCACAAAGGAGTCGGGATGAGTTCGCAATCCCAGGCCAAATCACCGGAAGCCTTACGCGCAATGGTCGCCGGAACGCTGGCTAATTTTCAGCATCCAACCCTGAAGCACAATCTCACCACCCTGAAAGCGCTGCACCACGTGGCGTGGCTGGACGATACGCTGCACATTGAGCTGCAAATGCCGTTTGTCTGGACCAGCGCGTTCTACGTGCTGAAAGAGCAAACCAGCGCCGAGCTGCTGCGCATCACCGGGGCGAAAGCCATCGACTGGAAGCTGAGTCACAGCATCGCCACGCTGAAGCGGGTGAAAAACCAGCCGGGCGTGAACGGCGTGAAAAACATCATCGCCGTCAGCTCCGGCAAGGGCGGGGTGGGTAAATCCTCAACTGCGGTGAACCTGGCGCTGGCGCTCGCTGCCGAAGGGGCGAAGGTCGGTATTCTGGATGCCGATATCTATGGCCCGTCCGTTCCGAATATGCTGGGTGCGGAAAACCAGCGTCCAACCTCGCCGGACGGCACGCACATGGCGCCGATTATGGCGCACGGCCTGGCGACCAACTCCATTGGTTATCTGGTGACCGACGATAACGCGATGGTCTGGCGCGGCCCGATGGCCAGCAAGGCGCTGATGCAGATGCTGCAAGAGACCATGTGGCCGGATCTCGATTATCTGGTGCTGGATATGCCGCCGGGTACCGGGGACATTCAGCTGACGCTGGCGCAGAACATCCCGGTAACGGGGGCGGTTGTGGTGACCACGCCGCAGGATATCGCCCTGATCGACGCCAAAAAAGGCATCGTGATGTTCGAGAAGGTGGAAGTGCCGGTGCTCGGCATCGTCGAGAATATGAGTATGCACATTTGCAGCAACTGCGGTCACCATGAGCCTATCTTCGGCACCGGCGGCGCGGAAAAACTGGCGGCGCAGTACCACACTCAGCTGCTGGGTCAGATGCCGCTGCATATCACGCTGCGTGAAGATCTCGACAGCGGTAAGCCGACGGTTGTCAGCCGTCCGGAAAGTGAATTTGCGGAGATTTATCGCCAGCTGGCAGGGCGCGTTGCGGCGCAGCTTTACTGGCAGGGTGAGGTTATCCCGAGCGAAATCGCCTTCCGCGCGGTGTAAATCTTCTTTGCTTGAGTGCCGGGTGGCGCTTCGCTTACCCGGCCTACCCGGTTTTGTAGGTCGGGTAAGGCGAAGCCGCCACCCGACTTTAACGCAATCGATAGTGCATCAAAAAATAGTCGCCGTCCGGCGATCTCCCCGATGCTTCAATATGCCAGCCGTGGCGCTGGTAAAACGCCACCGCCCGTTCGTTTTTCACCAGACACTTCAACGCGCCGGTACTGGTAAAGGTCTTTTGCACCTGTTCCAGCAAGGCATTGCCCACGCCCTGTCCCTGATACTGCGGGTCGACAAACAGGTTGTGCAGAAAATTATCGTTAGTCCAGACCGAGGCAAATCCCACCCGGTGCCCGTCCTGCTCGGCAACCCAAATCTGTTCATCCAGGGTCGCTGCATCGAAATCTTCAAGCTGCCACGCGTCGCTGGCGAGCCACGGCCAGGCTTCACGCCGCGCATGTAAATACAGCGTGCGCAGGAAGGGGCGATCGCTCTCCTGCCAGGCACGCACGGTCACGGAATTAGCGGTGATAGAAAATATCTCCGTTATAGGCTTTATGGATTTTGCCGTCGGCATCGCCGATCAGGACGTAATTCTCGCCCATATAGGTCCAGTGGGTGCCTGCGTCCGGTGCCGGGAGATTGCGCAACTGATACTGCTTGATGGTGTATTCAGGCGTCTGGTAAAGCGCGGGTGCGGTATCACCAATCTTAAATTTGGTGAAATCGGCGATGAATTCTTGTTCTTCGTAAGCCTGAATCCCTGAAGGGGCGGCTGTCGTCGCAGGCGCGGAGAAGGCGGCACCTGCAAAAGACATTAACGCACCCAGAAGCAGTAATTTACCTTTAGTCATTGTTTCTCCGGTTTTTCTTCATTGAGCAAAAGTGGGGGCTGCCGTTCCAGGGCTTTCCTTAAGACGGTCCATTTTATGGCTGGCGGTCTTGCCCGGTCGAAAAAAAATGTAACAAAGTTTTGAGTAGGGGTTTATCGGTTTGCTCTGAAATAAAGATGAATTTAAGCGTTTATTTATTTGCTGGGTTATCTCTTCATATTCTTGTTTAAATTGTGTGGTTATTATTAACGGCTGACCATGAATTGATTTTAATCTGCTTTTTATTTTACGGCGCGGACCGTTCTGCCTGCCGTGTATTTACCGTCAACACATCAGGTTTTCTGCCTGCTTAATTAATAATGGTTATCGTTAATAATAATATGAAATTAATACATTCTCTGTTTCTGGCCTCCGCGCTGTTAATTACGGGGTGCCAGGTGACGCCCGGACAGCATGTTAAAACGGCGGGGAAAAATAAGCCCGACGTGGCGGATAAAAATTTCGACATCGATAAGATGATCGATATTTACCCGCTGACCCCGGCGGTCATTGAAAGCCTGCGTACCTCGCCGTTAACCTCCCGAGCCAATCCCGCTCTGGACGAGCAGCTAAAGCAGTGGCAATACCATATCGGGCCGGGGGATGTGCTGACGATCACCGTCTGGGATCACCCGGAATTAACCACGCCAGCGGGGCAATACCGCAGCGCCAGCGACACCGGAAACTGGGTCGGGGCCGACGGATCGCTGTTTTATCCCTATGTCGGCAAAATGCACGTCGCGGGTAAAACCCTTGAGGAGGTGCGCGACGTCATTACCGCTCACCTGGACAAAATCATCGAAAGCCCGCAGGTGGATGTCAGCATCGCCGCATTTCGCTCCCAGAAAGCCTACGTCACCGGAGAGGTGGCAAAATCCGGGCAACAGCCCATCACCAATATTCCGCTGACGGTCATGGATGCGGTCAACGCGGCGGGGGGACTCTCCGCTAACGCCGACTGGCGCAACGTGGTGTTGATTCACGAGGGCAAACATTCCCAAATTTCCCTCTATGCGCTGATGCAGCACGGCGATCTGACCCAAAACCACCTGCTGTGGCCGGGGGATATTCTGTTCATTCCGCGTAATGACGCCCTGAAAGTGTTCGTGATGGGCGAGGTGGTGAAGCAAAGCACCCTCAAAATGGATCGCAGCGGCATGACGCTCGCCGAGGCGTTAGGCAACGCCGGAGGCCTGAACCAGAACATGGCGGACGCCAGCGGGATCTTTGTGATTCGTTCCGCGCGCGGGAGCAGCGGCAAAGGCAAGATTGCCTCGGTGTATCAGCTTAACGCCCGGGACGCCTCCGCGATGGTGTTAAGCACCGAGTTCCACCTTGAGCCTTACGATATCGTCTACGTCACCACCGCGCCGCTCTCGCGCTGGAATCGCGTGGTGAGTCAGCTGGTGCCCACCATTAGCGGCATTCACGATCTGACCGAAACCGTCCGCTATATCAAAACGTGGCCATGATGATGATTCAGTCGGTCCTCGTCGTCTGTACGGGCAATATCTGCCGCTCCCCGATGGGCGCGCGCCTGCTGCAAACCCGCGTGCCCACTATTCGGGTGGGATCCGCAGGGATTTACGGCCTTGAAGGCCAGGGCGCCGATCCGCGCGCGACGGCGATTTGCCGTCAGCACGGCGTGTCGCTTAACGATCATATCGCGCGAAAGCTGACGATTTCGATGCTGCGCCAGTCGGATCTGATCCTCGTAATGGAACGGGAGCATCTGAACCGCATTTCAGCGATTGCGCCCGAGATGCGCGGCAAATGCCTGCTTTTTGGGCGCTGGCTTGATGTGCAGGAGATCCCCGACCCCTACGGCAAAAGCCAGGAGGCCTTTGACTACGTGTTTGGCCTGCTGGCGGGGGCGAGTCGGGAGTGGGCCAGACGGCTTAACAGGTAAAGGATTAACCCATGTTATCGAAAAATGATTACGCCTATGGCGAATCTGCTGAAATAAAGGAGATAGAGCTGGGGCGGATTATTGCCGAGCTTTTTGACCATCGGCTTTACGTCATCTTTATCACCCTCTGCTTCGCCACTATTGGGGTGCTGGTTGCGCTGTTTTCAACCCCGGTTTATGTCGCCGATGCGCTGGTGCAAATCGAGGACAAGCAGCAAAACAGCCTGCTGAAATCGTTAAACCAGCTCACGCCGGGCCTTACGCCGGACGCCTCGGCGGAGATCCAGCTGCTGAAATCACGCATGATCCTCGGTAAAACCATTCACGATCTCGGCCTGCGCTATCAGGTGACGCGCGTGCGATTTCCGCTACTGGGGGAAGGCTGGGCAAGGCTGACGAGGGAAACACCGGCGGTATTAACGCTGGGGCTGCTGGAGTTTACTGGCGAACAAACAGGGGAGCGGGCGCTAACCCTCACCGCGCTCGGGGAGGGGCGATTCCGCATCGAAGGGGAGGGGCTCAGCGCCTACGGCATGGCCGGGCAGATGCTGCAAACGCCGGGCCTGACGCTGCGCGTCAATACCCTCGACGCGGCAGCGGGCACGCGCTTTACGATAGCGCTACTCTCGCTGCCGCACGCCATTAACGATCTGAATACGCGTTTTAGCGTCAAGGAGGTGGGCAAGGAGAGCGGGATGCTTAGCCTCGGGCTGACCGGCACCGATCCGCAGAAGATTGCCGCGACGCTCAAAAGCATCACCGATAATTATCTGCGACAGAATATCGCCCGTCAGGCGGCGCACGATTCTCAGAGCCTCGCCTTTTTACAGCGCCAGCTTCCGGGCGTGCGCGCGCAGCTGGAGGATGCAGAAAAGCGGCTCAACAGCTATCGCCGGCAGCGGGATTCGGTCGACCTGAATCTGGAAGCCAAATCGGTGCTGGAGCAGCTCGTTAACGTCGATAATCAGCTCAACGAGCTGACCTTCCGCGAGGCGGAAATCGCGCAGCACTTTAAAAAAGATCACCCGAACTACCGCGCCCTGAGTGAAAAGCGTCATACCCTGGAGGATGAGCGCGGAAGGCTAAACCGGCGCGTGTCGGCAATGCCCACCATCCAGCAGGAGATCCTCCGTCTGAGCCGGGAAGTGGACTCCGGGCGCGCCATTTACCAGCAGCTGATGACCCGCCAGCAGGAGCTGAACATCTCCCGTTCCAGCACCATTGGCAATGTACGCATCATTGATGAGGCGCTGACCAGCCCGGATCCCGTAAAGCCACGCAAGATGCTGACGGTGGCGCTCGCCACCCTGATGGGGCTGATGTTCGCCGCCGTTTCGGTGATGGCGAAAGCGGTGCTCAGGAAGGGGATCGACTCCCCCGACCGGCTGGAGGCGCAGGGGATGAACGTCTACGCCACGCTGCCGCGCTCCGCCTGGCTGTGGCAGAAAACCCGCTTCAGCAGAATGCCGTTCTTCTGCGCCACGGAAAAACACCAAACCACCAACGTGCCGTTTCTGCCCGTCGACAGGCCGCTGGATATTTTTGTTGAAGCGGTAAGAGGGCTACGCACCAGCCTGCACTTCGCGATGATGGATGCCGATAACAACATCCTGATGTTCAGCGGCCCGGCGCAAAACTGCGGCAAAACGCTGGTCAGCACCACCCTCGCGGCGCTGGTGGCGCAGGTTGGCGAGCGCGTGTTGCTGGTGGATGCGGACATGCGTAAAGGCTATGTTCACAACATTTTTGAGCTGAGCAATGAGGCGGGTTTATCGGACGTACTGTCCGGGAGAGTGGTGTTTCAGCAGGCGGTTCAGACCTACGCGGCGTCCGGTATTGACGTGGTGACCTGCGGCCAGGTGCCGCCCAATCCGTCCGAACTGCTGATGCACGATCGCTTTAAAAAGTTCATGCAGTGGGCGAGCGAACAGTACGACATGGTGATTGTGGACACGCCGCCGATTCTGGCAGTGACCGACGCGGCGCTGGTGGGCAGCATTGCGGCCTCGACGCTGCTGGTGGCGCGCTATAACGTGACCAGCGTGAAGCAGATGCTGGTCTGCACCCGGCGGCTGCAAACCATGAACGTCAACGTTAAAGGCGTGGTGTTGAATGACGTGGTGAAGTCGGCGGTCAATGGCTACGCCTCGGGCTACAGCCTGCATGAGGATGCGGTGATGGAAAACGCGGGAAGTCGGGGGAGGGGGAGATAAAAAAACGGGTGCGGACAGCGGTCCACACCCGTCAGAGCGGTTACTTCGCCATTACTTCCTGCGCGGTACGCTCAACCAGCGACAGCAGGACCTGAATGTCCTCCAGCGTCACGGTTGGGTTCAGCAGGGTCAGCTTCAGGCAGGTGATACCGTTATGCTCGGTTACGCCCACGTTCGCACGACCGGACTCAAGCAGCGCATCGCCGATCTTCTGGTTCAGCAGGGCGATACCTGCGTCATCCATCTGCGTTTCTGGACGGAAGCGGAACAGCACGCTTGCCAGCTGCGGCTGCATCACCAGCTCAAGAGCAGGCTGCTCTTTAACATAGGCCGCAACCTGCTGCGCCAGCGTCACGCCGTGATCGATGATCGCCGCGTATTGCTCCTGACCCAGCGCTTCCAGGCTCATCCACAGCTTCAGCGCGTCGAAACGGCGCGTGGTTTGCAGAGACTTGGAGACCAGGTTCGGTACGCCCGCTTCTTCGTCGAACTCAGAGTTCAGATAGGCCGCCTGATAGCGCATCAGCTCGTAGTGACGCGCTTCTTTCAGCAGGAACGCGCCGCAGCTGATGGTCTGGAAGAACTGCTTGTGGAAGTCCAGAGTCACGGAGTCCACCAGCTCAATGCCGTCCAGGTAGTGACGATACTGCTCAGACATCAGCAGCGCGCCGCCCCAGGCCGCATCAACGTGAACCCAGATATTCTGCTTCGCCGCCATTTCAGCAATGGCGCGCAGCGGATCGATAGCACCGGCATCGGTAGTACCCGCCGTCGCGACAATCGCCAGGATCTGCTCGCCGTTCGCGTTGCACTGTTCGATTTTCGCGGCCAGATCGCTGAGATCCATACGCGAGAATTCGTCCGTTTTCACCTGCACCACGGACTGGTAGCCCAGACCCATCAGCGCCATGTTTTTCTGCACGGAGAAGTGCGCGTTTTCGGAACACAGCACGCGAATTTTGCGCAGATCGCCCACCAGACCGTCCTGCTGAACGGAGTGACCCTGACGCGCGAAGAACGCGTCACGCGCCAGCATCAGGCCCATCAGGTTGCTCTGGGTACCGCCGCTGGTGAAGACACCCGCATCGCCAGCCTGATAACCCACGCGGGTACGCAGCCATTCGATCAGTTTAATTTCGATGATGGTTGCGGACGGGCTTTGATCCCAGGAGTCCATGCTCTGGTTTGTGGCGTTGATCAGCACTTCTGCCGCCTGGCTTACGACCAGGCTTGGGCAGTGCAGGTGCGCCACACACTGAGGATGGTGGACGGACAAGCTGTCTTTCAGGAAGAACTCAACGGCGCGTTCAATCGCCGCTTCGTTGCCCAGACCTTTCGCATTGAAGTCCAGCTTGATGCGGTCGCGCAGCTCGGCGACCGTTTTGCCCTGGTACATCTCAGGCTGTTTCAGCCACTGCATCACAGCCTGAGTGCTTTGTTCAATCGCCTGCTGGTAAGCGTCGATGCTCTTAGCAGAGGAGAACAAAATTGGGTTTGAATCAGACATCGTATTCAACAACTCCGGTTAGGCCGGGCGAACGCCCGCAGCAAGCAGCGCCTGCTCGAATTTATCCAGGAACACTTTCAGCTCGTCATCGCTGATCAGCAGTGAAGGCAGCAGGCGCAGCACGATACCGTTACGGCCACCGCGTTCCAGAATCAGACCATTTTCGAAGCACTTCTTCTGGATCAGCGCAGACAGCTCGCCGTCGCCCGGGAAGCAACCCATATGGTCAGCCGCTTCGTTTGGCTTGACGATCTCGATACCGATCATCATGCCCAGACCGCGCACGTGGCCGATTACCGGATAGCGTTTCGCCATCTCTTTCAGCTGGCCTTTCAGCCATTCGCCCTGAGCGGCAACTTTGCCGGCGATGTTCTGATCTTTGAGGATTTTCAGCGTCGTCAGACCGGTTGCCATCGCGAGCTGGTTGCCACGGAAGGTGCCGGTGTGGTGACCAGGTGCCCAGGCATCGAACTGCTTTTTGATACCGAGAACGGCCAGCGGCAGACCGCCACCGACGGCTTTGGACATCACGATGATGTCTGGCTCGATACCCGCGTGTTCAAAGGCGAAGAATTTACCGGTACGGGCAAAGCCAGCCTGAACTTCGTCGAGGATCAGCAGAATGCCGTGTTCCTGAGTCACTTTACGGATGCGTTGCAGCCACTCGGCCGGAGCCGGGTTCACGCCGCCTTCGCCCTGAACCGCTTCCAGAATAACGGCCGCAGGTTTGCGCACGCCGCTTTCTACATCGTTAATCAGGTTGTCGAAGTAGTAGGTCAGCGCTTTCACGCCCGCTTCGCCACCGATACCCAGCGGGCAGCGGTATTCGTGCGGGTAAGGCATGAACTGCACTTCTGGCATCATGCCGTCGACCGCTTCTTTCGGAGAGAGGTTGCCGGTCACGGACAGCGCGCCGTGGGTCATACCGTGGTAACCACCAGAGAAGCTGATGATACCGCTACGACCGGTCACTTTTTTCGCCAGCTTCAGCGCCGCTTCAACGGCATCCGCACCGGAAGGACCGGTGAATTGCAGGCAGTACTCTTTGCCCTGACCCGGCAGCAGTGAGAGCAGGTATTCGGAGAACGCGTCTTTCAGAGGCGTTGTCAGATCCAGGGTATGTAACGGCAAGCCGCTGGTAATGACATTTTGGATGCTTTTCAGCACATCAGGATGATTATGTCCAAGCGCGAGGGTGCCTGCGCCTGCTAAACAGTCAAGGTATTCTTTATTATCTGCATCGGTGATCCACACGCCGTCTGCTTTAGTAATCGCTAAAGGCAGCTTGCGCGGATAACTCCTGACGTTAGATTCAAACTCGGCCTGACGGGCCAGATAGGTTTCGTTGCTTTTATGGGCATCTACAGTGTCAATACGGACTTTATCCGTCATCATATCACTCCTACAACCGCCGCTTCGTTATGAGCAACGATTGAATAAAAAGTTAAAAAACAGATGGGGCCTGAAAAAAACGCCGCCAATATAGAGCCTTTTGCCACGGGGCTCAATGGTTAATTTGTTTACTGTTTTGTTACGCAGCAGTTAGGGGAGGCAGCATCATAAATCCCGGTCATAGGTACAGGGGTTTTATAGTGTAAAATCAGCAGGTTGAAACACCTCTGACCTCTGTGTAAAGGTACTCATTAGAGTGTTACAAATCGTGCCTTTTTTTGATCTAAAAAGAGGCTTGACGCCCCCTGAAGATAATAACTTCTACGTAGCCTGACGGCTGGAGGCGGTCAAAAGCGGGATGAGGTGATTCTTATGCTGCTAAGTACATTGATTTATTATCGTAAAATAAATAACGCCCATAAAAAAGCCAACCGCAACCAGCCCTAGCGACACGAGGGTGCTACAAAGGATTAATTTCATTACGTTGAGATCATTACAGAGGAAGAGATTATCAGCGCTGAAATAGTGGCGGCCTGTGCCGCCAGTATTTTATTTCGTTAACTGGCTATTCACGACCTTATCGTTTTCAACCACTAAGCGTAAAATATACCCGCTCTTGTGCCATTCGCCATTATTCGGCTTCCAGCCTTTAGACAGCAAATATTCCGCCACGTCGGAAATGGGTTTATTCATGGCATACGCCGCATCAGCAGACAGCGCTTTATAGCCTGAGCCCGCTTTGGCGTTCTGGGCTTTGGTTTTGGTGATGTCACAGGTCCCGTTGGCATCGCTCACCTGCGTACAGCCAGAGTGCTCCAGCTGCGCGCGGTATTTTGCGCTAATCGCGTGAGCAGGCGAAATGGCTACCACAGATAAGAGAGCTAACAGCGCTAGTTTCATTTTCATAACGACGTTCCTTTAATGATAAAGATATCAGTGGTGCTTTTTCTTTTCTTTTGAATCGCTTACCGCATCATGGGCGTTGGCATAAGCCGCCGCCATCGAGGCATTATTGATGGACGCCTGCCGCGTTTGCTCCCCAATGTAACAGGCATCCAGGCTGACGCCTGTGGCCTGGCATTCAGCGATGCGCTGTTGCGGAGTAGAGCAGCCTGTTAACAGGGTAGCCCCTGCCAGGGCGATTAACATGATTTTTATTTTCATATATTTACGTCGTTATATTTTTGCTATCAACATGGATTAATTAACGGTGTCGCTTAACGCGCCGACGTCAGAGTTTATAAATCAGGCATAACGTCCTGAACGACCAGCCTGAGTCGTCTTATCAGATGCCACTTCAAGAGCGTTATTTTGTCTTTTCCAGAGGGCGGTGAAAGCTGGCGTTTCTACCCTCCTGATTAGAACCCGTGGACCGGCATTCCCGTTGTCGCCTGCGCCTTGCGTTTCGACGATGCTGACGCTGTCCCATTCGAACTTCACTTTGCATAGCGCAGTGTAAGCATGAGCCACGGTTACGCCAGACACAGCCAGAGCAATAATTGTTTTGTTCACTCGCATGTAAAACACCATCATTAACGTATTGGGTAGGTTCAACTGGCTTGCTTTGCGGCATGGACAACGCTCTTCTAAGGGCCTGCGCCAAAGAGGTTAAAAGCGGTCAAAACGCCCTTTAGTTTCGTGACTGAACTATCAATTAAAGCCAAACTGATGATCTTGATCTAAATCATGTGTCTAATGAATAGGTTTAAGGTCATGTTATTGTTTTTGTTAATGTTTACATTGAGTTGGGAGTTGCCGCTTTCGGATGCTGAATGAGGATAAGGGCTTGATTGGCATCTGGTTGTGCTGTTTTTATAACCAGTTTGAGAACGACTTAATGTTTCAGGTGAAAGAGGCTAAGGCGATTAATGAAGGCGCGGGCAGGGCGTTGAGGCAAATAAAAAATTTTCCCTGCCGGCGTTCATCACGCTCTTAACCTTCCAAGCGAATAAAAGAGATGCGTGAAAAACGTGTTGCTTCCGGCCTTTTGCCCCGGGAGAATGATTGATACAGTTTATGTTTAAGTAACTGATTGAATAAATTGTAATTTTTCTCGGGGGCCTTCTTTGTGAGGGCAGAGAAATACCCGTATTACCTGATCTGGATAATGCCAGCGTAGTCCTGGCGACTATCATCATATAAATCAAAAGATTATTACTCCTTTTCGTCCCGTATTGTCCAGCCGTAACACATTGAGGCTCTCCAAATGGGACACAAAACCATTCGCCACACCGTTAAACGTAACGGGGTTTATTATGTTCGTTTTCGCTTGCCTGATATTAAGTTTTTCCGTTAGTCGTTAGAGACTGACAGCCACACCAGGCGCAGTTGCTCATGTCTTTTGCTTCTCCTGTAATTCCTTTGGTTCAACGTGGAACCATCCAACCGGATCACTTCGGTAGGCGTCTTTCTGAGTATGGCAATAGTTTGAAGCAGCAGAACGAACAATGGCTGGCGCAACAATTTCTGAATGATGTGCGGCGCCATATTCAGCCAATGGTTGCTCAGGAAGACCGCGAGGTTGTCACTCCTTCGCGAAATGAGGAAGAACACACTGAAGCTCAACCAGAACACGTGTTAACAATGGCTGGCGTGTGGAATATGTATAAAGATGAGAAAGCCCAAAACTGGACGAAGGCAATTTAACAGGCCAATGAGCGCTTTATGGAAGTCATGTTAATTGTCCTCGGTGCATCAACAGAAGTAACGAAGATAACCAAGCAGGACATCATGCAGGTGATGGAAGTTGTTGAAAACATGCCAAAGCGCGTTGTACAGCCTTATCGGTCGATTACTGTTCAGCAACTAACCGAGTGGGATTTCCTTGTTTCGTTAACCATCAATGGAAAGTGAAGATTTTCTAGCCTGTGTCGGGTAAGAACATGCATAAAATCGGCAAGGTCTTGGCTGATGTCCGTGATCAGCTGGGTATTTCGTATCTTGATGATTGTGGACAGCGCCGACTGGCAAATTCATTCCGGCAAACCATGATTTTAACCTATTAAGCTGGCAGGGTTGTAACTTGGCACATCTGCAACAGGTAATCGTTCATGAGAAAAGCGGATCAGGAATCACCCAGGATTATCTGCATATGTTTCCTTTATTTTCAGTCTGCTATTTGAATGATGGTCTTCACTGGGAATGATGAAATCAAAATTTTGTCTACCATTTTGATGCCGATCAAAAAAGTCTTTAGGAATCATCTTGAAATGGAGGTTCAGAGTATTCATATAGTTTGAGTATTCATTTCAAAAGGAAATTGGATCTATGGCAAATTGCGAAGATCAGCATCGTTACTGGGATTTTTTTGAAAAGCTTCCTGACGATCAAGGAGGAATGGGTAGACATAAATGTTGTGGTTGCGCGTATGAAAAAGGTTATGAAGCAGGTATAAGGCGCGATGAAACACTTTGGATTAATTTAGATTCCCTTCCTGAAAGCCAAGCTGGAAATGTAAGGCATAAGAGCCCGCATGCTGCCTATGCTCAGGGGTATCTTGACGGAATATCTATGTCTTATGGAAAAAGTAATCGTTGATGAAACTTATCGAAGGGAGAAGAAATGACTAGCCGAAGAATTGCTTATGCCTATTACGATCCAAAATGGAACAAATCAACGATGCCAATTGTAGCGCTAAACAGAGTTGAAGTTGAGCCGTTGGAATATGAAGCAGAAATGAAAGGATATCTTCACTGTCCTTCATGCTATGAACCTTTGTTAAGAGTTCCAGGAGATCCAGCTGTGTCTATCATGGCGAATGGCGCTGAAGCTCTTTTTAGACACTACCCTGATGAAGACGCACCGTATTGCCGTTTACGAAGTGGGATCATGGTTGGGAAAAAATACGATAACGAAGCCGAAGCAGCACAAGCCGTTGAAGATGGTGAACTTATTATTATTAGTGGTTTCAAGCAAGAGCGGCCTCAGAATAACGCAAGACAACATGATGAGGAACATGCTGAACTGGTTGAAACAGAATTTGAAAGTGAGAATGGGCCGCCTGTTAATGTTCCTGCCTCTAGGCATGAAGGCCAGACCTTCAACCTACCAAGTAAGGTGACAAGCGTTCAATCGTTGTGCACCAATTTTCGCCAAAACTACTATCGAGATATCCACGTTGCGGTAGGGGACCATGTATATCATTATGTTTTAGCAGAGTCTTTGAAAGAGGCTGCTGAGATCGATTCTGAAGATGATATTCCCAATTTTTATTTTGGAGAAATTGTACGCATAGATCGATTTGAACATAACAGTCACGTATTTTTGAGGCACCCTAGGCTTGTTGGCAATGTCGATTTCAGAATATCTGCCAGTAATGGTGATTTGGATGCCAGAGGAATTACTCAGGCAAACGCATTGAGGCGGATTCTGCTCTTTTTTGGAAAAATAGCCTCATGTGGTGCAGGATACTGGTCCAAAGATAAAACGTGGGGAGAAATTGCCATACTTCCAGCGAAGTATGAGGATTTTCTTCGTACGAACTACAGACGTGACGAAGAGTAATTTTCAACATGTTTCAAATAGCAGGGGCATTTTTTTTTGCCCCTGACTAGCGTCAGTGTAATTGTCACTCATCCTTTCACACATTGCCCAAAAGGTTCGCTTTAGCCGTTTACAGCACTTCCCGCTAGCATTACTATCCCGTTCAGAGATTAATGAGAAGCATTAATCTCAAACTTTTGATTTTGTAGTAAATGACTCGGGGTGCCCTTCTTTGTGAAGGCTGAGAAATACCCGTATTACCTGATCTGGATAATGCCAGCGTAGGGAAGTCAGATGCCTTCCCGGACATCGCTTCTTCACGCAAGGCAGGAGCGATACCATGCAGCCTGACCTGCTCGATCTACACGTTTTACATCAGTTCCGAACCCGTTCTCCGCTTACCCACTGTATGACCAACGATGTCGTACAGACGTTCACGGCCAACGTGCTGCTGGCGCTTGGCGCGTCACCTGCGATGGTGATTGAGGCCGAAGAGGCCGAGCAGTTCGCCGCGCTGGCGGACGCGCTGCTCATTAACGTCGGCACGCTCACCGCGCCCCGGGCGCAGTCGATGCGCCGGGCGATTGAAAGCGCCGTGGCGGCAGGCAAGCCCTGGACGCTCGATCCGGTTGCGGTGGGGGCGCTGGCGTTTCGCACCCGCTTTTGCCAGCAAGTTCTCTCCCTCCAGCCTGCCGCCATTCGCGGTAATGCCTCCGAAATCCTCGCCCTTGCCGGGATGAGCGCGGGCGGGCGCGGCGTGGATACCACCGATACCGCCGCCAGCGCGCTGCCTGCGGCACAGGCGCTGGCGCGGCAGACCAACGCGATTGTGGCGGTGACCGGGGAGGTGGATTACATCACCGACGGGCAGCGCACCCGGTCGATAGCGGGCGGCGATCCGCTGATGACCCGCGTGGTGGGAACGGGCTGCGCGCTCTCGGCGGTAGTAGCGGCCAGCTGTTCGCTACCCGGCGACAGGCTCGACAACGTGGCGGCGGCCTGCGGCTTTATGAAACGCGCCGGCTCGGTTGCCATAAGCCACTCTCGCGGCCCGGGCAGCTTCGCCAGCGCGTTCCTCGATGCGCTCTACGCGCTGGAGGATCGCGCATGAAGCGAATCAACGCATTAACCATTGCCGGGACCGACCCGAGCGGCGGGGCGGGGATCCAGGCCGATCTCAAAACCTTCTCGGCGCTGGGGGCGTACGGCTGTTCCGTTATTACCGCGCTGGTGGCGCAAAATACGCGCGGCGTGCAGTCGGTGTACCGCATCGAGCCTGATTTTGTGGCGGCGCAGCTCGATTCGGTGTTCAGCGACGTGCGCATTGATACCACCAAAATCGGGATGCTGGCGGAAACGGATATCGTCGAGGCGGTGGCGGAAAGGCTCAGGCGCTATGAGGTGCAAAACGTGGTGCTCGATACCGTGATGCTGGCGAAAAGCGGCGACCCGCTGCTCTCATCCTCGGCGGTGGATACGCTTCGTAAAAAGCTGCTGCCGCAGGTGGCGCTGATCACGCCAAACCTGCCGGAGGCCGCCGCGCTGCTCGACGCGCCGCATGCGCAAAACGAGCGCGAGATGAAAGCCCAGGGCCACGCGCTGCTGGCGATGGGCTGCGGGGCGGTGCTGATGAAAGGCGGTCATCTTGATGATGCCGAAAGTCCGGACTGGCTCTTTACCCGCGACGACGAGGTGCGTTTTACCGCCCCGCGCGTGCAGACCAAAAACACCCACGGGACGGGATGTACGCTCTCGGCGGCGCTGGCGGCGCTGCGCCCGCGCCATCAGAACTGGGGCGATACGGTACAGGAGGCCAAGACCTGGCTTTCTGCCGCGCTGGCCAAAGCCGATACTCTGGAGGTGGGTCACGGTATTGGGCCGGTTCATCATTTTCATGAATGGTGGTAGATCGTATACTGGCAGGAAACCTCACGCCTGAGAAAAACAGAGATGGAACAAGCGCATACCCGGTTAATCGAGCAGTTACTGGAGCGAATTTCCGCACCGGACAACACGCCCCTGTACCTGAAGTTTGCCGACACGGTGAAAAACGCGGTGCGCAGCGGCGTGCTGGCGCACGGCAATATCCTGCCGGGCGAGCGCGATCTGAGTCAGTTAACCGGGGTGTCGCGCATTACGGTGCGTAAGGCGATGCAGGCGCTGGAGGAAGAGGGCGTGGTGACCCGCGCCCGCGGCTACGGCACGCAAATCAACAATATCTTTGAATACTCCCTGAAGGAGGCGCGCGGGTTTTCTCAGCAGGTGGTGCTGCGCGGCAAAACGCCCAACACGCTGTGGGTGAATAAACGGGTGGTGAAATGCCCGGAAGAGGTCGCCAGCCAGCTCTCGCTGCCCGCGAACAGCGATGTCTTTCTGCTTAAGCGTATTCGTTACGTGGATGACGATGCCGTATCGATTGAGGAGTCCTGGGTGCCGGTGGGGTTAATTCACGACCCGGACGCGATCGGCATTTCGCTTTACGACTATTTCCGCAGCCAGAATATCTTCCCGCAGCGCACCCGCTCCCGCGTCAGCGCCCGGATGCCGGACAGCGAATTTCAGACGCACATTAAGATGGATGACAAAATTCCGGTGCTGGTGATCAAGCAGGTTGCGCTCGACCAGCAGCACCGGCCCATTGAGTACAGCATTAGCTACTGCCGCAGCGATCTATACGTCTTTGTGTGCGAGGAGTAGTTCCTCGCGCGTTGGCGCACAATCGCCGCCCCGGTGGCTCACCACCCAGGCGGCAACCGCGTTACCCAGCCTGACCGACTCCGCCAGGCTCCAGCCCGCCGCCAGCCCGGCAAGCGTCCCGCCCGCATGGCTGTCTCCCGCGCCGATGGTATCCACCACGGTGGCCGCAAACGCCGGAACGTTGCCGGACTGTCCCGCCTCATACCAGGCCGCGCCGTCTTTGTCGTGACGCACAATCAGCGGCGAGCCGAAACGCTGCTGCCAGTGAGCGCCCAGCGACTCTACCTCCACGCCGAGCCTCTCTGCGGCAAGCTGCGCCTCCTGACGGTTAAGCGAAACAATCGGTTTGCAGGCCATGATCCGCGCCATCAGGTCGTCGGGGATATCGGCAATACGCGGGCCAAAGTCGATAAATGCGGTGACGTCCTGAAGATCTTCCAGCCAGCGCGTCAGCATCTCGCCGCTCGGCGAGGCCAGCTGATAGCCCGACAGATACACCAGGCTGTTTTGCGGCACGCTAAGCGAGTCAAGCCAGCCCTGCTGCCACTGGTTCTCGACGCCGCTGAACGACATAAACGTCCGCTCGCCGTCCGGCTCCACCAGCGCCAGGCACCAGCCGTTATCGCCATTTTCGGCTTCAACGGCGCTGTGCAGATCCTGCTTTTGCATGGCGTTGCGGATAATATCCGCCCACACGCCGTGGCCGACGGGTAGCGCGTTTTGCGCCGAAATGCCGAGGCGCTTCAGGGCGATGGCAATATTCAGCGCGCAGCCGCCGATGTTCACGCCCTGCTGTTTAAGTTCGATATCGCAGCCGCGCCAGGGCAGGGCGTAGGCGTCGGCGATGACGTCTATCACCGCCGCGCCCAGCACCGTCACCGGACGCGTGGCCTGCAATGTCTCAAGGTGTCGGGCAAACGAATTCATACCCCCTCCCGTTTCTCCCGGTAGTGCAGCAGTTTTTCGCAGTAATGGCCGAAATCAAGCTGATTGACGGCGTCGAGCTCTGCCTTCAGCGCCGGATCGATAGCCTGTACGCCGTGCAGCGCGCCGCAGACGGCGGTCGCCATCGCGCCGATGGTGTCGGTATCGCCGCCGAGGTTAGCGCATAACATCGCGCAGCGGTTCGGGTCGGTTCCGGCCAGTTCGACCATCGCGATAGCCGCCGGAACGGACTCGATGGTGCTGGTGCCCGCGCCGACCAGCTGATACACCTGCTCGCTGGCCGATTCCGTGCCGTTGGCTTCGCGCACGACCTTGAGCGCCAGTTCGATACGTGCCGCCAGCGAAGCGCTGAAGGTGGTGGTTTTCGCCTCCTGAGCGTAGCGCGCGATCCCCGGCAGGGCATCAACGATGTTCTGCCAGCGCTCTCCGTCAATCGCGCGGGAAATCGCCCAGGCAATGACCACCGCACCGGCAACGGCGAGGTCGGATTTATGGGTCGGGCTGGAGGCCAGCGCGACCTGCTCAACAAAGTGTTCAAGGCGGGTCGCCGGCAGCAGGCAGCCCAGCGGGGAGGCGCGCATCGCCGCCCCGTTGGTGACGCCGTTGTTCTCCAGTTCGCTCACCGGTTTGCCGTCACGAATGGCGTTCAGCGCGATTTTAGAGGTCGGGCCGAGCACGTTTTTATTGAACGCGTCGAACCCTTCCGCCCAGCGCAAAATGTGTCTGCCGATAGCGTCGGCGTTAATCTCGCCGTCGCATTCGATGATGGCGTCCGCGAGGCACAGCGCCATTGAAGTGTCGTCGGTAAACTCGGCGCGGTTGAAATAGCAGGCGGCGTTATTCTCCGCAGGCCCCGGCAGGAAACGGTCGATCCAGCCGAAGTGCGCCTTCACGCGCTTGCGCGGCCACAGCTCCGACGGCATGCCCATCGCATCCCCCAACGCCTGCCCGTAAAGAGCACCGAGAACACGTTCTTGTTTCATTTAACTTCCCCTTGTGTCAGCGCGGTATCGCCATCAACCACCTCAATTGCGGTGATCTCTTTATCCGATTCGCGGAAAAACAGCATAAACAGCACGGCAATCACGGCAATCATGATCCCGCCGAATGCCCACATTCCGGCCCAGTTGAAGGTCAACCCGTTCACCGGCTCTTTGTATGCGAACATTTTTTCCATCATCACGCCGCCCAGGCGGTAGCCCAGCAGGCTACCAAAGCCCTGACAGCACAGCGTAATCAGGCCCTGCGCCGCGGTGCGCATGTGCGCGGGCGCTTTTTTGTCCACGTAGATGTACGCGGTCACGTAATAGAAGTCGTAGCTCACGCCGTGCAGCAGAATGCCGAGGAACAGCAGGGCGTAGGTGAAGTATTGTTCCGCGCCGCCGTAAACGAAAAAGCCGTAGCGGATGGCGGCGGTAATCAGACCCAGCAGCAAGACCTTTTTAATACCAAAGCGTTTGGTAAAGAACGGCAGGGCGAGCATAAAGAAGATTTCGGAGAACTGGCCGAGGGTCATCCAGCCGGTGGCGTTTTTCATCCCCACTTCGGTGAGATAGCCGTTGGCGAAGATGTAGTAGAAGGCCAGCGGCATCGCGAACAGGAACGAGCAGAAGAAGAACACCAGGAAGTTCTTGTCGCGCAGCAGGATCAGCGCGTCGAGGCCGAGCATCACCTTGAAGTCGAGCTTGCCGGTGCTCTTCGGCGGCGTGTTCGGCAGGAACAGGGCAAACACGCCCAGCAGCGCGGAGCTGGCGGCGGTCATCAGCAGCGGAATGTTGGTATCCGAAATGTCGCTGTAGCCGAGCATCTGCGGCAGGAACCCGCAGGCGAGGCCGGAGGCGATCCAGCCGATGGTGCCCATCACGCGGATGCGCGGGAAGTCCGCTTCCACATCGTCCACGTTGGCGAAGGCGATGCTGTTGGTGAGCGCGATGGTCGGCATATAGGTCAGGGAGTAGATCAGCAGCAGCGGGAAGAAGGTGCTGAACTGGGTTTGCTGCGCGGCGAAGTACATCAAAATCGCGCCGGCGAACATCAGCACCGACAGCACCTTCTGGGCGGCGAAGAAGCGGTCGGTCAGCGAGCCGACGAGAATAGGCGAGAGGATCGCGGCGATGGCGGTACAGGCATAAGACCAGCCAATTTCCCCGGCGGTAAAGCCGCTTTTGCTCAGCCAGAGCCACAGCGGCACAAACCACGCGCCCCAGATAAACCATTCAACAAACATCATGAATGACAGTTGGACTTTCGTTTTCATTGTTTAATCCTGCATGTCAGAGAGGGTACGCCTTTAACATACCACTCAATAATACCTTTTAAATACCTTTGGCGTGAATGTATGACCGATGTAACATTTTTGTTGTAAATGAATCGAGCCAGCAGATTGTGCTTAAAAAAGTTGCAGACGCTGGAAAATCTGTTAAGTCGGTACCAGGATTAGTCTGCCTGCACACTCCAGGCTTGGATCACACGCTCCGACCTCACGTCGGACTTACGGGAGCATCACTATGACTGATATTGCGCAGTTGCTTGGCAAAGACGCCGACAGCCTTTTACAGCATCGTTGTATGACCATTCCAGCCGACCAGCTTTACCTGCCTGGCCATGATTACGTTGACCGCGTGATGGTTGACAATAACCGCCCGCCTGCCGTGCTGCGAAACATGCAGACGCTGTATAATACCGGACGTCTTGCCGGCACAGGGTACCTGTCTATTCTGCCGGTTGACCAGGGCGTTGAGCACTCTGCGGGTGCCTCGTTTGCCGCCAACCCGCTCTATTTCGATCCGAAGAACATTGTCGAACTGGCGATTGAAGCGGGCTGTAACTGCGTGGCGTCGACCTACGGCGTGCTCGCCTCCGTGTCCCGCCGTTACGCGCACCGCATTCCGTTCCTCGTGAAGCTGAACCACAACGAAACCCTGAGCTATCCAACCGAATATGACCAGACCCTGTACGCCAGCGTCGAGCAGGCGTTCAACATGGGCGCGGTGGCGGTTGGGGCGACCATCTACTTCGGCTCCGAGCAGTCGCGCCGTCAGATTGAAGAGATCTCTGCGGCGTTTGAGCGCGCGCACGAGCTGGGCATGGTGACGGTGCTGTGGGCGTATCTGCGTAACGAAGCGTTCAAAAAAGACGGCGTGGATTACCACGTATCCGCCGACCTGACCGGGCAGGCTAACCATCTGGCGGCCACCATCGGCGCGGATATCGTGAAGCAGAAAATGGCCGAGAATAACGGCGGGTATAAGGCGGTGAACTTTGGGTACACCGACGACCGCGTCTACAGCAAGCTGACCAGCGATAACCCTATCGACCTGGTGCGCTACCAGCTGGCGAACTGCTATATGGGCCGCGCGGGGCTGATTAACTCCGGCGGCGCGGCGGGCGGCGAAACCGACCTGACCGATGCGGTGCGCACGGCGGTGATCAATAAACGCGCGGGCGGCATGGGGCTGATCCTCGGCCGTAAGGCGTTTAAAAAGTCGATGGCCGACGGCGTGAAGCTGATTAACGCGGTGCAGGATGTGTATCTGGATAAGAAGGTGACTATCGCCTGAGCAGGCGGCCCGCCTCGTGCGGGCCGTTTTAATGAGGCTACACAGCGCGGAAGACTAGCGGGTTAATAGCCAGCGGGCGGTGTGTTCATCGGTCACCAGGCCATTGATCCACTTGCCTTTTAACGCCGCCAGAATAGCCGGGCGTTTGTCCTCGCCGCAGGCCGCCGCTATGCGCGGGCAGGGATTCTGGCGAATATCGTAGCTGGTGATCAGGCTGTTGATCAGGGTATCGACGACCTGGCCTTCAGCGTCAATAAAGCGGCCAAGAATTTCCCCCACCCCGCCGTGAGCGGTTAATTCATCAAGCTGCGCCCGATTGATAAACCCGTCTTTGAAGATCGGGCTTTGCACGCCCAGGGCGCCAATACCGACAAAAATCACGTCGGCTTCCTGCGCCGCTGACGAAACGTTGTGAAACAGACGGGTGCCGCACCACAGCTTGTGCTCTTCGCGAGATTGCGCGTAGCGTGGGGCGGGCCACTGATAATATTTGCCCTGGATTTTACTCGCCAGCAGCAGGGGCACATCGTCGTAATAGTTACACTGCCCTTGCTCGTTCATGGCGCTGATCAGCGCCACGCACCGGCTATTCGGGCTGTCAAAATCGATGCGTTTGATGGTTTTTTTCAGCGTCAGACCGGAGCCAATCCCCACCACCCTGCGCGCGTCGCCCTGTAGGTAGCGGGCCATCAGCTGATAGCAGCCGAACGTCACCGCATCCAGCGTGCTCTCGCTGCTGTAGACGGGCACGATAGTGCAGTCGCTGAGCTGGTACTTCTCCTGCAACAGCTGTGCATAGTCAAGGCAGTGAGCGACAGGGTGGTGCAGCCCTATTGAGACAATCCCTTCTTCCTTGGCGGCGGCCAGCAGACGCTGCACAACGGGTCTTGATGTCCCCAGCTGGCTGGCAATTTCGCTCTGGTTTAACCCGGTGACGTAATACATCCATGCGGCTCTGACCTTCTGATCCAGCCTGATGTCATCTTCTTTGCTCACGCTTTCCTGCCTCGATAGTAGGGCCTAATGCCTGACCGATAAGGCGCCATTCTGGCGGCTGCTCAGCGGGTAGGCAAGTGTTTTGCTCGCAACTGGTCATTTGTAATTTTTATGGGCATTTGTTCTTTTGTGATCTAACGCTCTTAATTTACACAAATGATTAACTACAGTGCTTACATAACCTCACAGGAGAGCAGAACAATGCACAAGCAAAATACCTGGCTTCACATCGGATTAGGATCTTTCCACCGGGCGCATCAGGCGTGGTACTTACATCGCCTGATCGCCGCAGGCGACACCCGCTGGCATATCGCGGCGGGTAATATTCGCAACGATGCCGAGAACGTGGTGCAGGCGCTGGCGGCTCAGCAGGGACGCTATGTGCTGGAAACCGTCAGCCCGGCGGGGGAGCGCGAATACGAAGAGATCGCCTCTATTCAAAAACTGCTGCCGTGGCAGGCGGATCTCCAGCCGCTGATCGCCGAAGGTGCCAGCCCGCAGACCAAAGTGATCGCCTTTACCGTGACGGAAGGGGGCTACTACCTGAACACTCACCATAAGCTGGAGGTGACCAACCCGGATCTGGCAGGCGACTTGCAGGGCGCCTGCAACACCATCTACGGCGCGATCGCCCGCATTCTTGAAGCGCGTATGGCTAACGGTGCCGGGCCGTTAACCCTGCTGAACTGCGATAACGTGCGCCATAACGGCGAGCGCTTCCACGACGGGCTGGTGGAGTTTTTACACCTGACCCGGCGGCAGGCGGTTATCGACTGGCTGCGCGTTAACGCTACCTGCCCGAACACGATGGTCGACCGCATTACGCCGCGCCCGGCCGCCGATCTTCCGGCGCGAATTAAAGCGCAAACCGGCATCGACGATCGCGTGCCGGTGATGGGTGAAACCTTTATCCAGTGGGTCATTGAGGACAACTTCCGCGACGCGCGCCCGGCGCTGGAAAACGTCGGCGTGGAGCTGGTGGAATCGGTCATTCCCTACGAAGAGGCGAAGATCCGCATCCTTAATGCGTCCCACAGCTGCATCGCCTGGGCGGGAACGCTCATCGGCCAGCGCTATATCCATGAAAGCACGCTTACCGATTTCATCTATCAGATAGCCGATCGCTACGTGACGGAAGATGTTATCCCGAGCCTTGGCGATAACGGCATCGATTTACCTCTCTATCGCGACGTGGTGCTTAAGCGCTTCACCAACCCCTACATTCAGGATACCAACCAGCGGGTAGCGGCCGACGGATTTTCCAAGATCCCGGCGATGATCGCGCCAACCCTACGGGAATGTTATCAGCGCGGCGCCCGCCCGGAGGCCACCGCCATGCTGCCGGCGCTGTTCTTCGTCTTTATGCAGCAGTGGCATCTCGGCAAACTGCCTTATGAGTACCAGGACGGCATCCTGGACGCGGACGCGGTGCACGCCATGTTCGAGGCGGCCGATCCTGTTGCGGTATTTGCCGGGGATAAAGCCCTGTTTGGCGATCTGTGCGAGCGGGCGGATTTTGTTGCGCTCTTGCGCGAGAAGATTGCTGCCGTCAATACGCTTATCGGTTAAGGAGGCGCTATGTATCTTGGCATCGATCTGGGCACCTCAGAAGTTAAGGCGCTGGTCATTGACGAAAACAATGACATCGTCGTTAGCCACAGCGCGCCGCTGACTATCCAGCGGCCGCATCCCCACTGGTCGGAACAATCTCCCGAGGCCTGGTGGGAGGCGACGGAATACCTGATGGCGACCCTGCGCGAGAAGTGCGGCCATCACTGGCAGGCCATTAAGGCCATCGGCCTTTCCGGGCAGATGCACGGCGCGGTGCTGCTGGATGAAAAGGGCGATACCCTGCGCCCGGCCATCCTGTGGAATGACACCCGCAGCGCGCAGGAGTGCGCAGAGCTGGAAGAGATCGCCCCCGAGCTGCATCAGGTGGCCGGTAACCTGGCAATGCCCGGTTTTACCGCGCCCAAACTGCTGTGGGTGCGTCGGCATGAGCCGCAGATCTTCGCGAAAGTGGCCAGTGTGCTGCTGCCCAAAGATTATCTGCGTTTCAAAATGACCGGCAAAAAAATCTCCGATATGTCCGATGCGGCAGGCACCCTGTGGCTGGACGTCGGCAAGCGCGACTGGTCCGACGCGCTGCTGCAAAAATGCGGCTTATCCCGCGAAAATATGCCCAGCCTGGTAGAAGGCTGCGACGTGTCGGCCACCCTCGATCCTGACGTTGCCGAACGTTGGGGTTTGCACGCCTCGGTGGTGGTGGCGGGGGGCGGGGGTGATAACGCCGTCAGCGCCATCGGCGTGGGGGCGGTATCGCCGGGCGATGCGTTTATCTCGCTCGGCACCTCGGGGGTGCTGTTTGTGGTGACGGACGCCTACCGCCCTGCGCCGCAGTCGGCCGTGCATGCCTTTTGCCATGTGCTGCCCAACCTGTGGCATCAGATGAGCGTTATGCTCAGCGCGGCCAGCTGCCTTCAGTGGTTTTGCCGTCTGGTGGGCACCACGGAGGCTAACCTGCTGGAGGAGATAGCTCAGCTGTCGGAGGCTGAAAAAGCCGCCGCCCCGCTGTTCCTGCCCTATCTCTCCGGGGAGCGAACCCCGCACAACGATCCCGACGCCCGTGGGATGTTCTGGGGGCTAACCCATGCCAGCCAGCGGCCCGCCATGGGCTACGCGGTGCTGGAGGGGGTCAGCTTCGGCATGGCCGACGGGCTGCGCGTCCTCCAGGAGAGCGGTACCCGGGTAGAGCAGTGCTCGCTGGTGGGCGGCGGGGCCAGAAGTCCGTTCTGGGCGCAGCTGCTGGCAGACATTCTGGACATGCCGGTTATGACCCACAAAGGCGGCGAGACCGGTGGGGCGCTGGGGGCCGCGCGGCTGGCATGCCTGGCCGCCGGTAAACCGCTGGCTGCGGTATGCGAAAAACCGGAAGTGCATAAAATCTGGCGCAGCGACCCGGCGCGGCACGCCGCTCTGATGCAGCGCTATCAACAATTTAAAACCCTCTATCAAAACGACCGGAACTATCGAACTCACTAATTTATAAAAAACGCCCTCTGGCACTACTGCCAGAGCGGTGCCCTGTACCCTACAGAAGAGGTCAATATGTCGTTAAACACGAAACAATGGCTGGGGTTACCCCTGAGCCTGGTCTGGGGATATATCGCCATTGCCGTTTTTATGACCGGGGATGGCTTTGAGCTGGCGTTTCTCTCCCATTACATTAAATCGCTTGGGTTTACCCCTGCCCAGGCCTCAATGGCCTTTACCCTCTATGGCCTGGCGGCAGCGCTGTCGGCGTGGGTTTCAGGCGTGGTAGCAGAGATCATTACCCCGCAAAAGACCATGCTGATTGGCTTTGTGCTGTGGTGCATTTTTCACGTGCTGTTTATGGTCTTTGGCCTCGGCCACGCCAACTACGCGCTGATTTTGCTCTTTTACGGCCTGCGCGGCCTGGCCTATCCGCTGTTCCTCTACGCGTTTATCGTCGCCATCGTGCATAACGTGCGCAGCGACAACACCAGCGCGGCGCTGGGCTGGTTCTGGGCTGTTTACTCAATCGGCATCGGCGTTTTCGGCAGCTATATCCCCAGCTTCACCATCCCGCTGATCGGGGAAATGGGCACCCTGTGGCTATCGCTGCTGTTCTGCGGCATCGGCGGGATCATTGCGCTGGTCTCCCTGCGCAACATCAACACCCCGCGCCATATGCTCAATCTCACCACCCGGGAAAAATTCAGCGAGCTGGGGCGCGCCGCCACGCTGCTCTACACCAACCGCAGCATTTTGCTCTCCAGTATTGTGCGCATCATTAACACGCTGTCGCTGTTTGGCTTTGCGGTGATTATGCCGATGATGTTCGTTGACGAGCTGGGCTTTACCACCTCCGAGTGGTTGCAGGTGTGGGCGGTCTTCTTCTTTACCACCATCTTCTCCAACGTTTTCTGGGGCGTGCTGGCCGAAAAAATGGGCTGGATGAAAGTGGTGCGCTGGTTTGGCTGTCTGGGCATGGCGGCCTCAAGCCTGGCCTTCTATTACATCCCGCTTCACTTCGGGCATAACTTTGCCATGGCGCTGATACCGGCCATTGCGCTGGGGATTTTTGTCGCAGCCTTCGTGCCGATGGCGGCGGTCTTCCCGGCGCTGGAGCCGAGGCATAAGGGGGCAGCCATCTCGGTTTATAACCTCTCTGCCGGGCTGTCGAACTTCCTGGCACCGGCCATTGCGGTGGTGTTGCTGCCGTACTTCAGCACGATTGGCGTGGTGATCGCCTACACGCTGCTCTACATTCTGGCCTTCGTGCTGTGTCCGTTTATACGGGTAGATCAGCCGGGATTTACCTCCCAACGCCTGCCCGAACGGGATACCGCCCTCGAATCCATTGAATAACCTACCAAAAGGTAAGCGCAGATCCCCCGGGGATGGCACCGGTCTGATGCATCCCGCCCTGCGCTTACCCCCTCCCGATCCAGCTCACAGTTCGTTGCGTTTTTGTGAAAATTGTCACGCAGAGTCGTGCGTATGCCCAAAAAATAGCCATCCCATAGCGATGAATGTCTAAGGACGCGTTGCTTTTTTGTGCTTAGATTGGATATTGAAACATCTTTTTAATTACATAGAACCTCTTTGCCAGGCGATGAAATCGAAGAAGTTTATCGTCGAAGCGTGAATTATTATGCCGTTCTAAGGACTTTTCATGAAAATAGAATCCGTAAACGTCACCGTCTTCCAGTACCCGACGCGGCGCGTATCCGACAGCGCCGGGCATTCGCATCCGGGGCCGGAGAGCATGGCTAAAATGGCGATGCTCACGATTACCGCAGACGATGGCACCAAAGGGTATTCCTTCGCGCCGCCGGAAGTGGTGCGCCCCTTTGTGGTGAACACCTTCTTTCGTAAAGTGCTGGTCGGTCAGGACGCGTTCAACCGCGAGCGTATCTGGCAGGATCTGGCGCACTGGCAGCGCGGGAGCGCGCATCAGCTGACCGAGCGCGCGCTGGGCTTTGTGGAGCAGGCGCTGTGGGATCTGATTGGTCGCAGGCTCAATATGCCGGTGTGGAAACTGCTTGGCGGCTACCGCGACAGGGTGCCGGCCTACGGCAGCACCATGTGCGGCGACGATCTGCCGGGCGGATTATCCACGCCGGACGAGTACGCCAGCTTCGCCGAAACGCTGGTGGCGCGCGGCTATAAGGCCATCAAGCTGCACACCTGGATGCCGCCGGTCTCTTTTGCGCCGAACCCCAAAATGGATATCAAAGCCTGCGCCGCCGTGCGTGAAGCGGTGGGCCCGGATATCGACCTGATGATCGACGGCTACCACTGGTACAGCCGCGCCGAGGCGCTGTGGATCGGCAAAGAGCTGGAAAAACTCAGCTTCGCCTGGTTCGAGGAGCCGATGGAAGAAGAGAGCATGTCCTCTTACGCCTGGCTGGCGGAAAACCTGTCGATCCCGATTATCGGGCCGGAAAGCCTGGGCGGAAAACACCACAGCCGCGCCGACTGGGTCAAAGCCGGGGCGTGCGACATTCTGCGCGCGGGCGCGAACGGCGTGGGCGGGATCTCCCCGACGCTGAAGGTCGCCAATCTTGCGGAGGCGTTCGGCATGGATTGCGAAGTCCACGGCAACGGCGCGGCGAGTCTTGCGGTGATTGGCGCTATCAAAAACTGCCGCTGGTACGAACGCGGCCTGCTGCACCCGTTCCTGGATTACGACGAACCGGCCGCGTATCTGCACAGCCTGGTCGATCCGATGGATGACGACGGCATGGTCAGCCTGCCGACCCGCCCGGGACTGGGCGAAGACATTAATTTTGCATATATCGAAGCCAATACCGTCAGCCACGACTGACAGATAAAAACGTACCCTACAGGCGATATATACATGAAACGATCTCCCTTAGCCGGGGCGTGCCTGCTCGCGCTCTCGCTGATGATGGAGAGCGGGGCGACGTACGCGAAAACGCCGCCCGATCAGCTCATCATCGGCATGAATATGAACAACCTCCTGACCCTCGATCCGGCGGCGATGACCGGCAACGAAGTGGTCGGCATTGTGGTTAACCTCTACGACTCGCTGGTGGAGCTGGATCCCAACGAACTCACCAACGTGCGGCCCGCGCTGGCGACGTCCTGGGATATTGCCCCGGACGGCAAAACCCTGACCTTCCACCTGCGCGACGACGTGACCTTCCACTCCGGCAACCCGCTGACCGCCGAGGACGTGGTCTGGTCGATGCGCCGCCTGCTGCACCTCAACCTCGCTCAGGCATCGGTGTGGAAATCCTACGGGTTTTCCAAAAAGAACATCGATAACCAGATCAGCGCCCCGGATGCCTATACCGTGCAGATCGTGCTGCCGAAGCCTAACGATCCGCAGCTGGTGATTTACTCCCTGGGCGCGCTCGGCAACCTGGGTGTGCTCGACAGCAAAACGGTGTCGCAGCACGCGGTCAACAACGACTGGGGCAACCGCTGGCTCACCACCAACGAGGCCGGGTCGGGGCCGTTTATGCTCGAAACCTGGCAGGCCAAAGACGTGCTGAGGATGCAGCGCAACCCGCACTACTGGCGCGAAGCGCCGAAGATGAGCCGCGTGGTGCTGCGCCATTTCCAGGAGTCGCAAACCCTGCGCCTGATGATTGAGAAGGGCGATCTCGACATCGCCAACAGCATGGCGGTATCGGACATCAACGCCCTGCGCAAAGACCCGCAGGTGACCGTTGAGGCGGTGCAGAAGGGGACGGTGTACTACGTGGCGATGAGCATGAAGGAGGTGCACTTCGCCAACCCGAAGGTGCGCGAAGCGGTGCGTTATCTGATTGACTACCAGGGGATCAACAAGGCGCTGATGCCGGGCTATGGCGTGCTGCACCAGCGTCCAATCAAGGCGGGCATGCCCTCCACGCTCCCGGACCCGGGCTATAGGCTCGATATCCCGCGCGCCAAAAAGCTGCTGGCGGAAGCGGGCTACCCGGAGGGCTTTGATACCACCCTGCGGGTGCTGGCGGACCAGCCGTTCCTCAATATCGCCATCGCCGTGCAGTCGACGCTGATGCAGGCGGGCATTAACGCCAAAATCATCACCGGCACCGGGAATCAGATTTACGGCGCGATGCGCGAGCGTAAGTTCGACATGCTGGTCGGGCGCGGGGGCAGCGGGGTAGAGCCGCATCCGCACTCCAGCCTGCGCGCGCTGGTCTACAACCCGGACAACAGCGACGAGGCGCGCCTCACCAACTTCCAGGGCTGGCGCACCAGCTTCTACGATAAGCCGCTGAACGCGATGATCGACAACGCCCTGCTGGAGCGCGATCCGCAGAAACAGATCGCTGACTATCAGCAGATCCAGGTGCGCTACGACGAACTGATCCCGGCGATGGTTCCCCTGTCGCAGATGGTCGATTCGGTGGTGGTGCGTAACGAGGTGAAGAACTTCCAGTCGCACCCGTCGGCGACGACCTTCCTGCGCGACGTCTATAAAACCGGAGGTGACAAATGAGCGTAGCGATCCTCTCTCCCGGCTCACGTACCCGGCGCTTCTCAAAGCGGCTGACCCAGGTGCTGATCACGCTCTTCGGCCTGCTGCTGCTGACCTTTTTCATCGGCCGCGTAATGCCCGTCGATCCGGTGCTGGCGATTGTTGGCCCGGATGCCGACCACAGCACCTACCAGCAGGTTTATCACCAGCTCGGGTTCGATCGGTCTCTGCTGGCCCAGTTCGGCATTTATCTCAGCAACCTGCTGCACGGTGATTTAGGCAACGCGCTGCTGACCGGCAAGCCGGTGCTGGACGACATACTGCGCGTCTTCCCGGCAACGCTGGAGCTGGCGACGATGGCGATTATCGTCGGCGCGGGTCTCGGCATTCCGCTCGGCGTGCTGGCGGCGGCGCGTCGCAACAGCCTGTCCGATTACGTGGTGCGTATCATCAGCCTGGCGGGGTACTCCACGCCGATCTTCTGGGTCGGGATGATGGGGCTGCTGCTGTTCTACGCCTGGCTCGGCTGGGTGGGCGGCGCAGGGCGGCTGGATCTGGGGCTGGACGGCATCGTGCCGCGCCGCACCGGACTGATGACCGTCGATGCGCTGCTGGCGGGCAATAGCGCGGTGTTCTGGAACGCCATTAACCATCTGGTGCTGCCCGCTTCGCTGCTCGGCTTTCACTCGCTGGCCTACATCAGCCGCATGACCCGCAGCTTTATGCTCGCGCAGCTGTCGCAGGAGTTCATCATCACCGCGCGGGTAAAAGGCTTAACCGAGCGTCAGGTGATCTGGAACCACGCGTTTCGCAACATCCTCGTGCAGCTGCTGACGGTGGTGGCGCTGGCCTACGGCTCGCTGCTGGAAGGGGCGGTGCTGATTGAAACCGTCTTCTCCTGGCCGGGCTTTGGCTCGTATCTCACCGGCAGCCTGCTGCTGGGGGATATGAACGCGGTGATGGGCTGCGTGCTGCTGGTGGGGGCGATCTTCGTGATGCTCAACCTGCTCTCCGACATGCTGTATCAACTCTTTGACCCGAGGACGAAATCATGACCGTTTCTCTGGATACACCGCGGGGGGCGGGGCAGTCCGAAAGCCGCCAGCGTATTCAACGCACGCTCAGCCGTTTAGCCGGTTTTATCGGCAAGATGGCGCGTAACCCGCTCACCGCCATCGGCGGCGGGATTATCCTGCTGCTGCTGATTGTCGCCGCCTTCGCGCCGCTGATTGCGCCCTATAACCCGCTGGTGCAGGACCTGAACAACGCGCTGGTGGCCCCGAACGCGCAGCACTGGTTCGGCACCGACGAGTTTGGCCGGGATATCTTCAGCCGCCTGGTCTACGGCTCGCGCATCACGCTGTATATCGTGCTGCTGGTCTCCGTTACCGTGGGGCCGCTCGGGCTGCTGCTCGGCGTCACGGCGGGCTATTTTGGCGGCAGGGTCGACGCGGTGCTGATGCGCGTCACCGATATCTTTATCTCCTTCCCGAGCCTGGTGCTGGCGCTGGCCTTTGTCGCGGCGCTCGGGCCGGGGCTGGAGCACGTGGTGATTGCCATTACGCTCACCGCCTGGCCGCCGATTGCCCGTCTGGCGCGCGCCGAAACGCTCTCTCTGCGCCAGGCCGATTTTATCTCCGCCGTGCGGTTGCAGGGGGCGTCTGCGCCGCGCGTGCTGTGGCGGCATATCGTGCCGCTGTGCCTGCCGTCGGTGATTATCCGCATCACCATGAACATGGCGGGGATTATTTTGACTGCCGCCGGACTCGGCTTTCTTGGCCTCGGCGCACAGCCGCCGGAGCCGGAGTGGGGGGCGATGATCTCCAGCGGGCGCACCTACATGATGGAGTGCTGGTGGGTGGTGACTATTCCGGGGCTGGCGATCCTGATCAACAGCCTGGCGTTCAACTTCTTAGGAGATGGCCTACGTGACATCCTCGATCCTCGCAGCGAATAACCCCTTGCTCGACGTGCGCGATCTCCATGTCGATTTTATCAACGGCGGCGCGGTCACCCACGCGGTGCGCGGAGTCTCCTTCCAGCTTGGCCGGGAAAAGCTGGCGATTGTCGGGGAGTCGGGCTCCGGTAAATCCACCGTCGGGCGGGCGCTGCTGCGCCTGCATCCGGCGAAAGCGCAAATCAGCGCTACGCGGATGCAGTTTGGCGACATCGATCTGCAAAACGCCAGCGAAGCGCAGATGCGCGCCGTTCGCGGCAGGCGGATCTCAATGATTATGCAGGATCCGAAATACTCCCTGAACCCGGTGGTCTGCGTGGGCGACCAGATTGCCGAGGCCTGGCTGACCCATCATCCGGGGCGAAAGGCCGAGGCGAAGGCCAAAGTGCTGGAGATGCTCGACGTGGTGCGCATCCGCCAGCCGGAGCGGGTTTACCGCCTCTATCCGCACGAGATTTCCGGCGGGCAGGGGCAGCGCATCATGATCGCCATGATGCTCATCACCGACCCCGAGCTGGTGATTGCCGATGAGCCCACCTCCGCGCTGGACGTGTCGGTGCGGCTTCAGGTACTGGGGCTGCTCGACGACTTAGTGCAGTCCCGCGGGCTGGGGCTTATTTTTATCAGCCACGACATCAACCTGGTGCGCAGCTTCTGCGACCGGGTGCTGGTGATGTATGCCGGGCGGGTGGTGGAGTCTATCGCCGCAAAAGATCTGCATAACGCGCAGCACCCCTACACGCAGGGCTTAATCAGCGCGCTGCCGGAAATTAACCATCGTCGCCCGACGCTGCCGGTCTTGCAGCGCCAGGCCAGCTGGCTGACCGAGTAAGGAGCAGAGATGATCGAGATTAACCACCTCAACCTGGCGTTCGGCGAGGGCGAGAAGCGCAACCAGGTGCTGGATGACGTGAACATTCACGTGCAGGCAGGGGAGATCTACGGGCTGGTGGGCGAGTCCGGTTCGGGGAAAACCACGGTGCTGAAGTGCCTGGCCGGGCTGTTTACCCACTGGGACGGCGAGCTCGCCATTGACGGCAAACCGCTGGAGAAACGCATCAGCCGGGCGCGCTGTCGTCGGGTGCAGATGGTGTTTCAGGATCCCTATGGCTCGCTTCATCCCCGGCATACCATCGGCGATATTTTGGAAGAGCCGCTGCACATTCACGGCATTAAAGACCGGGATCGGCGGGTGCATACCCTGCTGGATAAGGTGGGGCTTAACCGGGCGTTTCGCGATCGCTACCCGCATCAGCTTTCGGGCGGCCAGCGCCAGCGCGTGGCGATCGCCCGGGCGTTGATTCTGGAACCGCAGGTTCTGCTGCTGGATGAACCCACCTCGGCGCTGGACGTGTCGGTGCAGGCGGAAATTCTTAACCTGCTGGCGGAGCTTCAGCGCGAGTCAAACCTGACCTATCTGATGGTGACGCACGATTTAGGCGTGATAGCGCACCTGTGTCAGAAGGTGGCGGTGATGCAGTACGGTAAGATCCTCGAAAGCCTGACCGTGGATGCGCTGGTAGCCGGGCAGGCCAAAACGGAGTATACGCAGATGCTGGTGAACGCCAGCCAGCGGTATTCCCGCGAGATGGCGCGGGAGGTGGCGGTGTATTAGGGTTGTGCGGTCTGGTGCCCTCACCCCCAGCCCTCTCCCACAGGGAGAGGGAGAACTACGCAGCCGCCACCCGACAAAACCTCAGCGCAAAAGCACACAGTCCGGCGGCAACCGGCACTGCAACGCACCCGGCAGCACTTCGATGCGGAACTTCTCACCGCTCAGCGGCTCCCCGTCGAGGTTAAAGGTCATGCCGTGCGGGGCCGTGACCTCAAACCACGCGGATTGCCCGTCGACAATGTTCGGGCTCTCTTCCGGCTGGGTGAGGGTGGTGAACAGCGCAGGCAGCAGCCCGTCGCCGGTGAAAATACGCAGCTGCAGCAGCCCGTCGTTAATCAGCGCCTCCGGGCACAGCTGCTGCCCGCCGCCCGCCTGACGACCGTTGCCGATGCCAATTACCAGCGCGTCGCCCTGCCAGTGAAAATTCTCGCCGTTGATTTCACAGCGGTCGGGCTTGAGGGTGTCCATGCGCATCAGACCGTGGATCAGATACGAAACGCCCCCAAGAGCGGCTTTCAGTTTTTCCGGCGTTTCGCTGGTAATGCGCGTGCCGAATCCGCCCGTCGCCATGTTGATAAAGCAGGTTTTGTCGTTGACCTGTGCGATATCCACCGCGGTAGATTTGCCAATAATCGCGAGCTGCAACGCCTTGTTGAGCTCTTCGGGGATCCCCGCGCTGGTGGCAAAATCGTTCGCCGTCCCAAGCGGTAGAATGCCCATCGCCGGGCGCTCTGCGGCGTTCAGCTGGATCAGCGCAGAGGCGATTTCGTTGATCGTGCCGTCGCCGCCGCCGGAAATAATGGTGTCGACGCCTAGCGCGATACCTTCATCGATATAGCGCGCCGCGTCGCCCTTTTCCCAGGTGACGCGTACGTGAATGCGTGCGCCTTCGTTTCGCAGGTCGACGATCGCCTGGCGCAGAATATCGTTTCCGGCGCTCTTGCCGTTCAGAATCAACAAACTGTCTGGATAGGTTGCCATCCGCTTTGCTCCCTTTTTTAGCTCTGCTAAGAGTGTATCTCAGTAAGGGAAAAAGCGGGTAAGAACAGGATGAAAGGCAAAAAATAAGCCCGCGTAAGGGAGATTACGCAGGCTAAGGAGGTGGTTCCTGGTACAGCTAGCATTTATGGGTTATGTTTTTCAGCGGGTGGGATAATACCCGTATTGAACGAAGCGGTATGTGATCCGTTTCTAAGAATTATCCCAGTATGAAAAAATTTCCCTGATTGACTATTTACTGTGCGGATTACGGGTGTTTTCGCCTTCGAAATTGCGCATAAGCAGCGCAAACTCCAGCTCAACCTCTTCCGGAACAGGCAGCCAGACGATGTGACCGTCACCCGGCGCCACGTCAATGGCTTCGCCTTTTTTGTTTTCCAGATGCTCCAGGCGGAAGTTCATGTTGCCCTGCGGGGTCATCAGCTCCAGGCTGTCGCCTTTGGTGAATTTGTTTTTCACCGCCACGGCCGCCAGCGCGCCTTTGCGCTCGCCGGTGAAGTCGCCGACGAACTGCTGGCGCTCGGAAATCGAGTAGCCGTGCTCGTAGTTCTGGTAATCGTCGTGGGTGTGGCGACGCAGGAAGCCTTCGGTGTAGCCGCGATGCGCCAGCCCTTCGAGGGTTTCCAGCAGCGAGGTATCGAACGGTTTCCCGGCAGCGGCATCGTCGATGGCTTTACGGTAGACCTGCGCGGTACGGGCACAGTAGTAATAGGATTTGGTACGGCCTTCGATTTTCAGCGAGTGAACGCCCATCTGGGTCAGGCGCTCAACGTGCGCGATGGCGCGCAGGTCTTTGGAGTTCATGATGTAGGTGCCGTGCTCGTCTTCAAAGGCGGTCATGTACTCGCCCGGACGTTTGGCCTCTTCAATCATAAACACGCTGTCGGTCGGTGCGCCCACGCCAAGCGTTGGCTCCACGTTGGTGACCGGGATCGGCTCGTGCTTGTGAACGATATTGCCTACGTCATCCTCTTTGCCTTCCTGGACGTTATATTCCCAGCGGCAGGCGTTGGTGCAGGTGCCCTGATTCGGGTCGCGCTTGTTGATATAGCCCGAGAGCAGGCAGCGGCCAGAGTAGGCCATGCACAGCGCGCCGTGAACGAAGATTTCGATCTCCATATCCGGCACCTGGGTGCGGATCTCTTCGATCTCTTCCAGAGAGAGTTCGCGGGACAGAATCACGCGGGTCAGCCCCATCTGCTTCCAGAATTTCACCGTCGCCCAGTTAACGGCGTTGGCCTGCACGGAGAGGTGAATGTCCATTTCCGGGAAGTGCTCCCGAACCAGCATGATTAAACCCGGGTCTGACATGATCAGCGCATCCGGCCCCATCTCCACAACGGGCTCGAGGTCACGGATGAACGTTTTCAGCTTGGCGTTGTGCGGCGCGATGTTAACCACCACGTAGAATTTTTTACCCAGCGCGTGCGCTTCATTAATGCCGAGCTGGAGATTCTCGTGGTTGAATTCGTTGTTGCGCACGCGCAGGGAGTAGCGAGGCTGGCCCGCGTAAACCGCATCGGCGCCATAAGCGAAAGCGTAACGCATATTTTGCAGCGTTCCCGCCGGGGAAAGGAGTTCCGGTTTAAACATGTTTGTTCTCGTTCTGATGACAGGTCAGATCCGCATGCACCTGGTGCAGCGGGAAGGGGAGATCCCCTACTTTAAGGGCGGGCATTGTAGCGCTGCGGGGCGGGGAGGTAAAGCTATTGCGCCGGGTGGCGGCTTCGCCTTACCCGGCCTGTATTGACCAGCGGCTAACTACGCAATCCTGCACGCATCCGCTTCCCAGCGATACCCCACGCCGTACACCGCGCGAATAAACGACTGGTCGGCGTCGAGGGCTTCCAGCTTGCGGCGCAGGTTTTTGATGTGGCTGTCGATGGTGCGGTCGGTCACCACGCGGTAGTCGTCGTAGAGGTTATTCAGCAGCTGCTCGCGGGAGAACACTTTACCCGGCTCGTGGGAGAGGGTTTTCAGCAGGCGAAACTCCGCCGGAGTGAGGTCAAGCAGCTTGCTGCGCCAGCTCGCCTGGAAGCGGCTTTCGTCGACGATCAGCGGGCTTTCGGCGTCCAGCGCCTGAAGTTCACGATGCGGCTTGCAGCGTCGAAGAATGGTTTTCACGCGGGCCACCACCTCGCGCGGGCTGTAGGGCTTGCAGATGTAATCGTCTGCGCCGATTTCCAGACCCAGCAGGCGGTCAATCTCTTCGATTTTCGCGGTCACCATCACGATGGGCACGTCGGAGAAGCGGCGGATCTCCCGGCACAGGGTCAGGCCGTCGGTACCCGGCAGCATCAGATCCAGCAGGATCAGATCCGGCGGGGTCTGGCGCACGTAGGGCAGAACCTGATCCCCGTGACTGATAAGCGACGGGGCGTAGCTCGCCGCGCGCAGATAGTCGATCAGCAACTGCCCAAGCTTGGGCTCATCTTCCACAATCAGAATGCGGGGGGTGTTTTCGTCAATCGGTAACTCGGTCATGCTTCTCTCGATAAATCCCGTTCCAGAGGTAACTCTACTGTAATGCTAACCCCGCCAAAAGGCGAATGGGCGGCGCGCAGCGTACCGTTATGCGCCTCGACGATATTCACGCAGATCGCCAGCCCCAGCCCGGAGCCGCCGCTGGCGCGGTTGCGCGAGCCTTCGGTGCGATAAAAACGTTCAAACAGCTTTTCCAGCTGGTCGTCCTGCACGCCGGGGGCCGAGTCGGCGAAGGTGAGGGCGAAGCGCCCGTCCACCTGCCTGCCGGAGATATGCAGCGCGCCGCCGCTGTCGGTATAGCGCAGGCTGTTTTCCAGCAGGTTGTTAAAAAGCTGCATCAAGCGGTCGCGGTCGCCAAACACCACGGCGCTGTCCGGCAGGGAGAGGTCAATTTTCAGATTGCGGCTGGCAAAACGCTCGCGGAAGGCGCCGCTGGCGACCTCCAGCACGTTAATCACGTCAATCGGCGCCTTCTGGTAGGCCAGCGCCCCTTCGTCGGACATCGAAAGCTGGTGGAGATCGTCCACCAGCTTGGTGAGCGTGCCGACCTCTGCCTGCAACGAGGCCACCGATTCGGGGGTGAACTGGCGCACGCCGTCCTGAATGGCCTCCAGCTCGCCGCGCAGCACCGCCAGCGGGGTGCGCAGCTCGTGGGAGATATCGGCCATAAAGTCCCGGCGCATTTGCTGGTTTTTCTCCAGGGTGCTGGCGAGCTGGTTAAAGTCCTGCGCCAGCTTGCCCAGTTCGTCCTGACTGCGGGTGTCTACGCGGGTGGAGAAATCCCCGGCGGCCAGCTTGTGGGTGCCTTCGACTAAACGTTTCACCGGGGCGAGCAGGCCGCGCGCCAGCGGGAAGGTGGCGAGGGCGGCGAGCAGCGTGGAAAGGGCGACAATCAGCCAGCTGGTCTGGCGCTGCTGGCGGTCAAAGTTGATATCGGTATTGCGCGTCAGCCGCTCCACCGGAGAGGCGATCACCCAGCCGACGGTCGCGCCGTTCGAGGTAATGGCCCGCTTTGTGCCGTCCGGCGGCACCGGGGCGCGTGGGCCGACCAGCACGCGCATCTCCTGGTCGATCACCCAGAACTGGGTACGCCAGCCGTGCGGCGGCATTCCCGGGCCGGGGCGATCGTCGTCGTTGTCGTGCTCCAGCGAGCGCAGAATTTGGAACACGAAGCGGTCGTTATTGCGCAGGAAGCGCCAGTTGCCGTGCAGCCCGTACTGCTCGCCCAGCGCGTCGCTCAGGCCCTGCAAGCGCTGCTCGTTGCCGTGCTTAATGTAGTCGATAAAGCCGCGCTCAAAGCTCACCCGCACCGCCCAGTGCATGGTGATCAGCAGCACGATACAGGTGGCGAAAATGGCGACGAACAGCTTGCCGGTAATGCCGGGACGCCAGAATTTCATGGTGCGCTCCTTTTGCCGCGTCGGATCACGACATTCTTGCTGGTATCAGTAGGGACTCTGGCGAATATCAAGGCGGGCAGGGCGATAATCACCGCCATGCTGAGATAGGTATATAAGAAGACCTGATGCGCCACCGGAGTATCGACGCTGAGGTGGTGCTGCCCGTACATGCCGAGCAGCAGGCCCGCTATCGTGACCCCCACGCTCATGGAGAGCTGCATGATCATCGAAAGCAGGCTATTGCCGCTGCTCGCCAGCTCGTCCGGCAGATCTTTCAGCGTCAGGGTGTTCATCGACGAGAAGCGCATGGAGTTGATAATCCCCTGGCAGAACAGCACCAGCGGCAGGGCGTAATACCAGCCCATCAGCGCCACGGCCATAAACAGCAGGCTGATTAACGCCAGCCCGAGCGTGGCGGACACCAGCACCCGGCGATAGCCGAAGTGGTTCACCACCTGCACCACGATGCGCTTCATCCCCATGCTGCCGAGCACCATCGGGATCATCATTAACCCGGCGTGGAACGGCGAAAAGCCCATGCCGATCTGCAAAAATACCGGTGTCATAAAGGGCAACATGCCGCTGCCGACGCGCCCGGCGAAGCTGCCAAACAGCCCCAGACGGTAGGTAGGCGTTTTAAACAGATTCAGGCTGAACAGCGCCCGGTCGTTACCTCTGGCGTGCCACAAATACCACAGCACCGACGCCACGCCAATCGTCACCAGCAGGCCGAGCGTCAGGGAAGAAATGCCCAGCCTCTTTTGCCCGTCGAGCGCCAGGGTCAGGGTCGCCATTCCCGCCGCGAGCAGGATAAAGCCGACAAAATCAAAGCGGCGGGTCTGCATGGTGTAGTTCGGCATCAGCGTCAGCGTGGCGATGGCGCCGATAATGCCGACGGGCAGATTGATTAAGAAGATCCAGTGCCAGGAGGCATACTCCACCAGCACGCCGCCGAGCGCCGGGCCGAGCAGCGGCCCCACCTGGCCGGGCAGGGTGACGAAGGTCATCGCCGCCATGTACTGCTCGCGCGGGACGATTTTCATTACCGTCAGCCGCCCGACGGGCACCATCATCGCGCCGCCGACGCCCTGAAGCACACGCGCCATCACCAGCTGGTCGAGGGTATTGGCCTGGGCGCAAAACAGCGACCCGGCGGTGAACAGCACGATCGCCGTGAAGAAGATATTCCTCACTCCCACCTTGTCCGCCAGCCAGCCGCTGGCGGGGAGCATCACCGCCACCGTCAGCACGTAGGCGACAATCACCATATGCATGTGCAGCGGGCTCTCACCCAGGCTTTTCGCCATCGAGGGCAGGGCGGTGTTCACAATCGTCGTGTCCAGCGACTGCATAAAGAAGCCGAAGGCGACAATCCATAGCTGCCAGCGGACGTTTTGTGGTAGTTCAGTCATTTACCCGGTTACCGTTTCTCTTTTTTTACGTGAAAAACGCAGACGCAGGCGGTCGAAGAAAAGATAGACCACCGGCGTGGTGTAGAGCGTCAGCAGCTGGCTCATCACCAGGCCGCCGACAATCGTGATCCCCAGCGGCTGGCGCAGCTCTGAGCCATCGCCGCCGGAAATTACCAGCGGCAGCGCGCCGAACAGCGCCGCCAGCGTGGTCATCATGATTGGACGAAAACGCAGCAGGCAGGCCTGGAAAATGGCCTCTTCCGGCGTCAGGTTGCCGTTGCGCTGGGCGTCCAGCGCGAAGTCGACCATCATAATGGCGTTTTTCTTCACGATGCCGATGAGCAGCATAATACCGATTAACGCGATCAGGCTAAACGGCGCGCCGAACAGCTCCAGCGCCAGCAGCGCCCCCACGCCCGCCGAGGGCAGGGTGGAGAGAATGGTCAGCGGATGGACGTAGCTCTCATACAGCACGCCGAGCACGATATAGACCGTGGCAATCGCCGCCAGAATCAAAATCACCTGCGAGTTCATGGTGTCCTGGAACACCTGCGCCGTTCCCGCGAAGCTGCCGCGCACGGTAGACGGCACGCCGAGCTGGGTCATGGCGCGGTTAATGGCGTCGCTCGCTTCCGAGAGCGACGAGCCGGTGGGCAGGTTAAACGACACCGTCGACGCGGCGGACAGCCCCTGATGGTTCACCGACAGCGGCGCGTTCGCGGGCTGCCAGCTGGCGAAGTAGGAGAGCGGAATCGCCTTGCCGTCGCTGTTAATCACGAACATTTTGTCCAGCGCGCTGATGTCCTGGGTATAGCGCGGATCCACCTCCATCACCACCTTATACTGGTTCATCGGCTGGTAGATGGTGGAGATTTCACGCTGCCCGAAGGCGTTGTTGAGCAGGCTGTTGGCCGCCGCAACGTCAATGCCGAGGCGCGACATGGTTTCACGATCGTAGGTCAGCGCCATCTCCGCGCCGTTGTCCTGCTGATCCGAGTTGACGTCCGCGAGCTGCGGCAGCGCCGCCAGCGCTTTACGGATTTTCGGCTCCCATTCGCGCAGGGCGGCTAAATCATCCGACAGCAGGGTGTACTGATAGCTGGCGTTCGACTGACGTCCACCGACGCGGATATCCTGAACGGCCATCAAAAACAGGTTCGCCCCCGGCTCTTTGGCGAGCTTCACGCGCAGGCGGTCGATCACCTGCTGCGCGGTTTCGTGCCGCTCGCCGCGCGCTTTCAGGGTGATAAACATCATCCCGCTGTTGACCCGCGAGCCGCCGGTAAACCCGGTGACGTTATCCACCGCCGGATCTTCGCGGATGATCTTCATAAAGTCCTGCAACTTGCCGCGCATCGCCTGGAACGAAATGCTCTGGTCTGCCTGAATCCCGCCCATCAGCACCCCAGTGTCCTGTTCCGGGAAGAAGGTTTTCGGGATCGAGATATAAAGCCAGACGTTCAGCACGATGGTGCCAATCAGCACCAGCCCGACGATCCGCGTGTGGTTCAACACCCACTTCAGGGATTTACCGTACCCCTCCTGCATCGCCACCAGAAAACGGCCAAAGCCCTTCCTGCGCGGCTGGGAGTGCGGCCTGCTGCGCTTGAGCATCCAGCCGCACATCATCGGCGTGAGCGTGAGCGAAATCACCAGCGAAATGCCGATGGCGACCGACAGGGTGACGGCGAACTCGCGCAGCAGGCGCCCCGGCAGGCCGCCCATCAGCAGCAGCGGCAGGAACACCGCCACCAGCGACAGGCTCATGGAGAGCACCGTAAAGCCCACCTCGCGCGTGCCCTGAAGCGCCGCCTGTAGCGGCTTCATGCCCGCTTCCAGATGGCGCGAGATATTTTCCAGCACCACGATGGCGTCATCCACCACGAAACCTGTGGCGATGGTCAGCGCCATCAGCGACAGGTTGTTGAGGCTAAACCCACACAGGTACATGGCTGCGAAGGTGCCGATCAGCGATACCGGAACGGCCACCGCCGGAATAAGCGTCGCGCGACCGGAGCGCAGGAACAGGAACACCACCAGGATCACCAGACCCACGGAGATCACCAGCGTCTGCTCCACCTCTTCGAGGGAGGCGCGAATGGTCGGGGAGCGATCCTGCGCAATCTGCAAATCAATCGCCGCCGGGATGGTTTCCTGTAGCTCCGGCAGCCGCTCGCGGATGCTGTTGACCGTCTGAATGATGTTGGCTTCCGGCAGCTTGCGGATCATCAGCAAAATCGCCGGTTTGGCGTTGGTCATCCCGGCGTTGCGCACGTCCTGCACCGAGTCGGTCACGCTGGCGACGTCGCTCAGGCGCACCGCCGCGCCGTTGTTGTAGTGGATAATCAGCGGCTGATATTCGGCAGCGGTTTTCAGCTCGTCGTTGGTCTGGATCTGCCAGCGGTGGCTGCTGTCTTCAATCGCCCCCTGCGGCTTGCGCACGTTGGCGTTGCTGATGGCGGTGCGCACGTCGTCCAGCGACACCCCCTGGTTAAACAGCGCCTGCGGGTTCAGCCCCACGCGCACCGCGGGCAGGGAGCTGCCGCCCACGCTCACATCCCCGACGCCGTCGATCTGGGCGATGGTCTGCGCCAGCTGCGTGGAGGCAAAATCGTACAGCTGCCCCTGGGAATAGGTGTCCGAGGTGAGGGTGAGGATCATCACCGGCGCGTCGGACGGGTTAGCCTTGCGGTAGGTCGGACGGCTCGGCATTCCGCTTGGCAGCAGGCTTTGCGCGGCGTTAATGGCCGCCTGCACGTCGCGCGCCGCGCCGTTAATGTCCCGGTCGAAGCTGAACTCCAGAATGATACGCGTGCTGCCGAGCGAGCTGCTGGAGGTCATTTCGTTGACCCCGGCAATGCGCCCGAGCGAGCGTTCCAGCGGCGTGGCGACCGACGAGGCCATCGTTTCCGGCGAGGCGCCCGGCAGCGACGCGCTGACCATGATCACCGGGAAATCCACCTGCGGCAGCGGGGCGACCGGCAGCAGGCGGAAGCCCAGCACGCCGCACAGGGTAATGGCGAGCGAAATTAAAATCGTCGCCACCGGACGGTAAATGAAGAGGGCGAAAAACTTCACTTACGCCTCCTCTTCACGTTTCGGGAAGCGGCTTTTGGTCCACAGCGCCAGACGGTCAAACAGCAGATAGATAACCGGGGTGGTGAACAGCGTCAGCACCTGGCTTAGCATCAGGCCGCCCACCATGCCGATACCCAACGGACGGCGCAGCTCCGCCCCGACGCCGGTACTGAGCATCAGCGGCAGCGCGCCTAACAGCGCCGCGAGGGTGGTCATCAGGATCGGACGAAAACGCAGCAGGCAGGCCTGGAAGATAGCGTCGCGCGGCGACATACCCTGCTCGCGCTCGGCGGCCAGGGCGAAGTCGATCATCATGATGGCGTTTTTCTTCACGATCCCGATCAGCAGAATGATGCCGATAATCGCAATCACGTCCAGCTCGCTCCCTGCGAGCATCAGCGCCAGCAGCGCCCCCACGCCCGCCGTCGGCAGGGTAGAGAGAATGGTGATCGGATGAATAAAGCTCTCGTACAGCACGCCGAGCACGATATACATCGCCACCACCGCCGCGACGATCAGCCAGACGGTGCTGCCCAGCGCGGCCTGGAAAGCCAGCGTGCTGCCCTGGAACTGGGTCTGAATGTCGGTCGGGAAGCTCAGCGCTTTTTCCGCCGACAGCACGGCTTCCACCGCCTCGCCCAGCGAATAGTTGTCCGGCACGTTAAAGGAAATGGTGGTGGACGGGAACTGATCCAGATGGTTGATGGAGAGCGGGGTGTAGCGCTCCTCGACGTGAGCAATCGCGCTTAACGGCACGATGCCGCCGTCCTTGCTGGTCAGGCGCACCGAATCCAGCGCCGCAAGGCCCGGCGTGTTGTCGGTGTCGTGCTCCAGCACCACGCGATACTGGTTCGCCTGGGTATAAATCGTGGAGATCAGGCGCTGGCCGAAGGCGTTGTACAGGGCGTTGTCCACGTCAGACATGCTAATCCCCAGACGGCTGGCGCTGTCGCGGTTCACGTTCACGTAGGCCGCGAGCCCCTTGTCCTGCCAGTCGCTGCTGACGTCCGAAAGCTGCGGCAGCATCTGGAGCTTGTTCACCAGCTGCGGCACCCAGGTGCTGAGCGCGTCGAGGCTGGTGGCCTGCAACGTGAACTGGTACTGGGTGCGGCTCACCTGGGTATCGATAGTCAGATCCTGAATCGGTTGCAGGTACAGCTCAATGCCCGGCACGCGCGCCACGGCGGTTTGCAGACGCTCAATCACGGCGTTCACGCGGTCGTCACGCTCGTCCAGCGGCTTGAGGTTGATCTGCAAACGGGCGCTGTTCAGCGACGGGTTGGTGCCGTCCACGCCCACGTAGGAGGTGAGGCTTTCCACCGCCGGATCTTTCATGACGATCTCAGCCACCTGCTGCTGGCGCTGGGCCATGCTGGCGAACGACACCGACTGCGGCGCCTGAAGGGTGCCCTGAATAATGCCGTTATCCTGGATCGGGAAGAAGCCTTTCGGGATGAAAATCCACAGCATCACGGACAGCGCCAGCGTGCCAAGCGCCACCCCCAGCGTGGCCCACGGGTGATTGAGCACTTTTTCCAGCACCCGGCCGTAGGCGGCAATAATGCGCTCGAACATCCTTTCCGAGGCGCGTGAGAAGCGGTTCTGCTTGCGCAGGGACTCGTGGCTCAGCATGCGGGCGCACATCATCGGCGTCAGGGTCAGGGAGACAATCGCGGAAATCAAAATCGCCACTGCCAGGGTGACGGCAAATTCCCGGAACAGCCGCCCGACGATATCGCCCATAAACAGCAGCGGGATCAGCACCGCAATCAGCGAGAAGGTCAGGGAGATAATGGTAAAGCCGATCTCGCCCGCCCCTTTCAGCGCGGCGGCCAGCGGTTTTTCACCTTTTTCGATATAGCGCGAGATGTTCTCAATCACGACGATGGCGTCATCCACCACGAAGCCGGTGGCTATCGTCAGCGCCATCAGCGTCAGGTTGTTGATCGAGAAGTCGAGGAACACCATCACCGCGAAGGTGCCGACCAGCGACAGCGGCACGGCGACGGCGGGAATGATGGTCGCCGGGACGTTGCGCAGGAAGACGTAGATGATCATCACCACCAGCGCGATGGCCAGCATCAGCTCAAACTGGGTGTCGCTTACCGAGGCGCGAATGTTGGTAGTGCGGTCGGAAAGCACCTTCACGCTCACCGACTTCGGCAGGCTTTCGATCAGCTGCGGCAGCATGGTGCGAATGCTGTCGGCGGTGTCGATGATGTTAGCCCCCGGCTGGCGCTGCACGTTCATCACGATCGCCTGCTGCTTGTTCGCCCACGCGCCCAGCCAGCTGTTTTCCGCCCCCTGTTCCACTGTCGCCACATCGCCGAGGCGAACCGGCGCGCCGTTCTGGTAGGCCACAATCAGCTGACGGTATTCATCGGCGGACTGCATCTGGTCGTTGGCGGAGAGCGTCACCGCGCGGGTCGGGCCGTCGAGGGAGCCTTTCGCGGAGTTGACGTTGGCGCTGCTGATGGCGGTGCGGATGGTTTCGCTGGTTAAGCCCAGCGCGGCAATGGCCTGCGCGTTGAGCTTCACGCGCACCGCCGGACGTTGCCCGCCCGCGAGCGTCACCAGCCCCACGCCGGTGACCTGAGAAATCTTCTGCGCCACGCGGGTTTCCACCATGTCTTCCACCTGCGTCATCGGCAGGGCGGAAGAGGTGACCGCGAGGGTCATGATCGGCGGGTCAGCCGGGTTTACTTTGCTGTAGACCGGCGGGTTGGGCAGGTCAGACGGCAGCAGGTTGGTCGCGGCGTTAATCGCGGCCTGCACCTCCTGCTCGGCGACGTCCAGCGACAGCGTGAGCTGGAACTGGAGCGTCACCACCGACGCGCCGCCCGAACTTTGCGACGACATCTGCTTTAAGCCGGACATCTGCCCGAACTGGCGCTCAAGCGGCGCGGTGATGGCCGACGTCACCACATCCGGGCTGGCGCCAGGGTAGAGGGTGACGACCTGAATGGTCGGGTAATCTACTTCCGGCAGGGCCGATACGGGCAGGAAGCGATAGCCGATGATCCCGGCGAGCAGAATCGCCACCATCAGCAGGGTGGTGGCAACAGGGCGCAGAATAAACAGGCGTGACGGCCCACCTGTGGAGCTTGGGGGCATCACCTGCATCAGGAAGCCGCTCCCTGTTTTTTGCGTTCAGCTTTTGCGGGCTGTTCGGCGGTCGTCGTGCTGTCGTGCGCTTCCACCACTTCCACTTTCGCCCCTTCGGTCAGACGGTCGATACCGTCGGTCACCACGCGGTCGCCCGCCGACAGCCCGGCGCTAATCACCACCGTCTGGCTGTCCTGAATCCCGGTTTTGACCAGATGCTTGCTCACTTTATTGTCGCTGTTCAGCACCCAGACGAAGTTGCCTTCGTTACCCATTTGCAGGGCGGCGGTCGGGATCACCACGGCATTTTCTTCGGTGGCGACCAGCATTCGCGCATTCACAAACTGGTTAGGGAACAGCGCGTCGTCCTGATTGTTAAACCGCGCCTTCAGCTTGATGGTGCCGGTGGTGGTGTCGATCTGGTTATCAAGGCTCAGCAGTTTACCGTCGCTGAGTTTCTGCTTGTTGGTGCGGTCCCAGGCCTCGACGACCAGGCCGTTGCCGCTTTTTTGCGCCTGCATCACGGTGGCGATATCGCTTTCCGGCAGGGTAAAGACCAGATCGATAGGGTGGGTCTGGGTAATGACGACGATCCCGGTGGTGTCACCGCTGGAGATCTGGTTGCCGATGTCGACCTGCTTCAGCCCCACGCGGCCGTCGATGGGCGCGGTGATGCGGCTCCAGTCGAGCTGGAGCTGGGCGCTCGCCACGGCGGCCTGGTCGGCTTTGATGGTGCCCTGAGATTCGCTCACCAGCGCCTGCTGGGTGTCCAGCTCCTGACGCGACACCAGATTGGTTTTAACCAGCTGCTGATAGCGCGCCAGATCGCGTCGCGCGTTGGCGAGGGTTGCCTGGTCTTTCGCAAGCTGCCCCTGCGCCTGGGCAAGCGCCACCTTAAACTGGCTCGGGTCGATTTCAGCCAGTAAATCACCGGCTTTTACCTGCTGACCTTCCTGGAAATGGATCGCCAGAAGCTGGCCGTCAACCCGGCTGCGCACCGTCGCGGTGTTTGCCGCGGTGATGGTGCCGAGCCCGGAAAGATAACGAGGAACCGCTTTATTTTCCGCCGTGGCGGCCTGAACCGGAGCCAGCGCGCCGCCGCGCATACCGTGACGGCCACCGCCGGAAGGGCGCTGCGCCTGGCTGCTGGCACCCGCAGGTGCCGCTGAACCGGAGGATTGGCTGTGCCAGTACCAGGCGGCGGCAAGCGCCACCACAATGATGCCAGCGGCGATTGCCCAGCGGGATTTATTACTGCCTTTCATCGTTATCTGTTCTCATCCTGAAACACGTCGGGGAATGATACTAGTTTAGTCAGCTAACACAGCGGAAAAATGGAGGAAATATGGAAGACTGTCAGGAATGGTCTGAATGAAGGGGCGGGTTTTGCCGGGTGGCGGCGTTGCCTTACCCGGCCTACAGACTCTGCGGTCTGATGCCCTCACCCTGACCCTCTCCCACGGGGAGAGGGAATTGTTTTGCGACTCCGGTGCCGGCTAATGGCACCCTGGTCCGGCTGTAAATCGCCGAAGCGTTTCCGTAATGCCGGGGCGAGGCGCATGGACGCGCCGAGAGGGCATAGCCTGCATGGATGCAGGCTGGTGCCCGACCCGATAGCATGAAGGAATAAGCTGAGGGAATCGCGAAGCGACGATTTTCTTGCCGGGAGCCCGGGTTGCCAGGGGGGCGGCGGCGAGCCCCCATGGCACGTTCACAAGTCGTGTGGTGACAGAGAAGCAAGGAACCCAAGGTGAACGGAATGACCACCTGAGCCGTATATTCCCCCCCAAAAAAATGAAGAGGGCATTGTCTGTCGAGAAATAAATATAAGAATATTCCCTCCCTGGGAAATATTCTTATATTTTTCTTTCTTTATTAATATAATAACCGCCCATAACGTTATTTATTTCATATCCCCTCCAATAAGAATTTTCCCACTTCCAATAATAAGAGATAAGAATATTTCCATTTCAACGAAATGCTTTCATTTTCATATCATTTGTTTAACAATTGACGGTGAGTTATTCACCACATCTATACTTTATTGATTTGTAATGCTTTTACTGCCGCTGGCGCTTGCCTCGTGTTTTGATTTGTATCAAGAAAAGAAAATAGATTTATTCCCCTTAATATGTGTAAATAATGGTTATTTAAACCATTAAATAAATAATAATCAGATTTATATCTTCTAAATCGCGCTTTATTGCGGATTGAGACTAAGAAATATCTTATGTCGGCAGGGGTATTTTCTGGTTCAGGCGGTTGTGGCGATACATCATTTCCAATAATAATTTTTTGGCGCGGCACCTCTCGCTCGCAATTAAAAGGAGCATCCTCGTGACTTATATATAAGCACCGGGTTGCGCGTTTGTTTTCAGGAGAAGAAAAATGAAAAAATTATTACTGGTGGCCTCTCTGGTTTCTGTATTCGCAACGGCAAACGCAATGGCTGACGTCACCGCGTCGGCTACGGCGTCATGGGATGCTACGGCCACAAAAGACACGACCAGCATGTTGGTGGTAACCCCGCTGAACTCGCTGACCTTCCAGTACGCGGAAGGCCTGAACGGGTTTAACACCCAGGACGGTGCGTTTGACGTGACGATCCAGGGCCAGGAAAGTGCGACAGACTTTGAGCTGACGGCTCAGGTCATCAGCAATACCCTGACCAACGCAAGCGGCGATGCCTCTACGCTGGACGTGGGTGTGGCCTGGAACGGCAACGCGCTGTCCACCTCTACGGAAACCGTGCTGGTGAACGCCGCCTCTACCTCTGGCCTCGAAAGCCTGATGGCGGATGGCGCGTATAACGGCGCTGAGCGCGTGAGCGATCAGTCCAGCTTCAAATTCTCCATCACCTCTGCAACCTCTGATGGCACCACGGCGGTCACTGACTACTCCGCGCTGCCGGACGGCTACTGGACTGGCGACGTGAAAGTGCAGTTCAACGCCACCTGGACGACCCCTGCGTAATCAATAAACGATTCGGGAGAGCCATTCTCCCGAATTTCTCAGGAAATAAGTGATGAAAAACTATTTGCCAATCGCCCTGCTGGCAGGGATCGCTGCATCTTTTTCCTGCCAGGCGATTAACGTGGGTGATATCACCTCGATAATGACCACCGATCAGCGTTCCTTATCGAAGGAAATCATCAACACCACGGGGTCGGCGCGCTACGTGAGCGTGACGGTAAAACAGCTCTCATCGCCGCTGCCCGGTGGCGTTGAGATGAACATGACGCCAGGCGAATTACTGTCCACCCCTGCCAACCTTATTCTGCCGGGCGATGCAAAAGACGTGTTCCGCTTTTTCTACAAAGGGCCAGAAGACGATAAAGAGCGTTATTACCGCTTGCAGTGGATTGATGAGCCGATAAGCGAAAGCGCCACAACCAAAGCCGGTAAAGCCGCCGTGGCAACCGCCTCTGCTGAAATTGGCACCATTTTAGTTGTCGCCCCGCGCAAGGAGCGTTTCGACTACAGCCGCCAGGGAGACCTGATTACCAATACCGGAAATGTCTCTTTTCGCGTGATTGCCTATGGCGCCTGTAAAGACCCCGCCCAGGACCAGGGCAGAGGCTGCCGTGAGCGCTATTACGTTATGCCTGGCACGAAAATAAGACTGCAAAAAAGCGATGTGTCGAACAGCCGCACGCGAATTGGCATCTGGCACGGTAAGCAATTTATTACGGTGAAGTAGCGCCCGATGCCATGACCGTCGCCAAAAATTAAATGCCGAAGTGTAAGGATGCGTATGTCGTTTAAAACTCTCTTTGGGGGAAGCGTTTTTCTCTCTTTAGCGTTAACACCAGGCTTTGCACATTCAGCGCCCGTTAAAATTGGTCATTACGTGATCCCCGGTGCTTTTGCGCGCTCGCTGGAGCAGGGGATGACGGTGCCGGTCTTTATTCGCTATCAGGAAACGGATGAAAAGAGCCAGCAAAAAATAGCGGATGCGACGATCTCGCTGGTCGACGGCAATATTACCGTGAAGTCGATAATGATTTCCGACCTGCCCAACAACGCGGTGCTGTCGGACAAAACCCGCGCGATGGTAGAAAAGATCGCTGACGTTAAGTTCGTCGACAACACCGCAATTGCCCTGACCCCTGAAGCCCGCTTGCAGCTCAACGTGTCGTCGTTTCATCTGGAGATGATTGTCAGTCGCGATGCGCTTACCGAAGCGGTGGTTGCGCGCAGCTCGCTGTTAGGCCCGTCCAGCGTCGACAGGCTCTCGAACGTGCTTAATTACAACATTGGCTCGTACTACAACAACTATCAGAACGGCAGCAGCTCGCGGAGTTATGTCACCCTCGATAACACCACTTCGCTTCGGGAGCACCACGTCAATATTAACGGCTCGGTCTACGGCATCGGTGAAAGCAACGCCACCAGCAAAGTCTATCGCGCCATGTACGAGCGCGATTACGCAGGCTATCGCCTGGCGCTGGGGATGCTCGACACCTGGAACGTCCAGTCGATTGCCAGCCTTAACGCGCTTAACGGCGGCAAAATCTACGGCGTCAGCTACGGAAATAAAGGCAGTACCGTGGTGGAAAACACCGCGCTCTCCCTGACCCCGATTACGGTCTTCCTGCCCGCAGCGGGGGAGGTGCACGTGTTTCGTGACGGGCGTCTGCTCAGCGTGCAGAACTTCAATATGGGCAGCTACGAAATCGACACCAGCCGTTTTCCCTACGGCGTCTATGACGTGACCGTGGATATCGTGATTAACGGCCGCACGGTGAACACCCGCCAAAGCCGCGTGAATAAAATCTTCGCGCGCCAGCAGGCGGCCGGGGTGAAGGAGATGTCCTGGCAGCTGTTCGGCGGTTCGCTGGATTACGATCGCGTCAGCTATAAGCGTAATCGGTATCGTGATTTAGGCAGCGAGCAGACCTGGATTGCCGGGGGCGCGGGCTCGCTGACGCTGGCGATCCTCTCCGGTCTTAACGTGAAATCGACGTTCTACGGTTTTGATAACAATGCCGTTAACGAAACGGATCTGACCCTCAACGTGAACGAATACGTGAGCGCGGGCACCCAAACGCTGGTGGCGAACGACGGCAGCTGGCGCAACGTGAGCAGCGTGAGCCTCAGCGTGCCCGGCGGATTTGGCTCCCTGTGGGCCTCCCGGGAGGACAGCAGCATCGGCGATCGGTTGCCGGTGCAGGAGCGCGACAACTATTCGATTGGCGGCACCCTGAATCTGGGCAGCGTAATCCCGCACGGCGGTTCGCTGACCCTGAGCCAGACCGAAAACCGCTACTCTGGCAATAAATACCGCAACCTGGATTACAGCACCACGCTGTATTCCGGGCGCTACGCCACCGTCGGCTTACGCGCCGGGGTGCAGCGCTATTACTACAACAACACCAATGATGACGGGCGTCAGGAACGCTACGTTAGCCTCGATTTTTCGCTGCCGCTGGCCTCCTGGCTGAGCGTGGGCGCGTCGCGCGATCGCTACGGCGCCACGCAGGGCAACATCAGCGCGCGCAAGCAGTTTGAAGAAGGGCCGATTACCTCTGCCGGGATCGCCGCGTCGGCCCGTCTGAAAGGGGCGCAGAGCTACGGCAACGACTATTCCGTTAACGGCAATATGAGCTACGACACCCAGTACAACGCCGGGACGGTTTCCGTGACCCGCTCAGCGGATAACGCCACCGGCCTGAACTTCTCGTCGCAGGGATCGGTGGCCTGGACGGGCGGTGATGTTGGCCTCAGCAAGGAGCGCCAGCGCTCCGGCATCATCGTCAAAACCGGGCTGGCGGGCGACGGCAAGCTGGCCGCCAAAATCAACAACCGCAACTACGTGCTGAGCGGTAAATCGAGCTTTATCGCGCTGCCGCCTTACGCGCAGTACAGGCTTGAAATCATGAACGACCGCCACTCCGAAGACAGCTTCGACATTGTCTCCGGACGCAAGCAGGCGTTAACCCTCTACCCGGGGAACGTGGGCATGGTGGCGCCTGAGGTGAAAAGCATGGTGACGGTATTTGGTCGCGTGCGTTATCCGAACGGCGCGCTGGCCTCGAATACCGATATTCATAACCACATCGGCAAGACGCGTACCGACGCGAAAGGGGAGTTTGCGATCGATATCGATAAGAAATACCCGGTGATCACGCTGGTCTCCGCCAGTGGAAACCTCTGCGAAGCCGATCTGGATCTGGAAAAAGCCCGCGGCGCCGCGTGGGTCGGGGACGTGAAGTGTGTACTGCAAACGACAATGGCACAGAGATAATCGAATGAAGATAATTATTCCTCTCCTTATGGCGGGCGCGTGTATGCCGTTAACGGCGAACGCGCTGACCGCAAGTTCGTCCGGATCGGTCAGCAATAACTTCCTGTTTATCGAAAACGCCGTGGACGGCGAGTATTTCATTACGCCCTCCGCGCTCGATCCCCGCTTCAGCGGCTCGAACACCTGGGTGAAATACGGTTCATCGCAGGTCAGCCTGGGCTATCTCGGCTACGTTGGCTGGACGGCGCCGGGCAATAACTATCAGGATATGTGGATAGATAATTCGCCAATTGACGGGCCGTTTCGCGGCATCCGCTGCTACAGCGGGTCGCAGTGCCCGACGTCCGGCTATATCACAGGCCTGGGCACCGACGAAAACGGGTTCTACCACGCCCAGGTTGGCTCGGTGGCGGGCGTGGTCGGCGGCGCGTACGGCTTTGCCTCGTTGAGCGAATCCGCTTACGAATACTTCCGCAATATGTCGACCGGCAGCAGCGAAACCTACGTCTTCAACCGCTGCTATACCTCGGTCAATTATGATTACGCGGCGGGAGAGCGCTGCAAGGATCAGAGTTCAGGGCGCTGGCAATACGTGAACTACACCCTGACCAAGCGCGGGCATCTGGCGCTTGAATCGACGAGCGCGTTTCAGGAACTGTGGATCGCCAGCGACGGGACGCCGAGCATCACCAACGACTCCGGCGCCTGCGAGCTGGGAGTGGTCAGCAACGTGAGCGGCGTGATCTGCAAAATGGTCAGCTATAACCTCCAGCAGACGGCGAATTTGACCGCCTCGCTGACCTTCCGCGCCTATATAGATTCGGCTTCGCTTGGCTTTACCCCGGCGGCCTCCACGGTGCGCTATTCCGGTAATGGCTCCAGTTGGTATAACTTTAGCTCCACCACGGCCTATTACAACGTCTTCTCAACGGGCGGGGAGTACGTTTATCTCTTCTTGTCGAAGACCTTTCTTAAAAACCTGGTGGATTCCGGATACAGCATCACCAACAGCCAGCCCTTTACCTTCGGGTTTTATAACGGCCTGACGCCGGAATCGGGCTATTACCAGTTCACCCCCTCGTTGCAGCTGAACATCGTGCCGAAGGAGTACGGGATCAGCATTTTGTCTTCGAACAATACGACCGCGGCCAGCGGCAGCGGCACCATTGGTGACGATTCGCCGATTACCATGGACTACGTGGTGACCGTGTCCGGCCCGCGACAGGCAGACAGCATTACCGCGCAGGTAATCGGGGAGAGCACGACAATCAACAACACGCCGTACTGCCTGTTCACCTCTGCCCAGGGAGGGCTGAGCGTGCCGATCCCGGCCTATCTGCAATATAACAACCAGTCGGGCAGCCTGACGCAGGTGAGAAACAGCTGCGGCGAGGCGGCCATCAGCCTGAGCGACGCCCTGTGGCAGCAGACCCCGTGGGATGTTAACAACACCGACGACGGAAGCTATTTCAGCACCAGCCTGTCGCTGCTGTTCCCGATGAACGACTCCCGCTCGGCGTTAACGGTTGCAGGCGCGGACTGGGAGGGGGTGGTCAGCGCCAGCGGTGAAATCAAAGTGACGGCAAACTGGCTGGGAGTAACGAAATGAGGCGCTGGCGTGCGGTTCTGATGTGCGCAGTCTACGCGTGTGCGGCGCTGTGCAGTTTTTCTGCCCGCGCTATTTATCTCGACTCCACCATTTACGATATGCCAGCGGACGCGTCGTTTATCAGCAAACGCATTTTTAACAACAGCAAAAAGCAGAATGTTTACAGCATCTCCGCGGTGAAGATCGATAAGCCCGGGCCGGGCGGCGAGCGGCGCCAGCCGATAGAAGAGGGGGAGCTGCTGTTCGCGCCGCTGAACTTCTCCCTCGCGCCGGACGCCGGGGAGTATTTCAAAATTTTCTATCGTGGCCCGCAGGATGACCGGGAGCGCTATTACCGGGTGCAGTTTACGGAAACGCCGGTCACGATGTTCCCGGCGCGTAACCAGGGCAAAAAGAGCGAAGCCATACCCGCGATTGCCATGGAAACGATACTGGTGGTACGTCCGAGAAAGCTGGATCTGCGCTACACGCTCGATGAACGCAGCGGGGTGCTCAAAAACACGGGCAACACCTTCTTTAAAATCATTGTACAGCGGGGGTGCCATTCAACGGATGATGAGGCCACCATCCGCTACGTATTGCCAGGTGAAACCTACCGCAGCAGCGGGCTAAAATATCAAAATAAAAAGTTTATTGTGGCATTGCAGAAGTATATCCCTGTCGGTGATGGGTGCTTTAAGCGTGTTGAGTAAAATCTAAATAAAGTATTCTTATATTGCTAACCTCTATAAGGTAAATATACTCTGTGGAGGTTATTTGAATCATGAAAGATAAATATAAGAGTTTAGCTGGATGAAAAAAATAATTAACGATCGGATTTTATACGATTCAGAGAAGCGATCGCTGAGCGTACAAGATCAACAGGTTGTCCTTTCCGTTCCCACGGCCAGGTTACTCGCGCTATTTATTGCCAACAATTATCAACAATTAAACAGAGAGGCGATTATTGAAGAGGTCTGGGGCAAGCACGGGATGATCCCCTCAGGCCATACGCTGAACAAAAATATCAGTATATTACGCAAAGCGTTTAGCGGGCTGGGGGTTGATGATGTCATTATCACTATTCCCCGCGAAGGTTTTATTTTTCAGGCACGGATGAATAACGTACAGGAAAAAATATCCCCTAACGTTAATGAAGTTATTTTGCCGGAAAAGACATCTGCGGTGCTTAGCCAGTACAGGCCGTTTTTGTTATGGCTCATTTTAGGATTAACGCTTTTTGCCGCGTCCGGTTTTTTTCTCACCTTTATTTTCCGTCATCACGACGGGATAGTGTTTGTTTTAAAAACGGGTGCCTGTGACGTGTATACCACCGAAGAAAATTCGGATGAAAAAATCGTTCATTTTCTTCACTCAGCGAAATGGCTAGAGATAAGTTCTATCTGCGAACGAAAAGATAAGGTCGTGATATTTTACGACGATAACAGTTTGTCTCCCGGTAACAGACTAAAGGAGTACTTTTTTAGCGTGTGTATGATGGATCGTAACGGGGTGGCGAATGAATGCGAAAATTATTTTTATTAGTTTAATTGCCGTGCTGTTGGCGGCATTTGTTTATGTGCTGACCCGACACGCGATCCCTTCGGTGCTGGTCTGCACCTCTAAAGTCAATATTGCGCTACATACGCAAAAGGAGGGCGTTAATATTGAGGGGGAAATTATGCAGGTATTGCGGATCTCGTCCGGAAAGGGGGGCGTTTATTCCCAGGTGGGCACGCTGGACGTCAACGGTAAACTCTACGCCGTTAACCGGGCAACCACCCTGACGTTTTTAGGGCAGGAGAGCGATGGATATTGGCGAACCCGGCGTTCGGCCGTGATTAAAAATGTGAATGACGACCTGCCGGATAAAATAACGGATCTCTTGATGACCAGGCAGCCGCTCTTTTACTACAAGATCATGCATATCGCCAGTAACGTATACGGCCTTCGCGATCTGCGCCGCACGATCATGGTCTGCCGGGCAAAGTGAAAAGCGGTTTTAATATCACTTTGCAGATGTTAATTCTGCATATTGCTTGATTCTTATTGTTTTGTTTTGTCGTGGCGTGAATGCAAGGGGTTTAATTTGTACTTTTCGCCACTCGGATAATTCCTTGTTTTGGTGACAGGAATATTCTTATCATTTTACTCCTGTTAACGCGCAAGAAGGAGGAAAACATAAAGCAGATTTTTTCGTCTTAATGAATGTCATTGACCCGGCATTTAATATTTTTGGAAACCGTAAAATTGTAAACGTTCTCTCTGTTTAAGGGCGGGGCTGCCTTTGCAATTAAACCATGATGGTGATGATGATGAATACGAAAAAGGTCTTCCTGCTTAGTTATGACATTTATCTTTTCTCGGGGATCAGATCCTGGTTACATAATCTGATTCTGGTGGATAGCGGAACCTATATTGTTGATACCGACGTGTCTGCCCCCCAGTATAATTCCTGTCTGTTGATTATTGACAGCAGAATGCCGTTTACGTTAGTGAAAAAGTGGCTGCAACGAAATAGCGGACAATTTATCAGTGTGAACAGCGTGGTTATCCGACTGAGTGAAAATAAATGTATTAACCGAGGGTTTGAATACGCTGAGGCTATTGATGCAAATCTCCAGTGCGGCACCCTGATGGGCAGCCTTAAGCGCATCCTGATGGCTGAAAACGATCCGGGTAACTCCGGTGCGCTGGGGATGGTGGATGACTTCCGCCTGAGCGATTTTGAGCAGGAGATGCTTTACGCCTCTTTCACCCGATCGGGGCTGGAGGCGTTTTGTCACGCGAACTCGTTAACGATAAAATCCCTGTACCGCTACCGGGACAAAATCAACCACCGTCTGGGATTTGATAATTTCAACGAATCCCTGATTTATCTGTGCAGAAATAGCTTCCTGGCACAGAGCAGAAAAGGGAAGGGCGGTTTAACTGCCCGGGCCGTTCAAAGTTCAGTCTCCGACAGCGCGGAGGCCAGCCGCTTAAGTCTGGCACTCAAAAACGATGAAATTATCCCTTATTACCAGCCCATTGTCGGCCACGCGGGGGACGTGTGCGGCGTAGAGGTGCTGGCGCGTTGGCCATTGGGTCATCACTATGCGATTTCCCAGCGCGAGTTTATTCCGCTGGCAGAAAGCAGCGGATTAATTAATGAGCTAACCAGCTATTTAATGAATAAGGTCGCGGGTGATTTAAATGAGATTGTCGGCCTGGAAAAGCCGTTTTTCGTGGCGTTTAACGTCAGCCCGTCAAACTTGAGCAACCCGGTCTTTTACTGGGAATGCCTCAATTTTTTAGAGCTGACCGAATCGCTGCCCATCAAGCTGATGATCGAGATTACGGAAAATCAGACGCTGGTGGTCACGCCCGCGGTGAAAGAGCTGATCCGTTCATTGCGCAACCGCGGCGTGCTTTTCGCGCTGGATGATTTCGGTACCGGCTACGCCAACCTCTGCTATCTGAACGAGCTTGAACTGGACGTGATTAAAATCGACAAGACCTTTATCAACGGCATTCACGCGCAGGAGCAGTCGTTACCGATGCTGGAGTCGATGATTAACCTGGCGGCGATCCTCGGGCTGCGCACCGTCGCGGAGGGGGTGGAATATGATTACCAGCGTGACTGGCTGATGAATAACCAGGTTGATTTTCAGCAGGGCTACTATTTTATGCCGCCGGTGGCGCTGGCTGACTTTAAAGGCTATTTGCAGCGATGTGAAAACGTCGTCACGGAGCCTGTATGGGAAAAGAAGCAGGTGGTAAGGCGGCGGGAAGACAAGCGCGTTAGCCTCCTGTAGATAACAAAGCCCCTCGCTAACGCAGAGGGGCTTCACGAGCCTTAGCTGAACATCACCTGCGCCCAGCGCGCCAGCCCGGCGGTCACGGAGCCAAAGTCATCGCCTCCGGCAATCGGAATACCCGGCAGCTGCTCCGCCAGCGCCTTTTTGATCAGCGGTGAACGGGCGCTTCCGCCGGTCAGGTAGATCACGTCCGGCTTCTCTTTACCGTTCTCCAGCGCCAGCTGCACCTGTTCCAGAATGCGCTGTAGCGGCTGCGCGAGCGCCGTTTCCAGCCCCTGTTGGGTAATGGCGGTGGCGAGATCGTCGCTGATAAAGGGCAGCGAAACCGCGTGCTCGGGGCTGCCAGAGAGCGCAATTTTGCTCTCTTCCGCCGTGCGCACCACGCGATAGCTCAGGCGCTGACGCCAGACCTTGTAGAGCAGGGCGACTTTGTCGGCGTCCTGGGCATCGCGCATCATATCGTTCAGGAAGCGGCCGTTGGCGGTGCTGTAAAAATCGCTCTGCGCCGGAACATCGTTAATAGCGATGGCGTTCCACCACGGCAGGATCGGCAGGGCGATCCCTTTTTCCGTTTGTCCGCCCATGCCCAGCAGCGGCATCAGGCTTTTAAACGCGAGGGCGATATCCAGATCGTTACCGCCCACGCGGCACCCGCTGTGCCCGAGCAGGCTGCCTTCGCGGTCGCGGCGGTTATGCCACTGCGGCCCCATCAGCAGCAGCGAGCAGTCCGTGGTTCCGCCCCCGATATCCACCACCAGCACGCGTTTCTCTTCCGTCAGCGTGGCTTCGAAATCCAGCCCCGCCGCAACCGGCTCGTACTGGAACACCACGTCGTGAAAGCCGGCGCGCTTTGCGGCACGCTCAAGAATGCCCTGCGCCTGCTGGTTGGCCTCATCGCCCCCTAAGCCCTGGAAGTTAATCGGACGGCCAATCACCGCCTGGTCGATGGTTTCCGTTACCTGGGTCTGCGCCTGATTGCGAATGTGTACCATCATCGCGCACACCAGATCCTCGAACATCGCTACCTGCTGCGGCTTCAGGCCGCTGGCACCGAGGAACGATTTAGGCGATTTAACGAAGTAGACCTCTTCCGGATCCTCAACGTACTGGCCCAGAGAGGAGAGGCCAAACTGGACGCTTGCGGGCGTGACGTCGATATCTTCTTCACGGTTGAAACTCACCGCGCGGCGCAGCAGCGCCTGGGTTTCCGCAGCAGTAGCCGGAACCTGATGGTGACGGAAAAGCCATTCGCTGACCGCTTCACGGGTCGGTGCGCAGAGCATAGACGGCAGCAGCGTGCTCTCTTTTTCCATTTTCAGGAGCCGTGGTTGCCCGTTTTGCACGATCGCAACCGAGCAGTTCGCCGTACCGTAGTCAAATCCAATAAACACGTAGACATCCCCATGCCGGTGAGAAGGGGCGAGACTTTAGCGAAATGTCCGGCCTGCGACAACAGGAATATGAAAGCAAAGCGAAAGCGGTCTCTTCGGTTTATGCTGTGGAGAACATAAAAGGAGCAGCGATGTATTCCCTGAACTGGCAACCCCCTTACGACTGGCAGTGGATGTTTGGCTTTCTTGGCGCGCGTGCGCTCGCGGGCGTTGAAACCGTCACCGAAACCTACTACGAGCGCAGCTTTGCCTGCGACGGGCATCAGGGCGTGTTTCGCGTCACTCCGGATATCAGCACCTGCACGCTACAGGTGACGCTCAGTGCGGGGCTGGAGCCGGTGGCGCCCGCGTGTCTGGCGCGTATCGAACGGCTGTTCGATCTTCAGTGCGATCCGCAGGTCATACAGGCCACGCTCGGCGAGCTTGGCGCAGCGCGGCCCGGTTTACGCCTGCCGGGGGCAATGGACGCGTTCGAGCAGGGCGTGCGGGCGATTCTGGGGCAGCTGGTGAGCGTGGCGATGGCGGCAAAGCTTGCCGGACGCGTCGTGGCGCTGTGCGGCGAGCCGGTAAAGGATTTCCCGCACTATCTCTGCTTCCCAACGCCCGAGGCGCTGGCGGCAGCAGATCCGCTGGCTCTGAAGGCGCTTGGAATGCCGCTTAAGCGCGCGGAATCGCTGATCCATCTGGCGCGGTCGGTGTCAGAGGGGACGTTTCCGCTACGGCCGCCGGAGGATATCGAGGCGGGCATGAAGGCGCTACAGCAGAGGCCGGGAATAGGGCGCTGGACGGCGAACTATCTCGCCCTGCGCGGCTGGCAGGCGAAGGACGTATTTCTGCCGGACGATTATCTGATTAAGCAGCGCTTTGCGGGCATGACCCCGGCGCAGATCCGCCGCTATGCCCTGCGCTGGCAGCCGTGGCGCTCTTACGCCCTGCTTCATATCTGGTACACCGACGGCTGGACGCCGTCAGTTGATGGCGAAATAGCTGGTGTTCAGCAGTAGATCCAGCGGCTGCGGTTCGGCAATGGTGTCGCCGTAGATAAAATCGATGCCGATGCCGGAAAGCGTGTCCATCATGATGGGCTGATTGCACGGCCCGGCGAGGGTTTTCATTCCCAGGCGCTGGGCGTGTCCCTGAATAATGGTCACCATCATCTCATCCATCAGGTTACCGTGAACGTTGGTCACCACGTCGGCGTCCAGCATCAGGTAATCGGCCACGTTTGCTGAAAGGGCGCTGAAGACGTTCATGTCGTGCCCCACCTGGCTTAGCACCACGCGGCAGCCCGCCTGACGCAGTTTTTGCAGCCCCTGCTGAACGTTCTGATCGGTGCTTTGCACCACGTCAACGGCAATCACCAGATGCAGCAGACGGCCCGGCAGCGGGCTTTTCTCCAGCATGTCGAGCAGTTCGTCCACCAGCGTGACGCTGGCCAGCCCGGCTTCGGAGAGGGGCAGGGCCACGCCCATCCCTTTTGCCGCCACCTGCGGCGCGTAGCTGCGGAAGAACTCGCTGAAAATGCGGCGGTCGAGGGCGTGCAGCAGCTCGGTTTCCGCCAGACCGGCGCGGAAGGCCTGTTCTTCCTGCATTTCCCCCTGGCTGGTCCACAGGCGCAGGGAGATCAGCCAGAAGCTGGTGCTTTCCGGGATGCGCGGCGAGGCCACGCTGCGGCCGATCATCATCAGATGATTGTCTTTGATCATGTGCCACTGCTCGTCGAGCGACATCATGCTGCGGCTACTGTGAACGCGCTCCTGCTGCGGTTCGTAGACCGTCACCACGCCGCGCCCGTTGTTCTTCGAGGCGTAACAGGCGATATCGGCCTGAGACATCACCTCGGCGGCCTGATGGTTGCCCTCATCAATCAGGGTAATGCCCGCGCTGGCGCCGATGCGGTGCAGGCGGCCTTCCCACATAAAGTGATAGTTATTGATGGAGTCGATCAGGCGACCCGCAATGTAGCGGGCGCTTTCGATATTGCACTCCGGCAGCAGCAGGCCAAACTCGTCGCCCCCCAGACGTGCCAGCACGTCGCTGGAGCGCAGCATGGTCAGCATCAGCGAAGAGAGCTCCCGCAGCAGCGCATCCCCGGCGGCGTGCCCGGCGGTATCGTTCACCGCCTTAAAGCGGTCAAGATCGATAAACACCAGCGCGTGTCGCTGGCGGGTCTCCTGTACCGTCTGCAACAGCCGCTTAAGGTGATTCTCAAAGCTCACGCGGTTTGCGAGGCGGGTGAGGGCGTCGTGCGATGCGCTGTAGCTCAGCTGGCGCAGCATTTTGCGCGATTCGGTTACGTCCTGGATCACCAGCACCGAGCCGATGTTTTGCCCGTCGAGGGTGCTGAGCGGGGTGATGCTGTAGTGAATGTCAAAACTGCCCCCGTTACGGCAGTTCAGCACCACGTCCTGCTCGATATCCGAACGCGACATATCGCCGCTGTGGATGTTCTCCATCAGCGGGCCATTTTCACCGAAGGTGATGTGCAGCACTTTCAGCACCGGCTGGCCAATGGCATCAGCCTGCGCCCAGCCGCTCATCTTCTCGGCGACCGGGTTCATAAAGGTGACGTTCATGTCCACGTCGGTACAGAGCACCGCTTCGCCGATGGAGTCGAGGGTAATGTGCAGACGCTCTTTTTCCTGGAACAGGGCCTCGTTAAGCTGCTTCACCTCGGTCATATCCATGTTAATGCCGAGCACGCGTTCCACCTCGCCCTGCTTGTTCAGCACGCGGTTCGCCAGGGAGCGAATATGTCGCACCCCCTCCTTAACCCGGATGCGGAATTCCAGCTTGAAGGGCATACGCGCCATCAGCGAGTCGCGCACCACCTGTTCGGCGTATGCTCTGTCTTCGGGCACCATCGCCTCATGCCAGATCTGCCACGTCGGCTTGATGTGCGGGGGAATTTCGTACAGCTCGAACATCTTTTTGTCCCAGCTGATGACGTCAGGCTCCAGATCCCACTCCCAGATGCCTATTCCGCCCGCGTCGTTGGCAAGCGTGATGCGCTCCATCAGACGTTTATTGACCCACTCCGTCTGTTTGAGATCGTTGATATCTTCAATCTGGGCGATGAAATAGAGCGGGGTGCCGTCCGCGTGGCGCACGACGGAGACCGCCAGCAGCGCCCAGACCACCTCGCCGCTGCGGGTGTAGTAGCGTTTTTCCAGCGAATAGGTGTTGATGTCACCGCTGACCAGCTGTTCCAGCTGCTCAAGATCGGTATTGAGATCTTCCGGCCAGGTGAGCTGCTGGAAGGTCAGGGACTGTAGCTCGCTCTGGGTATAGCCGAGGAAGTGACACAGCGCTTTGTTGGCCTGTAGCCACTGCCCCTCAATGCCTACCAGCGCCATGCCGATAGCGGAATACTCCATGGCGTTACGAAAACGTTCTTCGCTCTCGGTAATGTGCTTACGCTCGGCGCGAAAGGCATACATCACCATGGTCATCACGTTGGCGGGAAGCAGCATCATCAGGAAGGGGAGCCACGGGGCGTTAAACATCGCGCCGTTGTTTTGCGTCACCATCGGCGCGGGGTTGTGCGCCATCATCAACGACACCATCATGACGGTGACCAAAAAGACCAGGAAGGCTTCCATGCGCGGCAGACGCACCGCGCTCCACATCAGCAGTACGATGACGCAGGTAAACGGCCAGGGCAGCCAGGTCATGGCTATCCAGCTCAGCATCAGCGTTACCGCCATCGTTAACAGCGTTTCCAGCAGCAGCTGCGGGTTGCGGTGGCGCAGTAAATAGTGCGGCTTAAAGAGTAATCCCAGCGGCACCAGCGCCAGCGCGCCGATAGATTCCGATAATACCCAGACCAGGAAGTTACGCAGCGGCTCCGCGCTCGGCACCAGGAAATGAATCATTATCCCGCCTAACAGCGGCGGGATCAGGGCGCTGCCGATAGCCAGGCGTATCCAGTCGTTGAGGTTTTGCAGCGGGTTGTACCAGGGCAGCAGCTTACGCAGCAGCAGGGCGCCAACGCAGGCTTCAATGACGTTAACGGCGGTATAGGCAAGACCAATTGAGTTCCAGGAGAACAGCATCCACGAGGCAAACACGTTGCCGAAGGAGCAGGCCAGCGCAATGCCCGGCCACATCTTTCCGGCATGGCGATAAAACGCCACCATCATAATGGACGTCGGGAACCAGAGCGGGGCGAGGAGCGTGCCAAAGCGGGTCAGCTCCAGCGAGAAAAGGGTAAAGATGAAAGTGACCAGGCCCAGGCAGACAAGTCGCAGTAAAGGATGTGGGGTAGTAACCAAAACCCGCTGGTATTGTTTATTCATTACCGCTTTATCCAGGGACGCCGTGCCGTCAGGAACCAGGTCCGGACGAGAGAATTTTTGAATTTGGTTTATGCTAGTACAAACAATTTACAATTCATATGCTGACTGCTCATAATTTGACATCATAGACTTATTAAATAGTTACTCCCTAAAAAATTCATATTAAACGCCGAAAAAGTGATCGTTAAAATTTAGCTAAAGTGAGAAAAACTGACTTTTCAGCCCGTCTCGCAGAACCTGCGCTTTCGACTGGTATCACGACCCCGAAATCCCTATAATTGCCGCGTTTGACGCTCCGGCGTCGCCCTTCCTTAACATCCAGGTTAATCAGGTCGCTAAATTTATGACTGATAAGTCTCATCAGTGCGTCATCATAGGCATCGCCGGCGCATCCGCTTCAGGTAAAAGTCTTATTGCCAGTACGCTTTATCGCGAACTGCGCGAACAAGTTGGTGATGAGCACATCGGTGTCATTCCCGAAGATAGCTATTATAAAGACCAATCGCATCTCTCGATGGAAGAACGCGTTAAAACCAACTATGACCATCCGAATGCGATGGACCACAGTCTGTTGTTCCAGCATTTAGAAGCGCTGAAAAGCGGCCAGGCGATTGAACTGCCTGTTTACAGCTACGTAGAACACACCCGCACCGCGGATACCGTTCGCATTGAGCCGAAAAAAGTCATCATCCTTGAAGGCATTCTGCTTCTGACCGACGCGCGCCTGCGTGAATCCATGAACTTCTCTATCTTCGTGGATACCCCACTGGATATCTGCCTGATGCGCCGCATCAAGCGCGACGTGAACGAGCGTGGCCGTTCGATGGACTCGGTAATGGCGCAATATCAGAAAACCGTCCGCCCGATGTTCCTGCAATTTATCGAACCGTCCAAGCAGTACGCCGATATCATCGTGCCGCGCGGCGGGAAAAACCGCATTGCTATCGATATCTTAAAAGCGAAAATCAGCCAGTTTTTTGAATAAACCGCGCGAATTGTGTACCGTTCAGAGATAACCTGGTTTGCCCTGACGCTTCAACGGCTTCAGGGAACGATGCACGAAAGGAGAAAGTGCCATGCGTCTTTGTGACCAAGATATAGAAGCCTGGCTGGATGAAGGCCGTCTGTCTATCACGCCTCGCCCGCCGGTTGAGCGTATCAACGGCGTGACCGTTGACGTGCGGCTGGGGAATAAATTCCGTACCTTTAGCGGCCATACCGCGCCGTTTATCGATCTTAGCGGGCCGAAAGATGAAGTGAGCGCGGCGCTCGATCGCGTGATGAGCGACGAAATCGTGCTTGCGGACGGCGACGCGTTTTACCTGCATCCGGGCGAGCTGGCGCTGGCGGTGACCTATGAATCCGTCACCCTTCCGGCGGATCTGGTGGGCTGGCTTGACGGGCGTTCTTCGCTGGCGCGTCTGGGGCTGATGGTTCACGTGACCGCGCACCGTATCGATCCGGGCTGGTCTGGGCGCATCGTACTGGAGTTTTTCAACGCCGGTAAACTGCCGCTGGCGCTGCGTCCTGGTATGATGATTGGCGCCCTGAGCTTCGAGCCGCTGACCGGGCCGGCCGCGCGTCCTTATAATCGTCGCCAGGATGCAAAATATCGCGATCAGCAGGGTGCCGTCGCAAGCCGTATCGATAAAGACTGACAGTGAGTCCATTGAGGATGCCATGAGAAGAGTTCTGACGACGCTGATGATTTTGCTGGTGGTGCTGGTTGCTGGCCTTTCAGCGTTAGTTCTGCTGGTTAACCCTAACGATTTTCGCGCCTACATGGTGCGTCAGGTCGAAGCGCGTAGCGGTTATGAACTGAAGCTGGACGGCCCGCTGCGCTGGCACGTCTGGCCGCAGCTCAGCATTCTCTCTGGCCGCATGTCGCTCACCGCGCCGGGGGCCGCTGCGTCGCTGGTGTCGGCGGACAATATGCGCCTTGATGTTGCCCTTATTCCGCTCTTTTCGCATCAGCTTCAGGTGAACCAGGTGATGCTGAAAGGGGCGGTGATCCAGCTTACGCCGCAAACCGAAGCCGTCCGCAAGGCGGATGCCCCGGTTGCGCCGCGTGAAAACACCCTCCCGGATGAACCCTCTGATACCGGCTGGTCGTTTGATATCGGCAGCCTGAAGGTGGCGGACAGCGTGCTGGTCTTCCAGCATGAAGGTGATGAACAGGTCACGGTGCGCAATATCAGCCTGAAGATGGAGCAGGACGAGAATCATCAGGCCACTATTGATTTCTCCGGGCGCGTCAACCGCGATCAGCGCGATCTGACGCTCTCTCTCAACGCCAACGTCAACGCCGCCGATTATCCGCATCAGCTGACGGCGGACATTCAGCAGCTAAACTGGCAGCTGACGGGGGCCGATCTGCCTTCGCAGGGGATCGCCGGCCAAGGCTCGCTACAGGCCGTCTGGCGCGAAGAACAACAGCAGCTTGAGCTGGATAAGCTCAATCTCCAGGCGAATGACAGCAGCCTGAAAGGGCAGGCGAGTGTCTCCCTTGCCGAAAAACCGAAGTGGGTATTTAACCTGCAATTCGACAAACTCAATCTCGAAAACCTTCTTGCCGTCCCGGCAGCGGACGGAAATGGCGCAGACGCGCCGCAGACCGGGCAAAACCAGCCTAAACAGCCGCGCCCGGTGATCTCCTCAAACCTTGACCAGCCGGATTATAATGGGCTGCGCGGATTTACCGCGGACGTGATGCTTAAGGCCAACAGCGTGCGCTGGCGCGGTATCGACTTCACGGACGTCAGCAGCCAGATGTTCAACCATAACGGGCTGCTGGTTATCTCAGATCTGAGCGGCAAGATGGGCGACGGGCATATCTCGTTACCCGGCACGCTGGACGTGCGTAACGATAATTCCACCGCTGAGTTCCAGCCGCGCCTCGACAACGTCGAGATTGGCACCATTCTGAAAGCCTTCAACTACCCGATCTCCCTTACCGGGAAGATGGCGCTGGCGGGGGATTTCTCCGGCACCAAAATTGATGCCGATGCCTTCCGCCATGACTGGCAGGGGCAGGCGCACGTCGAGCTGAAAAACACCCGCATGGAAGGCCTTAACTTCCAGCAGCTGGTGCAGCAGGCGGTTGAGCGCAGCAGCAACGTTACCGCGAAAGAGAACTACGATAGCGCCACGCGTCTGGACTCCTTCGTGAGCGACCTGACGCTTGATAGCGGCACGCTTACCCTGAACGGTATGGAAGGCGCCTCGCAGATGCTCTCTTTAACCGGCGAAGGCTCTCTTGACCTGGTAAAAGAAACGGCGGATACGCGCTTTAACGTTCGCGTGCTGTCCGGCTGGGAAGGCGAGGGCAAGCTGGTCGATTTTTTGAAAGAAACGCCGATTCCGCTGACCGTATACGGGAAATGGCAGGCGCTGAACTACAGCCTCCAGGTGGATCAGGTGCTGCGTAAGCATTTGCAGGATGAAGCGAAGCGTCGCCTGAACGAGTGGGCGGATAAGAATAAGGATTCCCAAAAAGGGAAGGATGTGAAGAAGCTTTTAGAGAAGCTTTGATGGGGAACCAAATCGCGCTGACACCTTCACGAGTCGTATGGCGTGAGTGAAGCAAGAAACTCAGGGTGAACAAAGCGGCCGCAACAGCCGTATGTTCCCCCTCACCCCGACCCTCTCCCTCAAGGGAGAGGGGGCTGTAACCTAAACCTCAAAATCCAGCGCGTCCTCATCCCGTAGCGGGATCAGCTGCACCTTCTGCACGCGGTGGCTCTCAACCTGGAGCGTCTTCAGCCTGTAGTCCCCCACCTGAACCTCTTCGCCCGGCTTCGGAATGCGCTGTAGATACTCCATCAGCAGCCCCGCAATGGTGTGGTATTCGCGCTTATCGTCCAGCGGCAGCGGTACAAACTGCACCAGATCTTCCAGCGGCATATGGCCGTTCGCCGTCCAGGAGCCGTCCGCGTTTTTCTGGATGTCATGGCGCGCGTCAATCTCGTCCACCTCGTTCGGCAGATTCCCGGCGATGGTTTCCATCACGTCGCTCAGCGTCACCAGCCCCTCGACGGAGCCAAACTCATCCACTACAAAGGCAAAGTGGGTGCGCGCGTTGCGGAACTGCTCCAGCGCAGACAGTAGCTGGAGCGTTTCCGGGAACACCAGCGGCTGGCGCACCAGCACGCGCAGGTTGAGGGGGTCACCGTGAAGCTGCTGCTGGAGCAGGTCGATAACGTGGACCACGCCGAGCAGATCTTCCTCGTCATCGCGCCCGGTCACCACCACGCGGGTATGCTGGTTTTTATCCAGCAGCGCGCGGATCTGCTCTTCCGGGGCGTTCAGATCGATATGCTCAATATCGTGACGCGACGTCATGATGCTGCTGACCGAGCGCTGGTTGAGATTCAGCACGCGCTCAATCATCAGCCGCTCCTGCGGGTTAAAAATCTGCCCGTCGCTGTGGTCGGCCAGCATAGCGGAGGACTCCGCGTCCAGCTCTGCATCCTCTTTTCTGCCGCTCAGCAGGCGCATTACCGTGTCCGCGGTGCGCTGACGCAGAGACTGGTTAGCGGACAGGAAGCGTCGACGGTTGAAAATCGCCAGCTGGTTCAGCGATTCGATGATCACCGAGAAGCCAATCGCGGCGTACAGATAGCCCTTCGGAATAGTGAAGCCAAAGCCGTCGGCGACCAGGCTAAAGCCAATCATCAGCAGGAAGCTCAGGCAGAGGATCACGATAGTCGGGTGGCTGTTCACAAACCGCGTCAGCGCCTTGCTCGCCATCACCATCAGGCTGATAGCGATAATCACCGCCGCCATCATCACCGCCAGATGGTCAACCATCCCGACGGCGGTGATCACCGAGTCCAGCGAGAAGACCGCGTCGAGCACCACAATTTGCGCCACCACCGGCCAGAACTTCGCTCCGCGCCGCTGGGTGGGGTTTTCATTATCTTTCCCTTCGAGCCGCTCGTTAAGCTCCACCGTTGCCTTGAACAGCAGGAACAGCCCACCGAACAGCATGATCAGATCCCGGGCGCTGAAGCTCAGGCCGTGGAACGACACGATGGGTTTTGTCAGCGTCACCAGCCAGGAGATAGAGGCCAGCAGCAGCAGGCGCATCACCATCGCCAGCAGCAGACCCGTCACTCGCGCGCGGTCGCGCTGGGACGGCGGCAGTTTTTCGGCGAGGATGGCGATAAAGACCAGATTATCAATACCGAGCACTAGCTCGATGACCACCAGCGTGACCAGCCCGGCCCAGATTGATGGATCGGCAATCCATTCCATAGTAATAGCAATACCTTCTGTTATATGACCAATGTCACACTTCGATCATGGATAAAGCGGGCGAAAATTGCAATGTCGACCTGAGATTTCTCTTAATCAATATTAAATGAAGGGGTAAAAGTATTCTTATTATTGTCAGGTGAAATATCAAATTGTCTGATAATGAATAAAAATAAGAAATATCGCAGGACGCTTTTTTCTCTTTGAATAAGTCAATATAAAGAAAATCCTAAAAGGCGAAAAACGAGCGCTTAATATTAATCTTAAAAAACCATTTCCGGGCAGTTGTTACCTTGCCTGCTATTAGGTTAGCTGCAACAATTCCTCCAGTATCACATTTCCTGCTGTTATTACCATGCTTACAGAATGGTGAGGAATACGTAATCAGTGCGGCATTAAACGCGCCTGAAGTATTTTTTGTTTTAACCCAATCAAAGAGGGTGTTTATCCATAACATATTGTTTATGCAGTGGATTGGTAACTGAAAGCCAAGGGCGGTAGCGTGCCTGAAAGCGTGTGAATCGGCCCCGTTTATTCTGTCAATAGCCAATGGATGAATAAGATTTTTTTAGGACTGATGCCAGTTATATTTGTATTTAATTAACTGCATTCTGATTGTCGTTTCGATCCGCGCTTATTTAAATTGCACAGGATAATTACTCTGCCAAAGTGATAATTAATCAATGATGAAATCCAAAATGAAATTGATGCCATTATTGGTGTCTGTGACCTTGATGAGTGGTTGCACGGTTTTTCCCGGCAGCAATATGTCAACCATGGGAAAGGATGTGATTAAACAGCAAGATGCTGATTTCGACCTCGACCGGATGGTCAACGTCTATCCTCTCACCCCTCGTCTGGTTGAACAGCTCCGCCCGCGACCAAACGTGGCGCAGCCCAATACCTCTCTGGACCAGGAAATTGCCGCCTACCAGTACCGCGTAGGGCCGGGCGATGTGATTAACGTGACGGTCTGGGATCACCCGGAACTCACCACGCCGGCGGGCCAGTACCGCAGCTCCAGCGACACCGGTAACTGGGTGCAGCCGGACGGCACCATGTTCTATCCGTATATCGGCAAAGTCCACGTGGTCGGCAAAACCCTCGCAGAAATTCGTAGTGATATTACCGGCCGCTTAGCGCAGTACATCGCCGACCCGCAGGTGGACGTTAATATCGCCGCATTCCGCTCGCAAAAAGCCTATGTCTCCGGACAGGTGAACAAATCGGGCCAGCAGGCGATCAGCAACGTGCCGCTGACGGTGCTCGATGCGATCAACGCCGCGGGCGGCCTGACCGATGCGGCAGACTGGCGCAACGTGGTGCTGACCCACAACGGCAAAGAGCAGCGCATTTCCCTGCAAGCGCTGATGCAAAACGGCGACCTGAGCCAGAACCGTCTGCTCTATCCGGGCGATATTCTCTACGTGCCGCGCAACGACGATCTCAAAGTGTTCGTGATGGGCGAAGTGAAAAAACAGAGCACGCTCAAAATGGACTTCAGCGGCATGACCCTGACCGAAGCGCTGGGCAATGCGGAAGGTATCGATCTGACCTCGTCTAACGCCAGCGGCATCTTCGTGATTCGTCCGCTGAAGGGCGAAGGCAGCGCGAAGGGCAAGATTGCCAATATTTACCAGCTGGATATGTCCGATGCGACCTCGCTGGTAATGGCGACCGAATTCCGCCTCCAGCCGTACGATGTGGTGTATGTCACGACCGCACCGGTTGCCCGCTGGAACCGCCTGATCAACCAGTTGCTGCCAACCATCAGTGGCGTTCGCTACATGACGGACACGGCGCGCGACATTCATACCTGGTAATCCGCGATGTTTAACAAAATTCTGGTGGTATGCGTGGGGAACATTTGCCGTTCCCCGACGGCTGAGCGGCTGCTCAAACAGTATCAACCCGGCCTTACCGTGGATTCCGCAGGGCTCGGCGCGCTGGTCGGTAAAGGAGCCGACGCGCGCGCCGCGAGCGTTGCCGGAGATCACAACCTCTCTTTAGACGGTCACAGCGCCCGTCAGGTTACGGGGCGCATGTGCCGTGAATATGACCTGATTCTGGCGATGGAAAAACGCCACATTCATGCCCTGTGCGAAATTGCCCCGGAAATGCGGGGCAAGGTGATGCTCTTTGGGCACTGGGACGGTGAGCGCGAAATTCCCGACCCGTACCGCAAGAGCCAGGAGGCATTTGAGGCGGTGTACACCTTACTTGACCAGTCTGCCCGACAGTGGGCGCAGGCACTGAAAGCTCAGCAGGGATAACAATGACAGAAAAAACAAAACCTTCTGCCGCCCCGGTATCGGGCAGTGATGAGATCGATATTGGCCGCCTGGTGGGCACCATTATCGAAGCAAAATGGTGGGTGCTGGGGATCACCGCGGTGTTTGCGGTGGCGGCGTTTGTCTACACCCTGTTCGCCACGCCAATCTATAGCGCCGATGCGCTGGTGCAAATTGAGCAAAACACCGGCAACTCGCTGGTGCAGGACATCGGCTCGGCGCTGGCCAACAAGCCACCGGCGTCCGATGCGGAAATCCAGCTGATCCAGTCGCGACTCGTGCTGGGCAAGACCGTAGACGATCTTGACCTGGACATTGGCGTGTCGAAAAACACCTTCCCGGTGTTTGGCGCTGGCTGGGATCGGTTAATGGGCCGGCAGAACGACACCGTCAAAGTGACCACCTTTACCCTGCCAAAGGGCGGGGCGGAGCAAACCTTCACCCTGACCGTGCTCGGGCCAAAGCAGTATCAGCTGACCAGCGACGCCGGATTTAGCGCGCGTGGCGAAGTGGGGAAAATGCTCACTAAAGACGGCGTCAGCATGATGGTGAGCGCAATTCGCGCGGCGGACGGCGGCGAGTTTACCGTCACCAAATTCTCCACGCTCGGCATGATAAACAACCTGCAAAACAACCTGAGCGTCACCGAAAACGGCAAAGACACCGGGGTGCTGAGCCTGAGCTTTACCGGTGAAGATAAGGATCAGATCCGCGACATCCTCAACAGCATCACCCGCAACTACCTTGAGCAGAACGTTGAGCGCAAGTCGGAAGAGGCGGCGAAAAGCCTCGCCTTCCTCGCAAAACAGCTGCCGGAAGTGCGTCAGCGTCTGGACCAGGCGGAAGAGAAGCTCAACACCTATCGCCAGCAGAAGGACTCGGTGGATCTGCCGCTGGAGGCCAAATCGGTGCTGGATTCGATGGTGAACATCGACGCCCAGCTGAACGAGCTGACCTTTAAAGAGGCGGAAATTTCCAAGCTTTATACCAAACGTCATCCGGCCTACCGCACGCTGCTGGAAAAACGCCAGGCGCTGGAAGATGAAAAATCGAAGCTGAACAACCGCGTCACCGCGATGCCGGAAACCCAGCAGGAGATTGTCCGTCTGACCCGCGACGTGGAATCCGGCCAGCAGGTCTATATGCAGCTGCTGAACAAACAGCAGGAGCTGAAGATCACCGAAGCCAGCACCGTGGGCGACGTGCGTATCGTCGACTCGGCCATCACCCAGCCCGGCGTGCTGAAACCGAAGAAGGCGCTGATTATTCTCGGCAGCATTATCCTCGGCCTGATGCTCTCTATCGTTGGCGTGCTGCTGCGCTCCCTGTTTAACCGCGGTATCGAAAGCCCGCAGGTACTGGAAGAGCACGGCATCAGCGTGTATGCCAGCATTCCGCTCTCCGAGTGGCAGAAATCCCGCGACAGCGTCAAAACCGTCAAGGGCGTTAAGCGCTACAAGCAGAGCCAGCTTCTGGCGGTGGGTAATCCGACCGATCTGGCGATCGAGGCGGTGCGCAGCCTGCGTACCAGCCTGCACTTCGCCATGATGCAGGCGAAAAACAACGTCCTGATGATGACCGGGGTCAGCCCGTCAATTGGTAAGACCTTTGTCTGCGCCAACCTGGCGGCGGTGGTGAGCCAGACCAACAAGCGCGTGCTGCTGATCGACTGCGACATGCGTAAGGGCTACACCCACGAGCTGCTCGGCACCAATAACGTCAACGGCCTGTCGGAAATTCTGCTCGGTAAAGGGGACATCAGCCAGAGCGCGAAGCCCACTTCCGTGCCGAATTTTGACCTCGTGCCTCGCGGTCAGGTGCCGCCAAACCCGTCTGAGCTGCTGATGAGCGAACGCTTCACCCAGCTTATCGATTGGGCGAGCAAAAACTACGACCTGGTGCTGATCGATACCCCGCCAATCCTCGCCGTGACCGATGCCGCCGTCGTGGGGCGCCATGCGGGCACCACGCTGATGGTGGCGCGCTATGCGGTGAATACCCTGAAAGAGGTGGAAACCAGCCTCAGCCGCTTCGAGCAGAACGGCATTGAGGTGAAAGGGGTGATCCTGAACTCCATCTTCCGTCGCGCCACCGGGTACCAGGACTACGGGTACTACGAGTACGAATATAAGTCTGACAGTAAATAACAAAACACCTTACCCCTCACCCTAACCCTCTCCCTAAAAGGGAGAGGGGACTGTTCGGTGCCGCCTTTCACCCTCTCCCTCTGGGGAGAGGGCCGGGGTGAGGGGAGTAGAGGTGAGGGGAATAATATGAATACACAACGCCCTTTAATTTCAATTTACATGCCGACATGGAACCGTCAGCAGCTGGCGATCCGCGCCATTAAGTCGGTCCTGCGCCAGGACTATGACCACTGGGAACTGCTGATCGTCGACGACTGCTCGTCGTCCTTCGAGCAGCTTCAGGCCTTCGTTGACGAGCTCAAGGATCCGCGCGTGCAATACACTCATAACGCCATTAATTCCGGGGCGTGCGCGGTGCGCAATCAGGCCATTATGCAGGCCAAAGGGCAGTATCTGACCGGTATCGATGATGACGACGAGTGGACGCCGAACCGCCTCTCCATCTTCCTTGCGCACAAGCACCAGCTGGTGACCCACGCGTTTCTCTACGCTAACGACTACGTGTGCCAGGGCGAAGTCTATTCCCAGCCCACGAGCCTGCCGCTTTATCCAAAATCGCCGTACTCCCGTCGCCTGTTCTACAAGCGCAACATCATCGGTAACCAGGTCTTCACCTGGGCGTGGCGCTTTAAGGAGTGTCTGTTTGATACGGAGCTGAAGGCGGCGCAGGACTACGACATTTTCCTGCGCATGGTGGTGGAATATGGCGAACCCTGGAAAGTGGAAGAAGCCACGCAAATTCTGCACATCAACCACGGGGAGATGCAAATCACCTCCTCGCCGAAGAAATTCTCCGGCTACTTCCACTTTTACCGCAAGCACAAGGACAAGTTCGACCGTGCCAGCCGTAAATACCAGCTCTACACCCTCTATCAGATCCGCAATAAGCGGATGAACTGGCGCACGCTGCTCACGCTGCTGTCCGTTCGTAACGGCAAGCGTCTGGCCGATGGACTTCGGGGGAAATAATGTTTCTGGAAGATTGCCGCGCGAACAGCTGGAGCCTGCGCCCCTGCTGCATGGTTCTGGCGTACCGTATCGCCCATTTTTGCTCAGTGTGGCGCAAAAAAAACGTACTCAACAATATCTGGGCCGCGCCGGTTCTGGTGCTGTACCGCATCATTACCGAGTGCTTCTTTGGCTATGAGATCCAGGCGGCCGCCACCATCGGTCGTCGCTTCACCATCCACCACGGCTACGCGGTGGTGATCAACAAGTTTGTGGTCGCCGGGGATGACTTCACCATTCGCCACGCGGTCACTATCGGCAACCGCGGGCCGGAAAGCCTGGCCTGCCCGGTGATTGGCAACAACGTCGAGCTGGGGGCAAACGTGGTCATCATCGGCGACCTTACCGTCGGCAATAACGTGACCATCGGCGCAGGCAGCGTGGTGCTGGACAGCATTCCCGATAACGCGCTGGTGGTGGGTGAAAAGGCCCGCGTGAAGGTGATCAAATGAATATTCTGCAATTTAACGTTCGCCTGGCCGAAGGCGGGGCGGCAGGGGTAGCGCTGGATCTGCACCAGCGCGCGCTGCAAAAAGGGCTACAGTCGCGCTTCGTTTACGGCTACGGCAAAGGCGGCAAGAAAAGCGTCAGCCACGATAACTATCCGCAGGTGATCAAACAGACGCCGCGCGTAACCTCTATCGCCAACATCGCGCTGTTCCGCCTGTTTAACCGCGATCTGTTTGGCAATCTCAACAGCCTGTACCGCACCGTGACCCGCTCGGCGGAGCCGGTGGTGCTGCATTTTCACGTCCTGCACAGCTACTGGCTGAATCTGGACGAGGTGGTCGCCTTTTGCCAGAAGGTTAAAGCGCACAGGCCGGATACCACCTTTGTCTGGACGCTGCACGACCACTGGAGCGTGACCGGGCGCTGCGCCTTTACCGACGGCTGCGAAGGCTGGAAAGATAACTGCCAGAAATGCCCGACGCTGAGCAACTATCCCCCGGTGAAGGTGGATCGCGCGCATCGGCTGGTCTCCGGCAAGCGTCAGCTTTTCCGCGACATGCTCGCCCTCGGCTGCACCTTTATTTCCCCGAGCCAGCACGTGGCGGACGCCTTTAACAGCCTGTACGGGGCGGGGCGCTGCAAAATCATCAATAACGGTATCGACGTGGCGACCGAAGAGATTCTGGCCGAGCTGACCCCGGTTCCCGTAACCCAGGGTAAGCCGAAAATCGCTATCGTTGCCCACGACCTGCGCTACGACGGCAAGACCAATCAAACGCTGGTGCGCGACATCATGGCGCTTGGGGACAACATCGAGCTGCACACCTTCGGCAAATTTTCGCCGTTCGACGGCGCGAACGTGGTTAACCACGGGTTTGAAACCGACAAGCGCAAGCTGATGAGCGCCCTGAACGGCATGGACGCGCTGGTGTTTAGCTCGCGCGTGGACAACTATCCGCTGATCTTGTGCGAAGCGCTGTCGATTGGCGTGCCGGTCATTGCCACCCACAGCGACGCCGCGCGCGAGGTGCTGGAAAAATCGGGCGGGAAAACTTTCAGCGAGAACGAGGTGCTTCCGCTGGTGCAGTTACCGAAGGCCGAGATCGCCAGGGCTGTTTTTGGCACCGACCTGGAATCGTTCCGCAACCGCAGCCGCAAGGCCTACAGTGGACAACAGATGCTGGAGGAGTATGTCTCGTTCTATCAGAATCTGTAGCTATCTGCTGCTGCCGCTGATCTACCTGCTGGTCAACGTGAAGATTGCCCAGCTTGGCGAAAGCTTCCCGATCACCATCGTCACCTTCTTGCCGGTACTGCTGCTGCTGTACGTCGAGAAGATCAGCGTGAAAAAGCTGCTGATTGCGCTGGGGATGGGAGTTGGCTTAACGGCATTTAACTACATCTTTGGGCAGTCGCTGGATGCCAGCAAATATGTAACCTCCACCATGCTGTTTGTTTATATCGTTATCATTATTGGCATGGTGTGGAGTATTCGCTTCAAAACTATTTCACCGCACAATTATAGGAAAATCCTCAGGTTCTTTTATATTGCTGTAGCCCTGATTGTTATGCTTGCCGCAATGGAGATGGCGCAAATTATTTTGACCGGCGGCAGTAGCCTGATGGAAATAATTTCGAAATATCTCATATACAGTAACAGCTATGTTCTGAACTTCATTAAGTTTGGCGGCAAGCGTACTACGGCGCTCTATTTTGAACCGGCATTCTTTGCTCTGGCGTTAATCTCAATTTGGCTCAGCATCAAACAGTTTGGTATCAAAACCCCTAAAACCGATGCTATGATTCTTGCAGGAATCGTTCTGTCAGGATCGTTCTCCGGGGTCATGACGTTTATATTGTTTTACCTGCTGGAGTGGGCGTTCCAGTACCTGAACAAGGATGCGATTAAGAAAAAACTGCCGCTGGCGATCATCTCTCTGACGGTATTTTTAGTGGGCATCATATTTGCGTTTCCGTACATCTCAGAGCGTCTGGGCGATTTGGGAACCGAAGGCTCATCCTCTTATTATCGCATCATTGGCCCATTAGTGATGGTGGGGTATTCATTAACCCATATCGACGGCGTAGTAAGATTCGGCTCACTTTACGAATATGTAGCATCATTCGGAATCTTTAACGGTGCGGATGTCGGAAAAACAATAGACAATGGCCTGTATCTGTTAATTATTTATTTTTCGTGGTTCGCCGTACTGTTGACACTTTGGTATCTGTTTAAAGTTTTTAAAATGATGATTAACGCGTTTGGTGATAACCAAAAATTTCGCGTGCAGCTTTATCTTTTTACGCCAGTGTCGCTGTTTTTTACGGGGTCAATATTTAGCCCGGAATATGCTTTCTTAATTGTCTGTCCGTTTATTCTGCGCAAAGCGCTCAATATTACGCGTGTATGACGAACTGGAGTGATTTATGTTTCTTAGCGTGATAACTGTCGCTTTTAGAAATTACGAAGGGATTGTTAAAACCTGGCGCTCGCTGCGTAACCTGGCCCGCGATCCGAGCCTCACTTTTGAGTGGATTGTGGTCGACGGCGGCTCTGATGACGGCACGGCGGAGTTTCTCGAAAAACTCAACGGTGAGTTCAACTTACGCTACATCAGCGAGAAAGATAAGGGCATTTACGACGCGATGAACAAAGGCATCGCGATGGCGCAGGGGCGTTACGCCATCTTCCTGAACTCGGGCGATATTTTCCACGATGACGTGGCGCTGTTTGTCCGTCAGCTGGCGCGCCAGAAAGAAGAGGCCATGTATATTGGCGATGCGCTGCTGGACTTTGGCGACGGCAATAAAGTGCTGCGCAGCGCTAAGCCGGGCTGGTATATCTACCACAGTTTGCCTGCCAGCCATCAGGCTATTTTCTTCCCGACCGCCGGGCTGAAAAAACAGCCATACGATTTGCAGTATAAAGTGTCCTCCGATTATGCCCTGGCCGCCAGCCTGTATAAATCCGGCTATCCGTTCCGTCGAATTAAAGGGCTGGTGTCTGAATTTTCGATGGGCGGCGTGTCAACCTCCAATAATCTGGAATTATGCCGGGATGCCAAATCGGTGCAGCGCAATATTTTACGCGTTCCCGGCCCGGTAGCGGAATTGTCCTATTTATTTCGTCTGAAAACGACGGGTAAAGCGAAAGCCTTATATAACAAATCCTGAATATAAGGAAACGTAATGCAGGAACTTAAAGGATTCTCCGTGCCGAAAGGTTTTCGGGGCGGGAACGGTATTAAGGTTCAGCTGTGGTGGGCCGTTCAGGCAACGTTATTTGCCTGGTCCCCGCAAATACTGTATCGCTGGCGCGCGTTTTTATTACGATTATTCGGTGCAAAAATCGGAAAAAACGTAGTGATTCGCCCGTCGGTCAAAATTACTTACCCCTGGAAATTAACCCTCGGCGATTACGCCTGGGTCGGGGATGACGCGGTGTTATATAACCTCGGCGATATCACCATCGGGGCAAATTCGGTGGTATCTCAGAAGTGTTATTTATGTACCGGCAGTCACGATTTTATGAGTCAGCATTTTGATATTACCGCTTCGCCTGTAGTTATCGGCGAAAAATGCTGGCTGGCAACGGATGTCTTTGTTGCGCCAGGTATTTCTGTTGGCGATGGCACGGTAGTCGGTGCCCGCAGCAGCGTTTTTAAATCGCTACCGGCAAATAAGATTTGCCGTGGCAACCCCGCAGTGGTGATACGCGAACGCGTTGAAACTGAAAAACTTTGATAAGTACAGAGGAATATAAACATGTCTAAAGTCGCTCTCATCACCGGCGTTACCGGGCAGGATGGTTCTTACCTGGCAGAACTGTTGCTGGAGAAAGGTTACGAAGTTCACGGCATCAAGCGTCGTGCCTCTTCATTCAACACCGAGCGCGTGGATCACATTTATCAGGATCCGCACTCAGCGAACCCGAAATTCCACCTGCACTACGGCGACCTGACCGATACCTCCAACCTGACCCGCATCTTGCAGGAAGTGCAGCCGGATGAAGTCTACAACCTGGGGGCGATGAGCCACGTTGCGGTCTCCTTCGAATCGCCGGAATACACCGCCGACGTGGATGCCATGGGCACCCTGCGTCTGCTGGAGGCGATCCGCTTCCTCGGCCTTGAGAAGAAAACCCGCTTCTACCAGGCGTCCACTTCCGAGCTGTACGGTCTGGTGCAGGAAATTCCACAGAAAGAGACCACGCCGTTCTACCCGCGCTCTCCGTATGCGGTTGCCAAACTGTACGCGTACTGGATCACCGTGAACTACCGCGAATCCTACGGCATGTACGCCTGTAACGGCATCCTGTTCAACCACGAATCCCCACGCCGCGGTGAAACCTTCGTGACCCGCAAAATCACCCGCGCGATCGCAAACATCGCTCAGGGCCTGGAATCCTGCCTGCACCTCGGCAACATGGACTCCCTGCGTGACTGGGGCCATGCGAAAGACTACGTGAAAATGCAGTGGATGATGCTGCAACAGGACAAACCGGAAGACTTCGTTATCGCAACGGGCGTGCAGTACTCCGTGCGTCAGTTCGTGGAAATGGCCGCGGCACAGCTGGGCATCAAACTGCGCTTCGAAGGCACCGGCGTGGAAGAGAAAGGTATCGTGGTTTCCGTGACCGGTCACGACGCGCCGGGCGTGAAGCCAGGCGACGTGATTGTGCAGGTTGACCCGCGCTACTTCCGTCCTGCTGAGGTAGAAACCCTGCTCGGCGACCCAACCAAAGCGCACGAAACCCTGGGCTGGAAACCAGAAACCACGTTGCAGGAGATGGTGTCCGAGATGGTCGCGAAAGATCTTGAAGCGGCGAAGAAACACTCTCTGCTGAAGTCCCACGGCTACGAGGTTGCCATCGCGCTGGAGTCCTGATAATGACCAAACAACGTATTTTTGTCGCCGGTCATCGCGGCATGGTGGGTTCCGCCATTGTCCGCCAGCTGGAACAACGCGGTGACGTTGAGGTGATTGTCCGTACCCGCGACGAGCTGAACCTGCTCGACGGCAAAGCGGTGCAGGATTTCTTTGCAGAGTCCCGCATCGACCAGGTGTATCTCGCGGCGGCGAAGGTGGGCGGCATTGTCGCCAACAACACCTACCCGGCGGATTTCATCTACGAAAACATGATGATTGAGAGCAACATCATTCACGCGGCGCATCTGCACAACGTGAACAAGCTGTTGTTCCTCGGCTCATCCTGCATCTATCCGAAGATGGCGAAACAGCCGATGGCGGAGAGCGAGCTGTTGCAGGGCACGCTTGAAGCCACCAACGAGCCGTACGCCATCGCCAAGATTGCCGGGATCAAGCTGTGCGAGTCCTACAACCGTCAGTATGACCGCGACTATCGCTCGGTGATGCCGACCAACCTGTACGGGCCGAACGATAACTTCCACCCGAGCAACTCCCACGTGATCCCGGCGCTGCTGCGTCGCTTCCACGAGGCGACGGCGGAAAACGCGCCGGACGTGGTGGTGTGGGGCAGCGGTACGCCGATGCGTGAGTTCCTGCACGTGGACGACATGGCGGCCGCCAGCATTCACGTGATGGAGCTGGATCGCGAGGTGTGGCAGGAAAACACCCAGCCGATGCTGTCGCACATTAACGTCGGCACCGGGATCGACTGCACCATCCGCGAGCTGGCGCAGACCATCGCCAAAGTGGTGGGCTACAAGGGCCGCGTGGTGTTCGATGCCACCAAACCGGACGGTACGCCGCGCAAGCTGCTGGACGTGACCCGTCTGCATCAGCTGGGCTGGTATCACGAGGTGGCGCTGGAGCAGGGGCTGGCAAGCACCTACCAGTGGTTCCTTGAAAACCAGCACCGCTTCCGGGGGTAATCATGTTTTTAAGTCAGGAAGATTTTGCCACGGTCGTCCGTTCCACGCCGCTGATCTCAATTGATTTGGTGGTGGAGAACGAACGCGGCGAGTTCTTGCTGGGGAAACGAACCAACCGCCCGGCGCAAGGGTACTGGTTCGTACCCGGGGGACGTGTTCAGAAGGATGAGTCGCTTGAGCGTGCGTTTGAGCGTCTTACCCAGGCCGAGCTGGGGCTGCGCCTGCCGCAGTCCGCGGGCCGGTTTTACGGGGTCTGGCAGCACTTCTATGACGATAACTTTTCAGGTAATGCCTTCTCCACGCACTACATCGTGCTGGGGTACCGCCTGAAGGTGAATCAGGCAGACCTGCGTCTGCCTGACGCGCAGCATGACGACTACCGCTGGCTGACGCCCGATGCGCTGCTCGCGAGCGACAACGTTCACGACAACAGCCGGGCGTACTTCCTTGCGGATCGTCAGGCCGGGGTGCCGGGCCTATGAAGATCCTCGTATACGGAATCAACTACTCGCCGGAACTGACCGGGATCGGGAAATACACCGGCGAGATGGTCGAGTGGATGGCAAGCCAGGGTCACGACGTGCGCGTCATCACCGCGCCGCCGTACTACCCGGAATGGAAAGTGGGCGAGCGCTACTCAAGCTGGCGCTATCGCCGGGAAGAGGGGGCGGCGACCGTCTGGCGCTGTCCGCTGTACGTGCCGAAGCAGCCGTCAACGCTGAAGCGATTAATTCATCTGGGCAGCTTTGCGCTCAGCAGCTTTTTCCCGCTGATGGCGCAGCGTCGCTGGAAGCCGGATCGCATTATCGGCGTGGTGCCGACGCTGTTTTGCACGCCGGGTATGCGCCTGCTGGGCAAACTCTCCGGCGCGCGCACCCTGCTGCACATTCAGGATTATGAAGTCGACGCCATGCTCGGCCTGGGGATGGCGGGCAAAGGCAAGGGCGGCAAAGTGGCGAAGCTCGCCAGCGCCTTTGAGCGCAACGGCCTGCACAACGTCGACTACGTGTCGACCATCTCGCGCTCGATGATGAACAAGGCGCAGGAGAAGGGCGTGGCGGCGGAGAAAGTGATCTTTTTCCCGAACTGGTCCGAAGTGGCGCGTTTTCGCGACGTGTCCGAAGGCGACGCGCAGGCGTTACGCCAGCAGCTCGGTTTGCCTGATGACCATAAAATCATTCTTTACTCGGGCAACATCGGCGAAAAGCAGGGGCTGGAGAGCGTGATCGACGCGGCGCAGCAGCTGAGTCAGCACACCTGGACCTTTGTGATTGTCGGGCAAGGTGGCGGCAAGGCGCGGCTGGAGAAAATGGCCCGCGAGCGCGGCCTGAACAACGTGAAATTTTACCCGCTTCAGCCTTACGAGGCGCTGCCCGCGCTGCTGAAGATGGGCGACTGCCACCTCGTCGTGCAAAAGCGCGGCGCGGCGGACGCGGTACTGCCGTCCAAGCTGACCAATATTCTGGCGGTGGGCGGCAACGCGGTGATTACCGCAGAAGCGGATACCGAATTAGGCCAGCTGTGCGACAGCTATCCGGGCATTGCCGTGTGCGTAGAGCCAGAATCGGTCTCTGCGCTGGTGGCCGGAATTGAACGGGCGCTCGCCATGCCAAAAGAGAACACGGTGGCACGTGAGTATGCCGAACGTACGCTCGAAAAAGAGAGCGTACTTAGCCAATTTATTGCAGATATACGGGGATAAATCATGAGTCAAAGCAAACTCTTTCCGGTCGTGATGGCTGGAGGCTCTGGTAGCCGGTTATGGCCGCTGTCCCGCGTGCTCTATCCAAAACAGTTCCTCTGCCTGAAAGGGGATCTCACCATGCTGCAAACGACGGTCTGCCGTCTGAAGGGCGTGGAGTGCGAAAGCCCGGTGGTGATCTGTAACGAACAGCACCGCTTTATCGTCGCCGAACAGCTGCGCCAGCTCAACAAGCTGACCGAAAACATCATTCTGGAGCCCGCCGGGCGCAACACCGCCCCGGCTATCGCGCTGGCGGCGCTGGCGGCCAAACGCAGCAGCGGCGACTGCGACCCGCTGATGCTGGTGCTCGCCGCTGACCACGTTATTCAGCAGGAAGATGCCTTCCGCGAGGCGGTACGCGCCGCCATTCCTTACGCCGAAAGCGGCAAGCTGGTGACCTTCGGCATCGTGCCGGATCTGCCGGAAACCGGGTATGGCTATATCCGCCGCGGCGACGTCACCCCGGGTGAAGGCGACAGCGTGGCCTTTAACGTGGCGCAGTTCGTCGAGAAACCAAATCTGGAAACCGCCCAGGCCTACGTCGGCAGCGGCGAATATTACTGGAACAGCGGCATGTTCCTGTTCCGCGCGGGTCGCTATCTGGAAGAGCTGGAAAAATTCCGCCCGGATATCCTCAACGCCTGCAAAAAAGCGATGGACGTGGTTGACCCGGATCTCGATTTTATCCGCGTGGACGAAGCCGCGTTCCTCGCCTGCCCGGAAGAGTCCATTGACTATGCGGTCATGGAGCGCACCGCCGACGCGGTGGTCGTACCGATGGATGCGGGCTGGAGCGACGTGGGCTCCTGGTCCTCGCTGTGGGAGATCAGCGCCCATACCCCGGAGGGTAACGTCCACCACGGCGATGTCATTAGCCACAAAACGGAAAACAGCTACGTTTACGCGGAGTCGGGTCTGGTGACCACGGTCGGCGTAAAAGATCTGGTGGTCGTGCAGACCAAAGACGCGGTGCTGATTGCCGACCGTAATGCCGTGCAGGACGTTAAAAAAGTGGTGGAGCAGATCAAGGCCGACGGGCGTCACGAGCACCATATCCACCGGGAAGTGTACCGCCCGTGGGGGAAATATGACTCCATCGATTCCGGCGACCGCTATCAGGTGAAACGCATTACCGTGAAGCCGGGAGAAGGGCTGTCGGTACAGATGCACCATCACCGCGCCGAACACTGGGTCGTGGTGGCGGGCACCGCTAAGGTGACCATCGACGGCGAAATCAAACTGCTCGGCGAAAACGAGTCGATCTATATCCCGCTCGGGGCGACGCACTGCCTGGAAAACCCGGGGAAAATTCCGCTCGACCTGATTGAAGTGCGCTCCGGCTCGTATCTGGAAGAGGACGATATCGTGCGCTTCCAGGATCGTTACGGGCGGGTGTAGCGCTGTCTTAACGCCGGATGGCGCTTCGCTTATCCGGCCTACGAATGAATAAAAACAATTTTGCCTGTTAATCGGGCGGGCCAACTGTTGCCTGAAAAAGGGGTCATCATGGAAAAATTAACCTGTTTCAAAGCCTACGACATTCGCGGCAAGCTCGGCGAAGAGCTGAATGAAGACATCGCGTGGCGTATTGGTCGTGCCTATGGCGAATATTTAAAACCGGAAACTATCGTGCTGGGCGGCGACGTGCGCCTGACCAGCGAAACGCTCAAGCTGGCGCTGGCAAAAGGGCTTCAGGACGCGGGCGTTAACGTGCTGGACATCGGCCTCTCCGGCACCGAAGAGATCTATTTCGCCACCTTCCACCTGGGCGTGGACGGCGGTATCGAAGTCACCGCCAGCCATAACCCGATGGACTACAACGGCATGAAGCTGGTGCGCAAGGGCGCGCGTCCAATCAGCGGCGACACCGGCCTGCGCGACGTGCAGCGTCTGGCAGAGGCCAACGACTTCCCGCCGGTGAACGAGGCGGCGCGCGGCAGCTATAAAAAAATCACGCTGCAAAAAGAGTACGTCGACCACCTGCTGGGCTACATCAACGTGGAGAACCTCAAGCCGCTGAAGCTGGTGATTAACAGCGGTAACGGCGCGGCCGGCCCGGTCGTCGATGCGCTGGAAGCCCGCTTTAAGGCGCTGAACGTGCCGGTCACCTTTGTGAAAGTCCACAACACCCCGGACGGCAACTTCCCGAACGGTATCCCGAACCCGCTGCTGCCCGAGTGCCGCGCGGACACCCGCAACGCGGTCATCGAGCACGGCGCGGACATGGGTATCGCCTTTGACGGCGACTTCGACCGCTGCTTCCTGTTTGACGAAAAAGGCCAGTTCATCGAAGGCTATTACATCGTTGGCCTGCTGGCGGAAGCCTTCCTGGAGAAAAATCCGGGGGCGAAGATCATTCACGATCCGCGCCTGTCCTGGAACACCGTTGACGTGGTCAGCGCGGCAGGCGGCAAGCCGGTGATGTCCAAAACCGGTCACGCCTTCATTAAAGAGCGGATGCGCGAAGAAGACGCCATTTACGGCGGCGAGATGAGCGCCCACCACTACTTCCGCGATTTTGCCTACTGCGACAGCGGGATGATCCCGTGGCTGCTGGTCACCGAGCTGCTGTGCCTGAAGGGTCAGACGCTGGGCGAACTGGTGCGCGACCGCATGGCGGCGTTCCCGGCGAGCGGTGAAATCAACAGCACCCTGGCGCTGCCCGCCGAGGCGATTGCCCGCGTGGAGCACCATTTTGCGATCCACGCCCTGGAGATCGACCGCACCGACGGCATCAGCATGTCGTTCCCGCAGTGGCGCTTTAACCTGCGCTCGTCCAACACCGAGCCGGTGGTGCGCCTGAACGTTGAGTCCCGCGCCGACGTCCCGCTGATGGAAGCCCGAACGCAGGACATTCTGGCGCTGTTGAATCAGTAACAATTGCCCCTCACCCCCGCCCTCTCCCCAGAGGGGAGAGGGTGTTCAAGTTCCCTCTCCCCTCTGGGGAGAGGGGTAGGGTGAGGGGTAAGGTTTTGAACGAAAGGAACAACGATGACAAATCTAAGAAAGCGCGAGCGAGCCAGAACGAATGCATCGTTAATCTCAATGGTGCAGCGATTTTCTGACATCACCATCATGGTCGGTGGCCTGTGGGTGGTGTGCCGTCTTAGCGGACAACCCTTCTTCTACATGCATTTACTGATGGCGCTGATTGCGCTGGTGGTCTTCCAGATGATCGGCGGGATGACCGATTTCTACCGCTCGTGGCGCGGCGTAAAAATCACCACCGAGCTGATGCTGCTGTTGCAGAACTGGACCTTAAGCCTGATTTTCAGCGCCGGGCTGGTGGCCTTCAGCCACGATTTCGATAACCGACTGGTCACCTATCTTTGCTGGTATGCGTTAACCAGCGTGGGGATGGTGGTGTGCCGTTCGTTTATCCGCTATTTTGCCGGATGGCTGCGTAACCGCGGCTACAACACCCGCTACGTGGCGGTGGCGGGCGATCTGCCGGTCGGGCAGGTGCTGCTCGACAGCTTCCGTAAAGAGCCGTGGCTCGGCCTCGAAGTGGTAGGCATTTATCACGATGCCAAACCGGGCGGCGTGTCTGCCGACTGGGCGGGTAACTTTGAGCAGCTTATCGACGACGCCAAAGCGGGCAAAATCCATAACGTCTATATCGCCATGCAGATGAGCGACGAGTCGTGCATCAAGCATCTGGTGCGTGAGCTGGCCGACACCACCTGTTCGGTGATCCTCATCCCGGACGTCTTCACCTTTAACATCCTGCATTCCCGCATCGACGAAGTGAACGGCGTGCCGGTGGTGCCGCTGTACGACACCCCGCTGTCCGGCATTAACCGCGTGCTGAAACGCGCGGAAGATATCGTGCTCTCTTCGCTGATCCTGCTGCTGATCTCCCCGGTGTTGTGCTGCATTGCGCTGGCGGTCAAAATCACCTCCCCCGGCCCGGTCATCTTCCGCCAGACCCGCTACGGCATCGACGGCAAGCCGATCATGGTGTGGAAATTCCGCTCCATGCGGGTGATGGAAAATGACCAGGTGGTGACCCAGGCGACGCAAAACGATCCGCGCGTCACCCGCGTGGGCAACTTCCTGCGCCGCACCTCGCTCGACGAACTGCCGCAGTTTATCAACGTCTTTACCGGCGGAATGTCGATTGTCGGGCCGCGCCCGCACGCGGTGGCGCACAACGAGCAGTACCGTTCGCTGATCGAAGGCTACATGCTGCGCCACAAGGTGAAGCCGGGCATTACCGGCTGGGCGCAGATCAACGGCTGGCGCGGTGAAACCGACACCCTGGAAAAAATGGAAAAGCGTATTGAGTTTGACCTGGAGTATATCCGCGAGTGGAGCCTCTGGTTCGATATCAAAATCGTCTTTCTGACCATCTTTAAAGGCTTTGTGAACAAAGCTGCGTATTAAGGAACGGTCATGAGCTTACGTGAAAAAACCATCAGCGGTGCGAAATGGTCGGCGATGGCGACCATCGTCATCATCGGCCTCGGGCTGGTGCAGATGACGGTGCTGGCGCGCATCATCGATAACCACCAGTTTGGTCTGCTGACCGTGTCGCTGGTGATTATCGCCCTGGCCGACACGCTGTCCGACTTTGGTATCGCCAACTCTATTATCCAGCGCAAAGAGATCAGCCAGCTGGAGCTGACCACCCTCTACTGGCTGAACGTCGGCCTGGGCATTACCGTGTTTGTGGCGGTGTTTTTGCTGAGCGGCGTGATTGCCCGCGTGCTGCACAACCCGGACCTCGCGCCGCTGATGCGCACCCTGTCGTTTGCCTTTGTGGTGATCCCCCACGGGCAACAGTTCCGCGCGCTGATGCAAAAGGAGCTGGAGTTCAACAAAATCGGCATGATCGAGACCAGCGCCGTGCTGGCGGGCTTTACCTTTACCGTGGTGAGCGCCCATTTCTGGCCGCTGGCGATGACCGCGATCCTCGGTTATCTGGTGAACTCCGCCGTGCGCACGCTGCTGTTTGGCTACTTTGGCCGCAAGATTTACCGTCCGGGGCTGCATTTCTCGCTGGCCTCCGTTTCCTCCAACCTGCGCTTTGGCGCCTGGCTGACGGCGGACAGCATCATCAACTACGTCAACACCAACCTCTCCACGCTTGTGCTTGCGCGTATTCTCGGCGCGAGCGTGGCGGGGGGCTATAACCTGGCCTACAACGTGGCGGTTGTGCCGCCGATGAAGCTCAACCCGATTATCACCCGCGTGCTGTTCCCGGCGTTCGCCAAGATTCAGGACGACACCGAGAAGCTGCGCGTCAACTTCTACAAGCTGCTCTCCGTCGTCGGCATCATCAACTTCCCGGTGCTGCTGGGGCTGATGGTGGTGTCCAGCAATTTCGTGCCGCTGGTGTTTGGCGAGAAGTGGGTCAGCATCGTTCCCGTTCTGCAACTGCTGTGCGTGGTCGGGCTGCTGCGCTCGGTGGGGAATCCGATTGGTTCCCTGCTGATGGCAAAGGCCCGCGTGGACATCAGCTTTAAGTTCAACGTTTTTAAAACCTTCCTGTTTGTCCCGGCAATTATCGTCGGCGGCCATCTGGCGGGGGCGATTGGGGTGACGCTCGGCTTCCTGCTGGTGCAGATCGTCAACACCGTTCTGAGCTACTTCGTGATGATCAAGCCGGTGCTGGGCTCCAGCTACCGTCAGTACATCCTGAGCCTATGGCTGCCGTTTTATCTCTCCCTGCCGACCCTTGCCCTGAGCTACGGCCTGGGCGTGCTGCTGAGCGGCCATCTGCCGCTGGCGGCGCTGCTGGCGGTGCAGGTCGCAGTGGGCGCGCTGGCCTTCGCGGTGATGATCGTGCTGTCGCGCAACCCGCTGGTGGTGGAGATGAAACGCCAGTTTTGCCGTAACGAAAAAATGAAAACGCTGCTTCGCGCAGGCTAGTTCTTTAAGAGGCCATTATGAAATTATTAATTCTTGGCAACCATACCTGCGGCAACCGTGGCGACAGCGCCATCCTGCGCGGTTTACTGGATGCAATTAACACCCTTAAGCCTGAGACCGAAGTGGACGTGATGAGCCGGTATCCGGTCAGCTCCTCCTGGTTACTCAATCGTCCGGTGATGGGCGACCCGCTCTACAGCCAGATGAAGCAGCACAACAACGCCGCGGGCGTGATGGGGCGCGTGAAAAAAGTGCTGCGTCGTCGCTATCAGCATCAGGTGCTGCTCTCCCGCGTGACGGACACCGGCAAGCTGCGCAACATCGCTATCGCGCAGGGCTTTACCGATTTCGTGCGCCTGCTCTCCGGCTACGACGCCATTATCCAGGTAGGCGGCTCGTTCTTTGTCGATCTCTACGGCGTGCCGCAGTTTGAGCACGCGCTCTGCACCTTTATGGCGAAAAAGCCGCTGTTTATGATTGGGCACAGCGTCGGGCCGTTCCAGGATCCGCAGTTTAACCAGCTGGCGAACTACGTGTTCGGACACTGCGACGCGCTGATCCTGCGTGAATCCGTTAGCCTCGATCTGATGAAGCGCAGCGACATCGACACCTCAAAGGTCGAGCACGGCGTCGACACCGCCTGGCTGGTGGATCATCAGAACGACAGCTTCCAGCCGAGCTACGCGGTGCAGCACTGGCTGGACGTGGCGGCAAAACAGAAAACCGTGGCCATCACCCTGCGTGAGCTCGCGCCGTTCGATAAACGCTTAGGTACCACCCAGGCGGCCTATGAAAAAGCTTTTGCCGAGGTGGTTAACCGCATTCTGGACAGTGGCTATCAGGTGCTGGCGCTTTCGACCTGTACCGGGATCGACAGCTACAACAAGGATGACCGCATGGTGGCGCTGAATCTGGGCCATCTGGTTAACGATCCGTCGCGCTACCACGTGGTGATGGACGAGCTGAACGATCTGGAAATGGGCAAGCTGCTGCGCGCCTGCGATCTGACAGTGGGCACGCGCCTGCACTCGGCGATCATCTCCATGAACTTTGGTACGCCAGCCATCGCCATCAACTACGAGCACAAGTCGGCGGGCATTATGCAGCAGCTGGGTATGCCGGAAATGGCGGTGGATATCCGTCATCTGCTGGACGGCTCGCTGGGGGCGATGGTGGGCGACACGCTGGGACAGCTTCCTGCGATCAACGAACGTCTGGCAGTCGCGGTCAGCGCCGAGCGGGAAAAGGGGATCGGGATGGTGAAATCGGTCCTCGACCGCGTGGGGGAGGGCAAATGAAGGTTGGTTTCTTCTTGCTGAAATTTCCGCTGTCGTCAGAAACCTTTGTGCTGAACCAGATCACCGCGTTTATCGATATGGGATATGACGTGGAGATTATCGCCCTGCAAAAGGGCGATACGCAGAACACCCATGCGGCCTACACCCGCTACGGGCTGGAGGCGAAAACCCGCTGGCTTCAGGACGAGCCGGGCGGGCGGCTCAACAAGCTTCGCTACCGCGCGGGCAACACGCTGCGCGGGATCCATCGTCCGTCGACCTGGCGCGCGCTGAACCTGTCGCGCTACGGCGCCGAGTCGCGCAACCTGATCCTCTCCTCTATCTGCGGACAAACCCCGCGCCCGTATCGTGCGGACGTGTTCATCGCCCACTTTGGCCCGGCAGGCGTGACCGCCGCCAAGCTGCGCGAGCTGGGGGTGATCGAGGGCAAAATCGCGACCATCTTCCACGGGATTGATATCTCCAGCCGTGAGGTGCTCAACCACTACACGCCGGAGTATCAGCAGCTGTTCCGCCGTGGCGACATGATGCTGCCCATCAGCGATCTGTGGGCCGGGCGTCTGAAAACGATGGGCTGCCCGCAGGAGAAAATCACCGTGTCGCGCATGGGCGTGGACATGGAGCGCTTCACCCAGCGTCCGGTAAAGGTGCCGGGAAAGCCGCTGCAAATCATCTCCGTGGCGCGTCTGACCGAGAAAAAAGGGCTGCATGTGGCGATCGAAGCCTGCCGCCAGCTTAAGGAGCGCGGGGTGGATTTCCACTACCGCATTCTGGGCATCGGCCCGTGGGAGCGTCGCCTGCGCACTCTCATCGAACAGTATCAGCTTGAGGGCTATATCGAGATGCCGGGGTTCAAGCCGAGCCACGAGGTCAAAGCCATGCTCGATGAGGCCGACGTATTCCTGCTGCCGTCCGTGACCGGGGCCGACGGGGATATGGAGGGCATTCCGGTGGCGCTAATGGAGGCGATGGCGGTGGGGATCCCGGTGGTTTCCACCCTGCACAGCGGCATTCCCGAACTGATCGAGCCTGACCGCTCCGGCTGGCTGGTTCCGGAAAACGACGCCACCGCGCTGGCCGACCGGCTGGCGACGTTCAGCCATATCGACCAGCAGGCGCTGATCCCCGTGCTGAACAATGCGCGACAGAAGGTCGAGGCTGATTTTAACCAGCACGTGATTAACCGCGAGCTGGCAAGCCTGTTACACACGCTTTAACGCCGAGGTTGTATGTTAAAAAAGATTACCCGACGCTCGTTTATCTCCACCTGTTCGCTGCTTGCCGCCACGCCGCTGCTCGCCTCGCGCGTGGTGCGTGCCGCCGCGGGCAGCACGGTGGATATCAGCCAGTATAACCGCAATGACTGGATCGCCAGCTTTAAGCAGGCGTTTACCGAGGCCGATACGGTAGTGGTGCCCGCCGGATTAACCTGTGAAAACATCAACACCGGGATTTTTATCCCCGCCGGGAAGACGCTGCTCATTCGCGGCGCGCTGACGGGCAACGGTCGCGGACGATTTGTCTTGCAGGATGGCTGCAAGGTGGTGGGAGAGAAGGGCGGACGCACGGAGAATATCACGCTGGACGTGCGCGGTTCCGACTGCGCTATCGAGGGGCTGCGCATGAGCGGCTTTGGCCCGGTGACGCAGATTTATATTGGCGGGAAAAAGCCGAAGGTGATGCGCAATCTTATTATCGACAACATCACCGTTACCCAGGCGAATTACGCCATTCTGCGCCAGGGATTTCATAATCAGGTCGCGGGCGCGCGCATCACCAATAGCCGCTTTAGCCATCTTCAGGGGGACGCAATTGAGTGGAACGTCGCCATCAACGACCACGATATTCTTATCTCCGACCACGTGATTGATAACATCAACTGCACGAACGGTAAGATCAACTGGGGCATCGGTATTGGCCTTGCGGGCAGTACCTATGACAATGATTATCCGGAAAAGCAGGTGGTAAAAAACTTCGTGGTGGCCAATATCACCGGCAGCAACTGTCGACAGTTAGTCCACGTTGAGAATGGCAAACACTTTATTATTCGTAATGTAAAAGCGACCAATATCACCCCGGATTTCAGTAAAAAAGCCGGAATAGATAATGCCACCGTGGCAATTTACGGCTGTGATAATTTCATTATTGATAATATTGATATGGTTAACAGCGCGGGCATGTTAATAGGCTACGGGGTGATTAAAGGGGATTATCTGTCGATCCCTCAAAACTTCAAAATCAATGATATTCGCCTGGATAACCGACAGCTTGATTATAAATTGCGCGGCATTCAGATCTCGTCCGGGAACGCCACCTCTTTTGTTGCTATAACTAATGTAAACATGCAGCGCGCTACCCTTGAGCTTCATAACAAGCCACAGCATCTTTTCCTGCGCAATATCAACGTAATGCAGGAGGCCGCCATCGGGCCGGCGCTGACGATGAATTTCGATCTGCGCAAGGATATCCGGGGTAAGTTCATGGCGAAAAATGAGACCTTGCTCTCGCTGGCGAACATCAAGGCGGTAAATGAGAAAGGGCAAAGTTCGGTGGATATTGACCGGGTCGATCAGCACACCGTGAATACAGAGCGCTTAAATTTTAGGCTGCCGCGCGGTTAGCTAGCCTGGCTATTTTGCGATTAATCCTGGCGTAATTTCGCTCTTTATTCAGAGCGCAACTACTGTAATTTGTGGTGCTAAAGCGTAATATCGGACGCAGGCTACAGTAAATCATGCTGGCGAAAACAGGTTTAAGAGCTATAATTCGTCAACCATTTTAAGGTGGAAGAAATAATGATTAATTTGAAAGCAGTCATTCCGGTGGCGGGACTGGGCATGCATATGCTGCCAGCGACTAAGGCTATTCCTAAAGAGATGCTGCCGATCGTCGACAAGCCGATGATTCAGTACATCGTTGACGAGATTGTGGCTGCCGGGATCAAAGAAATCGTTCTGGTCACGCACTCCTCCAAGAATGCGGTAGAGAACCACTTCGACACCTCTTACGAACTCGAAGCGTTGCTTGAGCAGCGCGTGAAGCGCCAGCTGCTGGCGGAAGTTCAGTCTATTTGCCCTCCTGGCGTCACTATTATGAACGTGCGTCAGGCACAGCCGCTGGGCCTGGGCCACTCTATTCTGTGCGCGCGCCCTGTTGTGGGTGACAATCCGTTTATCGTTGTGCTGCCGGACATCATCCTGGACAACGCCAGCGCCGATCCGCTGCGCTATAACCTCGCCGCGATGGTTGCCCGTTTCAACGAAACAGGCCGCAGCCAGGTTCTGGCGAAGCGCATGAAGGGCGACCTCTCTGAATACTCCGTGATCCAGACCAAAGAGCCGCTGGAATCCGAAGGGCAGGTGAGCCGCATCGTCGAGTTTATCGAAAAACCGGATCAGCCACAGACCCTGGACTCTGACCTGATGGCCGTTGGCCGTTACGTTCTGAACGCCGATATCTGGGCCGAACTGGAAAAAACCGAGACCGGCGCGTGGGGCCGCATCCAGTTAACCGATGCGATTGCCGAGCTGGCGAAAAAGCAGTCCGTTGATGCAATGCTGATGACTGGCGACAGCTACGACTGCGGTAAGAAAATGGGTTACATGCAGGCGTTCGTGAACTACGGAATGCGTAACCACAAAGAAGGGCAGAAGTTCCGTGAGAGCATTAAGAAGCTGCTAGAAGCGCATGATTAAAAGCCAGTTGTAATAACGCAGTAAAACAGGAGACTACCCTGAAATTTCAGTGTGGTCTTTTGTCTTATATAAACCACATAAATACGTTTTGGTTTTCGGCATAACAGTAGCCAAAAACGTTATTGTTTATCTCGGCGTTCGCGTAAAACGCGAGCAGTACGAGAGCCTCAATGTCGAACATTGCTTCTGGTAGCGTAGGCCAGGGGCGGTAGCGTGCCTTTTTTACACACAATCTAGTATTGAGCAAAGCAGGAGAAGCAGGATGTTACTTCCAGTGGTGATCGCAGGAGGAACAGGGAGTCGACTATGGCCGATGTCTCGCGAGTTGCAGCCTAAGCAATTCCTTTCATTCCATCAGGGCGGATCGATGCTGCAAAATACGATCTCACGCCTCGACGGTCTGGATGTGACAGATCCGATTGTTATCTGCAATGAAGATCACCGTTTTCTGGTGGCCGAGCAGTTGAGACAAATGCATAAGCTCGCCGGGAATATCATTCTTGAACCTGTTGGGCGCAATACGGCACCGGCTATTACTCTGGCTGCCCTCCATGCACTGGAAACCGGTGAAGATCCTGTCATGCTCATTCTGGCTGCCGATCACTTGATTGCCGACACGGCCACATTCCATTCCGTCATTACCAACGCCATTCCTTTTGCAGAACAAGGCAAATTGGTTACCTTCGGTATCGTGCCTACGCAGCCAGAAACTGGCTACGGCTACATTCAGCGTGGTGAAGAACAACACGCCGATCAGTCTACCGCCTGGAAAATCAAGCGCTTTGTTGAAAAACCGGATCAGGCGACCGCTATCTCTTACCTCGAAAGTAAAGAGTATCTCTGGAACAGCGGTATGTTTATGTTCCGGGCCTCTTCCTATCTGAACGAAGTTGCGAAATTTTGTCCGTCGATCCTTGATGCATGCAAAAATGCCATGCAGCAGCCCGTCAGCGATCTCGATTTTATCAAACTCGATAAAGAGACATTCACCTGTTGTCCGTCTGATTCCATCGACTATGCGGTGATGGAACATACAGACCTGGGCATTGTGACGGCGATGGATGCAGGGTGGAACGACGTGGGCTCGTGGTCAGCGCTATGGGAAACCTCGTCGCATGATGCTAATGGCAACGCGCTGATCGGCGATGTTTTCACCCATCAGACCCGCGATTGTTATATCCGCAGCGAAGGGAAACTAACCGCAGCGTTAGGGCTGGACGACCTGATTATTGTTAATACCAAAGATGCGCTGCTAGTTTCCCATAAGGATAATGTCCAGGATGTGAAAGTTGTTGTTGAGCATCTTAAAGCCCATTCACGTGCTGAATGTCGCGAACATACCACGCGTTATATGCCCTGGGGCCATGTCGAAACGCTTGTTCGGGATACGCGTTACCGGGTTAACCGTGTAACCATTATTCCTGGTGGTGAGCTCTCGCTTCAGCTGCATCATCATCGTATTGAGCACTGGGTTGTGCTGACCGGAACGGCGCTAATTGGTGTCGAAGGGAACGAAATTTATCTCACTGAAAATGAATCAACGACAATCCCTGTGGGAAAAAAACATAAGCTCTCGAATCCAGGAAAAATAAATCTGGAAATTCTGGAAATTCAGTTTGGTAGTTATTTGGGTGAAGATGACGTACTAAGGATTTCATAATGGAAAATAACAATAAAAAATTAAGTTGTTTTAAGGCCTATGATATTCGTGGGAAATTAGGTGAGGAGCTTAATGAGGATATTGCCTGGCGTATTGGTCGCGCTTATGCGCAATGTCTGGAACCAAAACAGGTTGTTGTCGGCGGCGACGTCCGTCTGACAAGTGAGTCTCTGAAGCTGGCTCTCGCCGAAGGCTTGATGGCGGGCGGCTGTGATGTGCTTGATATTGGACTTTCTGGCACAGAAGAGATTTACTTCGCCACCTTCCATCTGGGCTTTGATGGCGGTATAGAAGTAACGGCCAGCCATAATCCGATTGACTATAACGGGATGAAGCTGGTTCGCAGTGGTGCCCGGCCGATCAGCGGAGACACGGGTTTGAAAGAGATCCAGCGCCTCGCGGAAATAAATGATTTCTCCCCATCTCAGCGTAAGGGAAGCTATAAAAAGATTAACGTTCTTAATGAGTATGTTGATCATTTGCTGGGCTATATCAATCTCGACAACTTCCGCATTAAACCGATTAAGTTAGTTATCAACTCCGGTAATGGTGCCGCGGGGCACGTTATTGATGAAATTGAAAAGCGTTTCAAAACGGCCGGGATTCCTGTCGATTTTATAAAAATTCATAACGATCCGGATGGTACTTTCCCGCACGGTATTCCAAATCCACTTCTGCCAGAAGCACGCCAGGATACCGCTAATGCGGTTGTTACAGCTGAAGCGGATATGGGTATCGCGTTTGACGGAGATTTTGACCGCTGCTTCCTGTTTGACGAGAAGGCCAATTTTATCGAAGGTTACTATATCGTTGGACTCTTAGCAGAAGCCTTCCTGAATAAAGAGCGCGGCGCGAAAATCATCCACGACCCGCGACTGACCTGGAATACTGTTGATATTGTCGAGCGCGCGGGCGGGATCCCTGTGATGTCTAAAACCGGTCATGCTTTTATTAAAGAGCGTATGCGCAAAGAGAATGCAGTATACGGCGGTGAAATGAGCGCTCACCATTATTTCCGTGAGTTTGCTTATTGTGACAGCGGCATGATTCCATGGTTGCTGGTTGCTGAACTGGTAATAACATCCGGACGCTCTCTTGGCTCGCTGGTGGAATCACGTATTGCACGCTTCCCTGTATCTGGCGAAATTAACCGCAAAGTGGTCCATGCTTCCGCGTTAATTGATGAGATTGAAAACCGCTACTCCTCTCTGGCTGTGAATATTGACTACACGGATGGTCTGAGCATGTCTTTCCCGGGCTGGCGCTTTAACATTCGCACCTCCAATACCGAGCCGCTGCTGCGTCTAAATGTGGAAGCAGATGCCGATCTGGGTTTAATGGAAGCGAAACGAGATGAGCTGTTAGGGCTGATAAAAAGCTAATTTCTAAGTTGCCTAATCGCGTGGGAAAATATTAATGATAGAAGTCTTATTAGCGGCAATCGTAGGTTTAATTTTCTTTTTTGTTTTCCTCGCTCTGCCCCTACGCATCAGGTTGTTAATGGTGCTGGTATGTAGTATCCCGCAGCTCTATCTGGTGCAATTAGGTGGAGCCGATGTTCCAATGGCATTTCTGCTTCCGGCATTGCTCCTGCCTGAATTTATTATTAATGCAAACCGGTTCTTAGCAAAAGCTACGAATATTATGCTTCTTGGCCTGATTATCATCAGCGCCGTAAGCCTTGCGTGGTCGGTTGAGAAATCGATGGGCATTCGTGATATTGCCTATTTGTGTGAATTTATCATCATCTCAAACGCCGTCTACGTTTTAGCGGTTAAAGATCGAGTTGCATTGTATAAAACTATCAACGTGATGCTATTTTTTGTTTGCTTGCAGGCGATTACGGTCATCATCTTTAGATTTAATGAGTCACTCGAATTGGCGGTAGTGTTGTCCCCTGTAAGTAAATATACGATGGGAATGAATACGCTTCAGAGCTTATTGGATGGAGCCAGGAATAACTTTTACGATCCGGTTAAAGCGGGTGGGGTTTTGTTCGTTAATGCCAATGCTGCTGCCTGTTATACAGGGATCTCATCCTTTATGGCCTGGGGCATTTACAAGGCGTTGAAATCAAAAATCACGCTTATGATGGCTATTCTGCTCTGGGCAACCGTATTTTTTACCGGCTCCAAAGCGGGCGTCCTTTTCGCGATACTTATTCCCGCGTTTATTTTCTATCTGAAACTTCAGCGTTCAACACGCGTCATTTTGAGTTCAGTAGGCGCCTCGTTTGCCATAGTATTAATCGTTATAAGCGTTGTTTTCAGCATTACCGAACAAAGCGGTTTTTTAAAAGAATCCACGGATACGGCTGAAACACGTTACGAGATATGGAACTATGCATTTGACGCATTTTTAAATAATCCACTGATGGGGCAGGGCTACGGTGGTTGGGAAGCCGATTACAGTAAGCACACTGATTATTTCCTTCCGCCACATAACACGCTTATTTACCTATGGTCTAAGTCAGGAATTATTGCTTCAATGCTGGGGCTAGGTTTTATCCTTTGCAGTATTGGGGTTGCTTTGAGAGCAATACGAAGCACAAATGATGAACAAAAAAACATCGGCTTTTCCTTCCTGATGGTACTTTCTTGGCTTTTTGCTCACGGATTTGGCGAAAACTTTGGCTTAATAGGTGAGCAACACCAGATGATCGTGTTAGCCGTAATGCTTGGGCTTTGTCTGGCAGCAAATTTACCGATTAATCGGCAAAATAGGGTACAGGAATGAAAACGGTCGGTATTTTCAGGAATCAGCTTTTTAAAGGTTCGGAAGTTTTTATTCAGCAACAGGCTGAAGCACTACAGAGTTTTGATAAATGCTATATTGGTAGACGCCTCATTGGGACAAAACCAAAGGGCTCAGTCGCATGTGTGTTGAATGAACATGGAAATGTTTACGGTAAACTCGCAGAAATGTTGAATGCGCTCACCACGTCGCCGCTGCCTTATCAGTCTGTTTTAAAATCACAGCCCTTAGACCTCATTCATGCACACTTTGCGATCGATGGTCTTTATGCTTTAAAGCTGGCGCAGAAGAGAGATATTCCTTTGGTGACGACACTTCATGGATTTGATGTGACGGTCAGTAATAAGGATTTACTGGCGTCCCGGTCACCAGCCTGGATTAATTATCTTCTCCATCAAAACAAAGTTAAAAGTCAGGGCGATAAGTTTATTTGTGTTTCAGATTTCATTGCCCGTCAGGCACTGCAACACGGTTTCCCGGAAAGCAAAATCATTCAGCACTATATTGGTATCGATGTGAATAAATATCAGCCGCGTGCAAAAGAGGACGATCAAGGCATTATCCTTCATGTTGCAAGGCTGGTAGAGAAAAAAGGGACGGCCGTTTTAATCAACGCAGTCAAGCAGGTAAAGGTATCAAATCCTGATGTTAAGCTTGTGATTATAGGAGAAGGGCCGTTATTGGATGGGCTAAAGGCTCAGGTCACATCCCTTGGTCTGGATCAAACCGTTACTTTTACAGGCGCGTTGCCCCACGTCGATGTTATGGAATGGATGCGTAAAGCCAGCATGTTGGTTTTACCAAGCATTACAGCGAAAACCGGTGATGCTGAAGGGTTGGGTATGGTTCTTCTTGAAGCGGCAGTGACCGGTGTTCCTGTCATCGGTACTCAGCATGGTGGGATACCAGAGGCGATTATCGATGAGCAAACTGGATTTTTAGTTAAAGAGCGAGATGATAAGCAGCTTGCAGATCGTATCTCATACTTATCTAATAATGAAAATATAAGATTTATTATGGGGACTAATGCGCGTAAATTTGTTAATCAAAAGTTTAACTTATCTCAACAAACAAAAAAATTAGAAAATATATATCAAAAACTTTTATAATAGGCTGCACATGAAACATAATATTCTTATTGTTTGCCGCTCGTTACCCGTTCATACACTTGGTGGTATGGAGCTTATTACATTAGATTTAGTATCAGAGTTGGCCAAAAATTCAAATAACGACGTTACTGTTCTAACAACTGATATTCAACCAGAAAAAAAACAACAGAATGAAAACTTCGCTGTTAGCTATGTCGCTGGCAGTCCCTCAGGTAAATATAGTCGTTATTGGTGGAGTCGAAGTTCTTTAGAAGCACGAAAAATAATTCTTGAAAAAAATATTGATTCGGTAATTAGTGTTAGCTCCGGAGCTTACGAGATTGTTAAGCTCAAAAAAGAGTTTCCAAATGTTAAATTTATTTTCCAGGCTCACGGAACTTCGTTAGGAGAAATAGTATCGAAGTTTAGATCGAAAAATATTAAATCAATGATAGGTAGTGTCAGAAACTTCTCCTGGATTGTAAAAGATATCCTGAGTTATAACCGATTCGACAAAGTTGTAGCTGTTGGAGGTCACGTATATAAGCAGCTAACATCAGGCATTTTGTCACATTTTTTCGAAAAAAATAAATGTGTGTGCATCAATAATGGTGTAGATAATGCTCTATTTGGATATGACGAAAGTCGACGTCTTTTGAAAAGAAGTGAGCACGATATCGAAACCAACATAAAGGTTTTCCTTTCAGTTTCACGGTTACATAAGCAAAAGGGCGTTCTAAGCGCTATTAAACTCTTTAATGAATATAGAAAACTAAACAAACACTCGTTTCTAATAATTGTTGGTGATGGGCCTCATCGAAAACAAATACAAGATTATGTACACTCTCTGGGTATAACTGATTCGGTTTTATTAGTAGGTAATAAAACAAGAGTGCAAATAAGCGAGTACCTTTCGGCTTCAGATTGTCTTTTATTCTTAAGCGATCGGATTGAAGTCGGTCTAACCTTGAATATGCTTGAGGCGTTGACTTCAGGCTTACCTATTGTCGTTGGCAATAATTTTAAAACCACGATTAATAATCCTGGTGCTTTAAATAACTTGATTTTTTCTACTAATGTAAATGAAATAGATTGTAAAATTCAAGAGGTGCTTGAAAAAAGGAGCTCTTTTGTTACTTACGATTATAGCTTAAGTACAATGGCTAATAGATATCAAACATTGCTCGATAGAATGATGAGTAACAAACCACAATGAAAAAAGCCATTAGCCAGCTGCTTGGCGGCAATATGCTTTCGAAGGTCCTTGGTTTGGTCAGGGAAGTTTTGATGGCAAAATTTTTTGGTACAGGTGATATCAATGGGGCTTACCGTATTGCACAGACGGGAACCTTAGTACCAATCAATTTTATGACCAGTGACAGCCTTAATTCAGCATTCATTCCATTATATAAAAAATATCTCACTGAGAATGAATTCCGTGCATCGACCTTCAAGGTATGCATGTTTTTATTTTTTTCCGTGATATCGCTACTGCTTTTTTTTGTTCTTTTCTTCCTGTCGGATTATTGGGTTGGCGTCATGGCGCCGGGAATAAATGGTAATGCCCGTGAAATGACGAACGAACTGTTCAAAATTATGGCCATTTGTTGTCCGTTTTATTTGTGTTCTGGATTGATAAATTATATATCGATGGCGCATGATGACTATAAACCTATGTCAATGCGTGCTTCAATTCAGAACATTGGCATGTTAATAGGTGTTGTAGCGGCTTATTATTATAATAATTATTTACTGTTGGCTTGGGGCTTTACCGGAAGCTACGTCGTATTTAGCATTTGGGCGGTAATCAGAGCGAAAAGGGGCAACATTCTTAACTTGCCTGATCGCTTCGATTTGACCGAAGTTAAGCAAGTTATGCACAGTTTTTGGATAACGCTTCGGCCATTACTTCTTCTACCACTTATTCTCCAGGGCAATATTACTCTGGAAAGAGCGCTGGCATCGTTACTTAGCATTGATGTGGTTTCAGGCTTAGACTATGCGCGTTTTATTACAGATACGGTTATTTTCATTTTATCGGTTCCTATCGCTTTTGCAGGATTACCCGTTTGGTCTTCACAATCTCCTGAAATTGTCAGAGAGAAAGTCACCACTATATATAACTGGTTAGCACTCCTATCTTTAAACATGTCCTTCTTTATCTTTATGTATGCAAAAGATATTGTAGTCATATTGTTTATGAGAGGGCAATTTAACGAACATTCTGTAGTCGTCACTACTGATATCATTCAGGGGATGTGTATCGGACTTTGGGCTCAGGTGATCGGTTATATTTTCATAAAAGCATTAAGTGCGCATCTGAATAACAAACAGGTTTTAATAGTGATGATCATTGCATTACTCAGTAATGCAGTTGTTAACCTTGCAACATATAAGATATGGGGCGCTTTCGGACTAGGTGTCGGCAATTCTATTTATGGTCTGGTCATGTTTGTATGCAGCGCATGTTATTTAAAAATAGCTAAGAATCTAATTCCTGCGATAATGAAGATTGCTCCAGGTTTAGTAATTTATACTTTACTGATGCTCCCATTGAATCACTACATCACCGAAGCAGTAAGCGTCTTCTTCAAATTGCTAATAAATGGCATCATTTTCTTCATATTTAGTCTGTTATGGGCAATGTTATTCCCATTGTACCGAAATGGTATTAAAGGGATTTTCCTAAAAAAGGGACTGAGATAGCGTATTTTTATGAAAAAAAATAAAGATATACAAGACATCGTCGTCTTATCCACGGCAGACTGGGACAACCCATTCTGGACAAATAAACAGCATGTTGCCTTAGAGCTGGCAAACCGTGGGCACCGTGTTCTTTACATAGAGTCTCTGGGACTGCGCCGACCTAGTGTAAATAAGAAAGACCTTTCGCGTATCTTCCGCCGGGTTCTTAAAGCGATTAAAGCACCTCGAAAAGTACGCGACAATGTCTGGGTATGGTCACCAATTTCCATCCCATTTAATAACTACGCTTTTGTGCGTAAGCTTAATAAGCTGATTTTGAGCAGCGCGCTCAAATTCTGGTGCTGGCGTTTAAAATTCAAAGACGAGACGCTATGGACCTATAACCCGTTGACAACGCGTTTTCTGGAGCCGGGCGATTTCGGTTATGTTGTTTATCATTGTGTCGACGAAATTAAAGCTCAGCCTGGAATGCCGGTAGAGATCCTTCAGGATGCAGAGGAAGAGCTTGTACGTCGCGCAGACATTACCTTTGTCACTTCTCTGACGCTTCTGAAGTCAAGAAAGCATTGGAGCGATGAGGTCTATTACTTCTCTAACGTAGCTGACTATAATCACTTTTCAAAAGCGCTGGATGATCAACTGCCCGTTCCTGCCGACCTGAACGCGATCCCGGAGCCAAGAATTGGCTTTATTGGCGCGATTAGCGGCTATAAGGTGAATTTCTCTCTCCTGGAAGCGATTGCAGAAGCTCATCCGGAATGGTCGCTCGTGATGATTGGCGATGTTGGCGAAGGAGATCCGAACACTGATGCGACTCAACTTACCCGCCATAAAAATATTCATTTAATTGGGCCAAGGGCGTACCAGCAGTTGCCTGGTTACCTGAAGGGCTTTGACGCAACTTTGCTGCCTAATAATTTGAATGAATATACTGCTTCAATGTTCCCTATGAAGTTCTTTGAGTATCTGGCGGCAGGGAAGGCAGTGGTGAGTGTCGATTTAGCGTCCTTATGTGACTTTAAAGACTATTTTCGCGTTGCCCACACCCCCGCTGAGTTTATTTCAGCTCTGGAAAATATTACCTCTGGCGATCGGATTTCTGTGGAGAAATGTCAGGAGCTTGCCCGAGAATATACTTACCAGTCACGCACTGAAAAAATGTTTAAGCTAATTGATGAGAAGCGCAATGAAAGTAGCAATCGTTCATGAGTGGTTCAGTTCCTATGCGGGTTCTGAAAAAGTGGTTGAGCAAATTTTACGTTGTTATCCCGATGCGGATGTTTTCGCTGTATGTGATTTCTTGAAGCCGAAAGACAAACATTTTCTTAATAATAAAAAAGTCACTACTACATTTATTCAGCATTTACCATTTGCAGCAAAAAAATTCCAGTCTTATCTGCCGTTGATGCCATTAGCAATTGAACAGCTTGATATGTCAGCTTATGATGTCGTTATTTCAAGCAGTCATGCTGTTTCTAAAGGGGTGATTACAGGCCCTGACCAGATTCATGTGTCATATGTCCATTCGCCTATTCGTTATGCCTGGGATTTCCAGCACCAGTATTTGCGTGAATCTGGCCTGAACAAAGGTCTTAAAGGCTGGCTTGCCAAGTATCTCCTGCATAAGATTCGTATTTGGGATTACCGTACTGCTGCGGGCGTTAATCATTTTATTGGTAACTCGCGATTTATTGCACGTCGCATTAACAAAGTTTATGGCAGACAAGCAGACGTCATCTATCCGCCGGTGAATACGGATAAGTTTGAATTCAGTGAAAAAAAAGAGGATTTCTATCTGGCTGCTTGTCGCATGGTGCCTTATAAGCGTGTTGATCTTATTGTTAGTGCGTTTGCCAAAATGCCTGATAAAAAGTTAGTGGTTATCGGTGATGGTTCTGAGATGGATAAGATCAAACAGCTGGCGACGGATAATATTACGCTACTCGGCTATCAGGATGATGCTGCCATGGTCGACTATATGAAGCGTGCCAAAGCTTACGTATTTGCCGCAGAAGAGGATTTTGGTATCTCACCTGTAGAAGCACAAGCAAGCGGTACGCCGGTCATTACGTACGGTAAAGGCGGGTGCCTTGAAACGGTTAAACCCCTTGGTAGCGATAAACCGACGGGGCTGTTCTTCTTTGAACAAACCGCAGACGCTATATGCGAAGCCGTGAATACTTTTGAAAAATACGCCGATAAAATTAAGCCAGAAGACTGTCGCGAACATGCTTTAACCTTCTCAGAGCAGCGTTTCCGTGACGAGATTAGTAAGTATGTCGATAGTGCCTGGGCTCAATATTCTGAGTCACTGATCAATACTCAGGCTGCGCGAGTACAGAACAGTTATACTCATCCGGAAAAATAATGACCACGGCATAAATCAGTCGATTTATGTCAGGGATTAAACAATGAAAATTAGCGTATTTAAAGATCAAAAGAAAGAATTCATTTGCCGTGGGGCCTTAATTGCATCGGATTTATTTTGGCTTAATGTTTCTTTGGGGCTTTCCTTTTTAACCGTCATGTTTTTTATTGGCGATTTAAATACCTTTATGCCAATTCGACAGATTGATGTGAGGGTGTTATCACACTTTATTCTGACTGTAATGTGTGTGTTTTGGTTTGGCGTCCGTTTACGTCATTATGCACAAAAGAAACCCTTCTGGTCTGAACTTAAAGAAACACTTCGTACTATTGTCATTTTTTCGATCTTCGACCTTGCATTAGTGGCATTTTCTAAATGGCACTTTTCTCGCTATATTTGGGCCTACTGTTGGCTATATGCCATCATTATGGTTCCGTTATCCCGTGAAATTACAAAAATCATTCTTAATAAGTTTGGCTGCTGGAAAAAGCGCACTGTTATTTTAGGTTCCGGACGAAACGCGCGTGAAGCCTATTATGCTTTACAAAGCCATGAAGTGTCTGGTTTCAAAATTGATGCGTTTTGTGATTTTGATGCGACAGCCGATATGATGGAAGAGTGTCCGATTGTTAAAGATGAAGAGACATTGCTAAGTCATTATAATTCTTTTTCAACGCAGTTTGTTGTCGCGTGCGATTTTGACGAAAAAGATAAATTTGAAAATTGGTTACGATTCCTTGCGAAACATAAGTGCCGCAACGTTATCATTATCCCTTCTCTGAGAGGATTCCCTTTATACGGAACTAGCATGTCCTTTATTTTTAGCCATGAGGTTTTACTTCTTCAGGTTCATAATAATCTGTCAAAAATGACGTCCCGCTTTATCAAAAGAACCTTCGATATCGTCTGCACATTGGGCATTCTTCTTGTCTCATCGCCGCTGCTTGTTTACTTATGGTATAAAGTTTCCCGCGATGGCGGCCCGGCTATCTATGCCCATACGAGAATTGGGCGCCGTGGTGAGAAATTTGACTGTTATAAGTTCCGCTCTATGAACATCAATTCAAAAGAGATCCTTGCAGAATTACTTGAGAAAGATCCTGAAGCCCGTGCTGAATGGGAAAAAGATTTTAAGTTGAAAAACGATCCGCGCATCACTGCCATTGGTCACTTTATCCGTAAAACGAGTCTTGATGAGTTACCTCAGTTATTTAACGTACTTAAAGGTGAGATGAGTTTAGTTGGTCCACGTCCGGTTATCCACGAAGAATTGGAACGTTATGCTGATGACGTTGAGTATTATCTTATGGTGAAGCCAGGCATGACTGGGTTATGGCAGGTGAGTGGTCGTAACGATGTTGACTATACCACGCGTGTCTACTTTGACTCCTGGTATGTTAAAAACTGGTCTTTGTGGAATGATCTAGTCATTCTTTTTAAGACCGTTAACGTTGTCCTGCTGAGAAAAGGAGCTTATTGATTGTTCCTGAATCAATTGGATTAAGAACAGTGATTAATCTTTAGCTCAAAATAGTGAAGGGAATATGAAAATAATCATAACTGGTGGTGCAGGGTTTATCGGATCTGCTGTTGCTCGTCATATTATTAACCAAACCCAGGATACTATATGTGTCGTGGATTGTTTAACCTACGCGGGCAATCTTGAATCTCTTACCGCTATAGCAAATAGTCCCCGCTATTCTTTCTCACGTACCGATATCACTGATGCTAACGGAATCACAAAACTGTTCCGCGATTTCCAGCCGGACATTGTGATGCATCTGGCTGCCGAAAGTCATGTTGACCGCTCTATAGATGGCCCGGCAGCTTTTATAAATACTAACGTTATCGGCACATTTACGTTACTTGAAGCGGCACGGCAGTACTACTCTACGCTGGATGAGAACCGGAGAGCGAAATTCCGTTTCCATCATATTTCTACTGATGAAGTATTTGGCGATCTCCAAGACGACACAAGGCTATTCACAGAAGAAACGGCCTATGCACCAAGCAGCCCCTATTCCGCATCTAAGGCTGGTAGCGATCATTTAGTTCGAGCCTGGAACCGCACCTATGGCTTGCCTGTGGTTATTACTAACTGTTCTAATAACTACGGTCCGTATCACTTCCCTGAAAAGTTGATCCCTTTGATTATTCTCAATGCACTGGCAGGAAAGCCTCTTCCGGTATATGGCAATGGTGAACAGGTTCGTGACTGGTTGTATGTGGAAGATCATGCCCGTGCATTGTACAAAGTTGCAACGGAAGGGAAAGATGGGGAAACCTACTGTATTGGTGGGCATAACGAGCGGAAAAATATCGACGTTGTAAAAACCATTTGCGCAATTCTCGACAAAATGATCGTTAAAAAGCCAGCAAATATCCAAAGTTTTGCTGAGCTGATCGTTTTTGTGGCTGACCGTCCTGGACACGATCTCCGATATGCCATTGATGCTAGTAAAATTAAGCGCGATCTCGATTGGGTGCCGCTGGAAACGTTTGAAAGTGGAATCGAGAAGACTATCCACTGGTACCTTAACAATGAAGCGTGGTGGCAACGAGTGCTTGATGGCTCTTATGCTGGCGAGCGTCTAGGGCTAAAGAAATAAGCGAGGTTAGAACGATGAAAGGTATTGTATTAGCGGGAGGTTCCGGTACGCGGCTGTATCCGATTACTCAGGGCGTTTCGAAGCAATTACTGCCGATCTACGATAAGCCTATGATTTTCTATCCGGTTTCCGTATTAATGTTGGCCGGAATTCGCGATATTTTAATTATCACCACTCCTGAAGATATGCCTGCTTTCCAGCGTCTGATGAAAGACGGCTCACAATTTGGGGTTAATTTTACCTATGCCGTCCAACCTTCGCCAGATGGCCTAGCTCAGGCATTTATTATCGGTGAGAAATTTATAGGCAACGATACATGTGCGCTAGTGCTGGGAGACAATATCTTCTTTGGCCACGGTTTCAGTAAGAAACTTGAGGACGCGGCAAGTAAGACGCGTGGCGCGACGGTATTTGGCTATCAGGTTCAGGATCCGGAGCGTTTTGGAGTCGTAGAGTTTGATGCGAACTACAAAGCGTTATCTATCGAAGAAAAACCGCTTAAACCAAAATCAAACTGGGCAGTGACAGGACTTTATTTCTACGATAACAATGTCCTGGAAATGGCTAAGCAGGTTAAACCCTCTGCGCGCGGTGAGCTTGAAATTACAACTTTGAATCAGATGTACCTTGAACGCTGTGAGCTAGAAGTCGGTCTTCTCGGGCGTGGTTTCGCATGGCTTGATACTGGAAATCACGACAGCCTTATTGAAGCTTCCCAGTATATTCACACTATTGAGAAGCGTCAGGGTATGAAGGTAGCTTGCCTCGAAGAGATTGCTTTTCGTAAAAAATGGTTAACCGCCGATGACATCGCTATCCAGGCGGAAAAGCTAAAGAAAACCTCTTATGGTCAATATTTAGCGATGTTGATTAAAGAATAAAGGTGACTGCGTGTTCTGCTCCACAATTTCTCTGGTATACGCGTTAGCGCACCAAAGGCTATCCATACGTAACAGGCTTGAGTTAACATCGTATATACATTCAAACTGCATCGCACCGCAGTGATTATCCCCAAGACAGGAGTATGTAATGTCCAAGCAACAGATCGGCGTTGTCGGTATGGCAGTGATGGGGCGCAACCTGGCGCTCAACATCGAAAGCCGTGGTTATACCGTGTCCGTATTCAACCGCTCCCGTGAAAAGACCGAAGAAGTGATTGCCGAGAATCCAGGCAAGAAACTGGTTCCGTTCTACACGGTGCAAGAATTTGTTGAATCTCTGGAAACGCCTCGTCGTATCCTGTTAATGGTTAAAGCGGGCGCTGGCACAGACGCAGCCATCGACTCACTGAAGCCGTATCTGGAAAAGGGCGACATCATTATTGATGGCGGTAACACCTTCTTCCAGGACACCATCCGTCGTAATCGTGAACTGTCTGCTGAAGGCTTTAACTTCATTGGTACCGGCGTTTCCGGTGGTGAAGAGGGGGCGCTGAAAGGCCCATCCATCATGCCTGGCGGCCAGAAAGAAGCGTATGAGCTGGTTGCACCTATCCTGACCAAAATCGCCGCTGTCGCTGAAGATGGTGAGCCGTGCGTGACCTATATCGGTCCGGACGGTGCGGGTCATTATGTGAAGATGGTTCACAACGGCATCGAGTACGGCGACATGCAGCTGATCGCAGAAGCCTATTCTCTGTTGAAAGGTGGCCTCAACCTTTCCAATGAAGAGCTGGCAGAGACCTTCACCGAGTGGAACAAAGGCGAGCTGAACAGCTACCTGATCGACATCACCAAAGATATCTTCACTAAGAAAGATGAAGAGGGTAAATACCTGGTTGATGTGATTCTGGATGAAGCTGCGAACAAAGGCACCGGTAAATGGACCAGCCAGAGCTCTCTGGATCTGGGCGAGCCGCTGTCTCTGATCACCGAATCCGTCTTCGCTCGCTATATCTCTTCTCTGAAAGAGCAGCGCGTTGCGGCGTCTAAAGTGCTATCTGGCCCGCAGGCTAAACCAGCCGGTGAAAAAGCAGAGTTCGTCGAGAAAGTGCGTCGCGCGCTGTATCTGGGTAAAATTGTTTCCTACGCTCAGGGCTTCTCTCAGCTGCGTGCTGCGTCTGACGAAAACAACTGGGATCTGAACTACGGTGAAATTGCGAAGATCTTCCGCGCGGGCTGTATCATTCGTGCGCAGTTCTTGCAAAAAATCACCGATGCATACGCTGAAAACGCGGGCATCGCAAACCTGCTGCTGGCTCCGTACTTCAAGAAAATTGCTGATGAATACCAGCAGGCGCTGCGTGACGTAGTTGCCTATGCGGTTCAGAACGGTATTCCGGTTCCGACTTTCTCTGCCGCTGTGGCGTACTACGACAGCTACCGTGCTGCCGTTCTGCCTGCCAACCTGATTCAGGCGCAGCGTGATTACTTCGGTGCCCATACCTACAAACGCACTGATAAAGAAGGTGTGTTCCACACCGAATGGCTGGATTAATCTGATTTAACCCAGTCCGATAGCGAGGCCCGGTAAACATTACCGGGCTTTTTTTATCGCGTCGTTCCCCCGGATGTCTTGCTTTGTCCAGGGTGGTTCCCTCAATGCAGAATAAACCTCTGTATTATTACCTCTCTGTAGCAAGGCATTCGCCTTGACAGTCGATAAACATAAGAGGTAAAAACCTCAACAGTTGTTTATTGCGGTGGCGCGGCTGTGCCTCCTGACACTCATACTTGAAGAAGTTGAACGAATGAAAATAACAATCTCCGGAACAGGCTATGTTGGTCTTTCAAACGGTATTCTGATTGCGCAGAATCATGAAGTGGTTGCGCTGGATATCGTGCAGGCCAAAGTGGACATGCTTAATCAGAAGATCTCCCCGATTGTTGATAAAGAGATCCAGGATTATCTTTCAAACAAGCCGCTGAATTTCCGTGCTACGACGGATAAAGAAGATGCCTACCGCGATGCTGATTACGTCATCATTGCCACGCCAACCGACTACGATCCAAAAACCAACTACTTCAACACCTCCAGCGTCGAAGCGGTGATTAAAGACGTTACGGCGATCAACCCGAACGCGGTGATGATCATCAAATCGACCATTCCTGTGGGCTTCACTAAATCGATCAAAGAAGAACTGGGTATTGATAATGTCTTCTTCTCACCGGAGTTCCTGCGTGAGGGAAGGGCGCTATACGATAACCTGCATCCATCCCGTATTGTGATTGGTGAGCGCTCTGAGCGTGCCGAGCGTTTTGCGGCGCTGCTTCAGGAAGGCGCAATCAAAGAAGATATCCCGGTGCTGTTCACCGACTCCACCGAAGCCGAAGCGATCAAGCTCTTCGCCAACACCTACCTGGCGATGCGCGTAGCTTACTTCAACGAGCTGGACAGCTATGCCGAGAGCTTGGGGCTGAACACCCGTCAGATTATCGAAGGCGTGTGCCTCGATCCGCGCATTGGCAATCATTACAACAATCCATCATTTGGCTACGGCGGTTACTGCCTGCCGAAAGACACGAAACAGCTGCTGGCAAACTATCAGGCGGTGCCTAACAACCTGATTTCAGCGATTGTTGATGCGAACCGCACGCGTAAAGACTTCATCTCTGATTCCATTCTGGCGCGCCATCCGAAAGTGGTCGGCGTATATCGTCTGATCATGAAGAGCGGTTCTGATAACTTCCGCGCCTCTTCTATCCAGGGGATCATGAAGCGTATCAAGGCGAAGGGCGTACAGGTTGTGATTTACGAACCCGCGATGAAGGAAGACGAGTTCTTCCACTCTCGCGTGGTGCGCGATCTGGATGCGTTCAAGAAAGAAGCTGATGTGATCATCTCTAACCGTATGGCCGAAGAGCTAGCGGACGTAGCGGATAAGGTTTACACCCGCGACCTGTTCGGTAGTGACTGATTAACGCATAACAGTGCATATAAAAAAGCCCGGCATCGCCGGGCTTTTTTGTTTTTATACCTTGTAGAAATCGCGATACCAGTCAACGAAGTTCTTCACCCCGTCTTTGACCGAGGTTTGTGGCTTAAAGCCGACCACGTCATACAGCGGTTTGGTGTCGGCGCTGGTTTCCAGTACGTCACCCGGCTGCACAGGCATCATGTTCTTTTTCGCCTCGATGCCCAGCGCCTCTTCAAGCGCGGTGATGTAATCCATTAGTTCAACCGGCTCGCTGTTGCCGATATTGTAAATATGGTAAGGCGCGGAGCTGGTCGCAGGAGAGCCGGTTTCAACCGTCCAGTCAGGATTTGGCTGCGGAATAACGTCCTGAAGGCGAATAATTCCTTCGACGATATCATCGATATAGGTAAAGTCGCGCTTCATCTTGCCGTAGTTGTAGACATCGATGCTGTTGCCTTCAATCATAGCTTTGGTGAATTTGAACAGCGCCATGTCCGGGCGACCCCATGGGCCGTACACGGTGAAAAAACGCAGCCCGGTGGTGGGCAGGCCGTAAAGATGCGAGTAGGTGTGGGACATCAGCTCGTTGGCTTTTTTGGTCGCGGCATAGAGCGATACCGGGTGATCAACGGAGTCGTCAGTGGAGAACGGCATCTTGCTGTTCAGACCATAAACGGAGCTGGACGAGGCGTACACCAGATGCTGAACTTTGTTGTGGCGACAGCCTTCCAGGACATTCAGATGACCCATCAGGTTGGATTCAGCGTACACGTGCGGATTTTCGATGGAGTAGCGCACGCCTGCCTGAGCGGCGAGGTGAATGACGCGATCGAACTTCTCATCAGCAAAGAGTGATGCGATGCCTGCGTTATCTGCGAGATCGAGTTTGTGGAACGTAAAATTCTCAGAAGCCAGAAGATCCAGTCGGGCTTGCTTCAGGCTGACATCGTAGTAGCTATTCAGATTATCAATACCTACAACCTGATGGCCTGCCTTCAGTAGGCGTTCGCAGACGTGAAAGCCAATAAAACCCGCGGCTCCGGTAACCAGAAATTTCATACCAATCCTCTTAAGTAACAAATATCGCAAACCATACTGCGCAAAAGATGTGGTGCATCATACCGCTAAGTGCCAGGTTAGCAAAACTTCGCCTTTGCGAAGATAACTCATAGGATTCTTATAGAAAAATCGGCAGCACACGATAAACTATACAAACAATATTTTATTTATGCTTTTTACCTGTTAAGGATTGTATGACGCAGAACAACAATAATGCGGTCAGCAGAAGCAATGACCCGGAACAATTTGATTTACTTGATTTAGTAATGCAACTTTGGCTCGGCAAAAAGACAATCATCATCAGCGTTATTGTCGCCATCGTTCTGGCTGTTATCTACATCTTCGTCGCGAGGGAGAAATGGACCTCCACTGCAATCATTACCCAGCCAGATGCTGCACAAATTGCTACTTATAACAACGCGCTGAATATTTTATATGGTAATGCGGCCCCATCAATGACCGACGTTCAGAACCGTGTGGTTGGTCGTTTCAATGCTTCTTTCTCCGCGCTTTCTCAAGCTCTTGATAATCAAGAGGTCCCTGAGAAGCTAACCATTGAACCTGCGGTCAAAGGTCAGGCGCTACCACTAAACATCTCGTATACAAGCAGTACGGCAGAAGGCGCGCAGAAACAGTTGGCGCGTTACATCCAGCAGGTTGATGAGCAAACGGCCAAAGAGTTAAGCGTTGACCTAACGGACAACATCAAGCAGCAAATCTCTACGCTGAATGACTCTCTCGAAAACCAGGAAAAAGTGGCTCAGGAGCAAAAGGACCTGCGCATTAAGCAAATTACGGAAGCGCTAAAATTTGCTGAAGCCTCGAAGGTCGTTAACCCGCAAATCCAGCAAACGCAGGATGTTACTCAGGACACAATGTTCCTTCTTGGGAGCGAAGCGTTGAAATCAATGATTCAGAATGAAGCCACTCGTCCACTGGTCTTCTCTTCTGCATACTATCAGACTAAACAGAATCTTCTTGATATTGAAAATCTTAACGTTAATCCGTCTACTATCCATGTTTACCGTTATGTCATGAAGCCAAACCTGCCAGTCACTCGCGACAGCCCAAAAAAATCAATTGTGCTGATCCTTGCCGTACTGCTTGGCGGAATTGTGGGTTCAAGCATTGTTCTGGTGCGAAGCGCCCTGCGCAACTACCAGCCAAAAGCCTAATCAGTAGACAAAAAAAGACCGGGTCTCCCCGGTCTTTTTTTCACTTATGACGCGCCCGAAGATTTTCAATCACCGCCGTTAAATCCAGCTCCTGATCCTGCAACAGCACCAGCAGGTGATACATCAAATCAGACGCCTCGTTGGTCAACTCCTCACGGTCATGCACGGTAGCGGCCAGCGCCGTTTCAACGCCTTCTTCGCCTACCTTCTGCGCGATGCGTTTAGTACCGCTGGCGTACAGCTTCGCGGTATACGAGCTTGCCGGGTCTGCCGTTTTACGCTCGGCTAACAGCTGTTCAAGCTGATACAGGAACAGCCACTGGTGGCTTGCCTCGCCAAAGCAGCTGCTGGTGCCTTTATGGCAGGTTGGGCCAATAGGGTTGACCAGGATCAGCAGCGTGTCGTTATCGCAGTCAGGGGTAATACTGACGACGTTCAGGAAATGGCCGGAGGTTTCACCTTTCGTCCACAGGCGCTGTTTGGTGCGCGAGAAGAAGGTGACTTTACCGCTGTCGACGGTTTTGGCTAACGCTTCCGGGTTCATATAGCCCAGCATCAGCACTTCGCCTGATACGGCATGCTGGACAACCACTGGCAGTAATCCGTCAGTTTTTTCCCAGTCCAGCTGCGCCTGTTGTTGCTCTGTTAACATACCCTGATCTCCACGCCCTGGTCTGCCAGGTACGTTTTTAACTCACCAATATTGATAATCTGTTTGTGAAACACGGAAGCAGCAAGCGCGCCGTCGACGTTTGCATCCCGGAAAGCCTCCAGGAAGTGCTCCATCGTTCCCGCGCCGCCGGAGGCAATCAGCGGCACACGGCATACCGAGCGCACTTTCTTCAGCTGTTCCAGATCGTAACCGTTACGCACGCCGTCCTGGTTCATCATATTCAGGACGATCTCCCCGGCACCGCGTTTTTGCACTTCCTGCACCCAGTCCAGCGTTTCCCACTGGGTTACGCGGGTACGGCTCTCGTCGCCGGTATATTGATTGACGTGATATTTCCCAGTGTCCGCGTCAAACCAGGTGTCGATACCCACCACGATGCACTGTACGCCAAAACGGTCAGCCAGACGGGTAATCAGCTCCGGGTCGGCCAGCGCCGGGGAGTTAATGGAAATTTTATCGGCACCGAAGGAGAGGATCTTCGCCGCGTCTTCCGCAGACTTAATGCCGCCCGCCACGCAGAAGGGGATATCAATCACCTCTGCCACGCGCGCCACCCAGCTCTTATCCACCACGCGGCCGTCGCTGGAGGCGGTGATATCGTAAAAGACCAGCTCGTCGGCGCCCTCATCGGCATAGCGTTTTGCCAGCGGAACGATGTCGCCAATAATTTCATGATTGCGGAACTGCACGCCCTTCACCACCTGGCCATCGCGCACGTCAAGACAGGGGATTATCCGTTTTGCCAGCATTGAATTGCCTCCGACACAGTAAATTTCTCTTCCAGTAACGCGCGTCCGACAATCACGCCGCGAACGCCTGTTCCGCGCAGGGCGGCGATATCGGCCAAATCGCCAATCCCGCCCGATGACTGAAACGCCACCTGCGGATAGCGCGCGCACACCTCTTCATAAAGGGAGACGTTCGAGCCTGCCAGGGTGCCGTCGCGCGAGATATCCGTGCACAGCACATGCTTTAGACCGACCGGCAGATAAATATCCACCAGCGCTTCAAGCGTCACGCCGGAGTTTTCCTGCCAGCCGCTGACCGCAACCTGCTTCGTGCCCTGGTCATCGATGCGCACGTCCAGCGCCAGCACCAGCGCATCTGCGCCAAAGCGACGGAACCAGCCTTTGACCATTTCAGGATTTTTGACGGCGGTAGAGCCGACAACCACCCGCGCCACGCCCGCTTCAAGCAGGGCGGCAACGTCGTCTTCCGTTCGCACACCGCCGCCAACCTGTACCGGAACATTCACGCCCGCCACCAGTTTTTTCAGCAGCGGTATCTGGCGCTTAGCCGGATCTTTCGCGCCGGTAAGGTCAACGAGGTGCAGCACCTCAGCACCCTGGGCGGCATAGTCCTGCAAGCGCGGCAGCGGATCGTTCCCGTAGTCACGCTGTTGCGCGTAATCCCCCTGATGGAGCCGGACGACCGTGCCGTCAATCAAATCTAAAGCAGGAATAATCATCACATCTCCAGGAAATTTTTCAGCAGCTGCGCGCCTGCGGCACCCGAACGTTCCGGGTGGAACTGCACGCCGAAGAAATTGTCTTTCTGCACCGCTGCGGTAAAGGCCTCGCCGTAGTTGCACTGGGCAATGGTGTACGGGTTCACCGGCATGGCGTAGCTGTGGACGAAGTAGAAGTACGCGCCGTCTTCGATACCGCGAAACAGCCTGTCACCCGCTTTCGGATAGACGCGGTTCCAGCCCATGTGCGGCAGCGGCAGACCGTGGTCGACCATTTTAGGAACGTCTTCTTCGATAATATCCAGCAGATCGACGCCGTGGCTCTCTTCGCTGCGACGACCCAGCAGCTGCATCCCCAGGCAGATGCCCAGCACCGGCTGGGTGCAGGCTTTGATCAGGTTAAAAAGCTCACGTTCATGGATCTGATCCATCGCCGCCTGCGCAGTGCCTACGCCCGGTAAAAACAGCTTGTCTGCGCGCAGCACCACATCCGGATCGCGGCTCACCAGCGGCTCATAGCCGTGGCGCGAGATCGCTGATTTCACGGAGTTCAGGTTGGCGCACCCGGTATCCAGAATGACCACGTTCATCAGAGCACTCCTTTAGACGAGGGCAGGGCATCGCCTTCCACGCGAATCGCCTGGCGCAGGGTGCGGCCAAAGGCTTTGAACAGGCTCTCCACGCGGTGGTGATCGTTCTTGCCTTTGGTTTTCAGGTGCAGCGTCAGGCCCATGGTGTAGGACAGAGAGCGGAAGAAGTGTTCCACCATTTCAGTGCTGAGATCGCCCACGCGCTGGTAGGTGAAGTCGGCTTTATATTCCAGGTGCGGACGGCCGGAGATATCCATCGCACAGCGGGCCAGACACTCGTCCATCGGCAGGACAAAGCCGAAACGGTTGATGCCGCGCTTGTCGCCCAGCGCCAGCTTCAGCGCTTCGCCCAGCGCCAGGCCGGTATCTTCTACGGTGTGGTGATCGTCAATGTACAGATCGCCTTTAACGGCAATCTCCATGCGAAAACCGCCGTGGGTGGCAATCTGATCCAGCATATGGTCAAAGAAGCCGACGCCGGTGTGAATCTTGCTGCCGCCTTCGCGATCCAGCCAGACCTTCACGTCAATCTGCGTTTCTTTGGTATTGCGCTCAACGTGGGAGTAACGATCGCGTTTCGTCAACTGCTCGCCAATCTGCGCCCAGTTAAGATCCGCGCGGCTGTAGCGCAGGCCGGCAATGCCCATGTTTTCAGCCAGCGTGATATCGGTGGCGCGATCGCCAATCACATAGCTGTTGGCTTTATCCAGCGCCTCTTCTGCCAGATAGCGCTCAACCAGCTTCACTTTCGGCTTGCGGCAGTCGCACTCGTCGGCAGGCAGGTGCGGGCAGATCAGCACCTCATCAAACGCCACTCCCTGTGAGGTGAGGATCTGCATCATCAGGTTGTGCGGGCCATCAAAGTCGGCCTGCGGGAAGCTGTCCGTGCCCAGCCCGTCCTGGTTGGTGATCATCACCAGCTTGAACCCGGCCTTTTGCAGCTTGAGCAACACCGGGATCACGTCTGCTTCAAAAGCCAGCTTGTCGAAACGATCGACCTGAAAATCGGCTGGCGGCTCGGCGATAATGGTGCCGTCACGATCGATAAAGAGGTACTTCTGGCTCATACTTTCTCCGCTTTCAGGGCGTCAATTACGCGCTGGCTCTCTTCGCGGGTGCCGATGGTAATACGCAGGCAGCCGCTTAAGGATGGTTGTTTGTTTTGATCTCGTAAGATAATGCCCTGATCCCACAAAGATTTAAATACGGCGCTTGAAGCGGTGAAACGCACCAGAATGTAGTTCGTTTCCGAGTCGAACACCTGCTCAACGCAGGGGATATCTTTAAGCGCCGTCACCAGGTACTGACGCTCTACAAGGATTTGCGCCACGCGCTCGCGCATCGCGGTGATGCCCTGCGGAGCCAGCGCCTGTGCGGCGATATCGGCAACCGGGGTCGACAGCGGATAAGGCGCAATCACCTTCATCAGCAGGTCGATAACCTCTTTATTAGCCAGGGTAAAACCGCAGCGCAGCCCGGCGAGGGCAAACGCCTTTGACAGGGTACGCAGCACCACCAGATGCGGATATTCGTCGAGCCAGCCGGCGAGCGTCGCCTGCGGGCAGAACTCGATATAGGCTTCGTCGGCGACAACCAGCGCTTTTCCGCGCGTCATCTCCAGCAGGGTACGAATATCCTGCGGGTTAATAATCTGCCCGGTCGGGTTGTTTGGGCTGCATACGAACACCACCTTAACGCCGTCAAGATTATCCGCGATGCCCTGCAAATCCAGCTGCCAGTCGTCCAGTGCCTGCACGTTGCGACAGGCCACGCCGAAGGTTTCTGCGCTTACGCTGTACATGCCGTAGGTTGGCTGGCAGTACATCACCGCGTCTTTGCCCGGCTCGCAGAAGGCGCGGATCAGCAGCTCGATGCCTTCATCGGCGCCGCGGCTGACCAGCACCTGCTCCGGCTTAACGCCCGCATACTGTGCGTAGTTTTCAATCACCGCCTTCGGCTGGCATTCCGGGTAGCGGTTCAGCGTCTGCTGCGACAGCTCAAACTGTACCGCCGTCGGGTATTCGTTGGCGTTGAGCCAGACGTCGCCGTTACCGCCCAGACGACGCGCGGACTGATAGGGAGTCAGCCGACGGACATTTTCACGCGCGAGTTCTTCAATGTTCATGCTTGCTCCTTCAGCGCGGCCACGCGCAGGGTAACGGCGTTTTTGTGGGCGGTCAGACGTTCTGCCGCCGCCAGGGTTTCGATCGTTGACGCCAGGGCGGCGAAACCGTCCCGGGAAAGCTCCTGCACGGTCATGCGCTTCTGGAAATCCGCCAGCCCGAGGCTGGAGCAGGTCGAGGTGTAGCCATAGGTCGGCAGCACGTGGTTGGTGCCGGAGGCGTAATCGCCCGCGGATTCCGGCGACCAGTCCCCGAGGAAAACGGAGCCTGCGCTGGTGATGCTGTCGACCAGATCGCGCGCGTTGCGGGTCTGAATAATCAGGTGCTCCGGGCCGTACTGGTTAGAGATAGCGATGCACTGTTCAAGGTCACGCGCCACGATCAGGCGGCTCGCGGACAGCGCCTGACGCGCGGTGTCGGCACGCGGCAGGTCGGCAAGCTGGCGCTCAACGGCCTCGCCCACGCGTTTTGCCATATCGGCATCCGGGGTCAGCAGAATCACCTGCGAGTCCGGGCCGTGCTCGGCCTGGGATAACAGATCGGAAGCAACGAAATCAGGGGTCGCGCCGGAATCGGCAATCACCAGCACCTCCGACGGGCCCGCAGGCATGTCGATTGCCGCGCCGTCCAGACGCTGGCTCACCTGGCGTTTGGCTTCGGTCACATACGCATTGCCCGGGCCAAAAATCTTATCGACCTTCGGAATGGATTCGGTGCCAAACGCCAGCGCGGAAATCGCCTGCGCGCCGCCTACTTTAAATACTTCCTGCACGCCGCAAAGTTTGGCGGCATAGAGAATTTCATCGGCAATTGGCGGAGGCGAGCAGAGCACCACTCTCTGACAGCCCGCGATGCGCGCCGGGGTCGCCAGCATCAACACGGTGGAAAACAGCGGGGCGGATCCACCGGGAATATACAGCCCGACAGAGGCAACCGGGCGGGTCACCTGCTGGCAGCGCACGCCCGGCAGCGTTTCGACATCCACGGTTTGCAGCTTTTGCGCGGTGTGGAAGGTATCGATGTTTTTCACCGCCACGGCCATCGCCTGTTTGATCTCATCGCCCAGACGATTGCTGGCATCAATGATTTCCTGTTCGGTAACCCTTAACGCGGCGACCTCGGTTTTATCAAACTTTGCGCTGTATTCTCGCAGAGCCTCGTCGCCACGCGATTTTACGTTGTTCAGGATCTCCGCCACGGTGCGGGTGATGCTCTCAGACGCAGAGATCGCCGGGCGCGTCAGTAATTCTTTTTGCTGTGCGTCAGTACAGCGGTTCCAGTCGATGATTGTGTTGAAGCTCATGGCTATTACTCCATCATCTTCTCAATTGGCAGCACCAGAATGGAGCTTGCACCCAGCGCCTTCAGTTTTTCCATGGTCTCCCAGAACAGGGTTTCGCTGCTGACCATGTGCATTGCCACGCGCTGCTGATCGCCCGCCAGCGGCAGAATGGTCGGACGCTCGGCGCCCGGCAGCAGGGCGATCACTTCGTCCAGACGCTCGGTTGGCGCGTGCATCATGATGTATTTGGATTCTCGGGCCTGAATCACGCCCTGAATACGGGTCAGAAGTCGGTCGATAAGCTGCTGCTTGGCGCTGTCCATCTCGCCATCGCGCTGGATCAGGCAGGCTTTAGAGCGGTAAATCACCTCCACTTCACGCAGGCCGTTGGCTTCAAGCGTTGCGCCGGTGGACACGAGGTCACAGATGGCATCCGCAAGGCCCGCACGCGGCGCCACTTCAACGGAACCGTTCAGCAGACAGGATTTGAACTGCACCCCTTTCTGATCCAGGTAGCGCTTGAGCAGGTGCGGGTAGGAGGTGGCAATGCGTTTGCCGTTCAGCGCGGCCGGGCCATCCCAGGCTTCATCTGCTGGCGTGGCGAGAGACAGACGGCAGCCGCCGAAATCCAGGCGGCGCAGCGTGAAGTAACGCGGATCTTCGCCCTGCGCACGGCGGGTCAGTAGCTCTTCTTCCAGAACGTTTTCACCGATGATCCCCAGATCCACCACGCCGTCCATCACCAGACCCGGAATATCGTCATCACGCACGCGCAGAATATCGATAGGCATATTTTCAGCGAGAGCAATCAGGCGCTGGGTATGCAGGTTGATTTTAATCCCGCAGCGGGCCAGCAGTTCGCGTGAATCGTCGCTCAGACGGCCTGATTTCTGAATAGCTATGCGTAAGCGTGAGTTATCTAACATTCTTATTTCCTCATTATCCTGTTTTAATCTGTCTGAATTCCGTCCAAAAAAAAGCCCCCGGAAGATGATCTTCCGGGGGCTTTCTCTTGCGTTCATGCGCCACTGGAAGATCCAAACGTCTTCCAGCACACATCGCCTGAAAGACTAGTCAGGATGATGGTGATGATGGTGCAGTTTAAATTGAACGCTCATATATATTCTCGATGAATGCTTATTCACTTGATGTCTTTTAACCTAAACCACTTATGCGCGTTTGTGCAAGGGCTTTTTTTGATCATTAATTCATTTCATATTGATGCTATGAATTGTGTGTTCTGCCGGGCTGGCGTAGCCTTAATGCAGACGGATGAGAGTCAGGAGAATTCGCATGAAAAAGGTCGCAATTGTCGGTTTAGGGTGGCTGGGAATGCCGCTGGCGATGTCATTGGCAGCAAAAGGCTGGCAGGTGACCGGAAGTAAAACCACGGCGGATGGGGTTGAGGCGGCGCGGATGTGCGGCATCGATGGCATAGAGCTGCGTCTGGAGCCGGAGCTGGTGTGCGACGCAGACGACCTGGACGTGCTGATGGGCGTTGACGCGCTGGTGATCACGCTCCCGGCGCGACGCAGCGGTCCGGGGGACTCGTTCTATTTGCAGGCGATGCAGGAAATTGTCGACAGCGCGCTGGCGCATCATATTCCGCGCATTATCTTCACCAGCTCCACCTCGGTGTATGGCGACGTGGACGGCACGGTAAAAGAGAACTCGCCGCGTGAGCCCGTCACGGCCAGCGGCCGGGTGCTGAAAGAGCTGGAGGACTGGCTGCACAATCTGCCGGGAACGCAGGTGGATATTCTGCGTCTGGCGGGGCTGGTGGGGCCGGGGCGTCATCCGGGGCGCTTCTTCGCCGGGAAATCGGCACCGGACGGGCAGCACGGGGTCAATCTGGTGCATCTGGAAGACGTGATTGGTGCCATTGAATTATTGCTCCAGGCTCCAAAGGGCGGCCACATCTATAATATATGTGCGCCTTCGCATCCCCCGCGGAACGTCTTTTATCCGCTGATGGCGCGTCAGCTTGGCCTCGCACCGCCGGTCTTTGGCGATGTGCAGGGCGAGAGCAAAGGCAAACTTGTCGATGGCAGCCGTATTTGTCATGAACTCGGGTTTGAGTATCAGTATCCCGACCCGCTGGTGATGCCCATGGAATAACGCCACCAGCGGGGCGATCGCACACCGTAAGGGGGCGAACATGAAACCGTTGCTGGATGTCCTGATTATCCTTGATGCGCTTGAAAAAGAGGGGAGCTTCGCGGCTGCGTCTGCGAAGCTCTATAAAACGCCCTCGGCGCTGAGTTACACCGTTCATAAGCTGGAAAGCGACCTCAATATCCAGATCCTCGACCGTACCGGCCACCGGGCGCGCTTTACCCGCACCGGGCAGATGCTGCTCGAAAAAGGGCGAGAGGTGCTGCATACGGTGAGAGAGCTGGAAAAGCAGGCGGTGAAACTCCATCAGGGCTGGGAAAATGAGCTGGTTATTGGCGTGGATGACACCTTTCCCTTTTCGCTCTTGTCGCCGCTTATCGAGCAGTTTTATCAAAGCCACAGCGTCACCCGGCTGGTCTTTATTAACGGCGTGCTGGGTGGCTCCTGGGAGGCGTTAACCCAGGGGAGGGCGGATATTATCGTCGGCGCCCTGCATGAACCGCCCCAGTTAACCGATTTCGGCTTCGCCCGTCTGGGGACGCTGGAGCAGGTGTTTGTCGTTGCCCCCCATCATCCGCTGGCTCAGGAGCCTGAGCCCATTAACCGACGCACCATCAGAGGGTTTCGCGCCATTGTGGTGGGCGACAGTTCGGATTCTGACTTTGCCACCGCGTCGCAGCAGCTTGACTGTCAGGAAGCGATTACTGTTTTTGATTTTAAAACCAAGCTTGAACTGCAAATTAGCGGGCTGGGATGCGGTTATATCCCACGTTATTTAGCGCAGCGGTTTATTGAAAGCGGCGCGCTTATCGAAAAGCAGGTTATGGCGCAAAGCGGTGATGAATCCGTTTGGGTCGGCTGGAACGAACAAACCGCCGGGCTGGCAAGCGCCTGGTGGCGAGCCGAAATTTTAGCAAATAGTGCTATTGCCGCGGTTTATACTCCGCTCATCGAAGGCAATTCAACCGGTTAGCGAATTTAATCTATTGATGAGTTTCTCGAACTATTGCGTTTTGTATCTGGAATAGGGCAAAATGCCGCCGCTGCAAACAAATGAATAATCGACGATATAAAAGGCGTCGGTTATTTTTTTTTGCATGTACGAAACGAAACTAAAAATCCAAGAGGCCGGGCTTCGTACCGGATAGATATTTACTAAAATCCGACAGTTGTTGTCGCTGAGGAATACAGAAAATGGGGCAATTTTTCGCTTACGTGGCGGTTATCACCGTAAAGGAGAATAACTATGTCGCATAACGCAACTCCAAAAACCTCTCGCGTGGAATTACGTAAAACGCTTACGTTGATTCCGGTTGTCATGATGGGCTTAGCCTATATGCAGCCGATGACGCTGTTCGATACATTCGGTATCGTATCAGGCCTTACGGACGGTCACGTTGCAACGGCGTACGCCTTTGCACTGGTCGCCATTCTCTTTACAGCGCTGAGCTACGGTAAACTGGTTCGCCGTTTCCCGTCTGCGGGCTCTGCTTATACCTATGCTCAGAAATCCATTAGCCCGGCGGTTGGCTTTATGGTGGGCTGGTCATCTCTGCTGGACTACCTGTTCATGCCGATGATCAACATTCTGCTGGCAAAAATTTACTTCGAAGCGCTGGTGCCTTCTATGCCATCGTGGATCTTCGTTGTTGCGCTGGTGGCCTTCATGACCATCTCTAACCTGCGCAGCATCAAGACCGTTGCTAACTTCAATACCCTGATCGTTATCCTTCAGATGGGGATTGTTGCGGTTATCGTTGGTCTGATCATTTACGGTGTGATGCACGGCGAAGGCGCAGGTACGCTGACCAGCACCCGTCCGTTCTGGTCTGAAGGCGCGCACGTTGTGCCGATGATTACCGGTGCGACCATTCTGTGCTTCTCGTTCCTGGGCTTCGACGGTATCTCTTCTCTGTCTGAAGAAACCAAAGACGCTGAGCGTGTGATCCCGCGTGCGATTTTCCTGACCGCACTGATTGGCGGCCTGATCTTCATCGGCGCATCTTACTTCCTGCAACTGTACTTCCCGGACATCTCTCGCTTTAAAGATCCGGACGCGTCACAGCCTGAAATCATGCTGTACGTGGCTGGGAAAACCTTCCAGTGGGGCGTGCTGATCTTCTCCAGCGTCACCGTACTGGCATCCGGTATGGCGGCACACGCGGGCGTGTCTCGTCTGATGTACGTTATGGGCCGCGACGGTGTGTTCCCAACCCGTTTCTTCGGCTACGTGCATCCGAAATGGCGTACCCCGGCGTGGAACGTGCTGCTGGTTGGCGCCATCGCACTGCTGGCGATTAAATTTGACCTGGTAACGGCAACGGCGCTGATTAACTTCGGTGCGCTGGTGGCCTTCACCTTCGTTAACCTCTCCGTGATCTCTCAGTTCTGGATCCGTGAGAAGCGCAACAAGACGCTGAAAGACCACTTCAACTATCTGGTACTGCCAGTGTGTGGTGCGCTGACCGTCGGTGCGCTGTGGATTAACCTGGAAGAAAGCTCAATGGTTCTGGGTCTGATCTGGGGTGCTATCGGTCTGGTTTACCTGGCGTGCGTGACCAAAAGCTTCCGCAACCCGGTTCCTCAGTACGAAGACGTTGCGTAATGACTCGCCGGGTGGCGCTCACGCTTATCCGGCCTGCAAAACGACAAACCCGTAGGCTCACGCCAGCGGGCAAAAAAAACCGGAGAACATCGCCTCCGGTTTTTTTATGTCTGTAATTCAGACTATCTCTTGCGCGTACTGGAACAACGCTTTCAGCAGCGCCTGCTTTTCGCTATCCCCTTCATACTGGCTGTAGAGCATTTCCAGCTCCTGGGCGTAGCTTTGCAGATATTCCGGGGTAAACACGTTACGACGGTGCTGTAGCCAGCGCTCCTGCTCGGTTTCGTCCAGCGAGCCTGGGAAGTTGCGCGCCCGATAGTTAAAGATCAGCTTTTCGATACGCTTGTCGGCGAAGGTGATATCCAGCGCGGGCAGGTTGCGCGGCTCGGTTTGCAGCACGATGTTCATGGCCGCCCGGTCTGCGTCGCTAAAGAAGCCGTTATACAGCTGCGCATCGACATTTTCCGACGGCACGAACGGTTCCGCTTCGGCAAAAATAGCGACCACTTTTTCACGCACCTGCGGGTTTTCGCGCAGCACTTTCAGATTATCTAGACACTGCTGGCGGTTAATGCCCAGACGGTCGGCATCTTCCGGGCGCAGGGTGTTGGCCTGGGCCAGCACTGGGCATTTATTGATATGCACCAGTTTGACCGGAACGGCAGGCAGGTCGCCCAGCTCGCTTTTTGGCGTGTACAGGCGCTCGCGCAGGGCGTCGCTGTCCAGCTCAAGCAGGGGCGAAATGTCTCCCGCCAGATCCACCATAATCACCGCATTACGATTGTCAGGATGCCACGCCAGAGGCGCGACCCAGCTGGTGTTGCCGCGCCACGCGCCAAACATGCCGGAAATATGCACCAGCGGTTTCATCTGCGGCACGTCGATAAGCGTCGTGAGCTTTTGCTTGCTGCGGTGGCTAAGCAGGTACTCAAACAGGCGCGGCTGCGCGGTTTTGACCAGCTTCGCCATCGCAATGGTGGCGTACACGTCCGCCATCGCATCGTGGGCGTTGCTGTGCTCGATACCGTTGGCGCGGGTGAGGTGCTCAAGCCTGAAGCTGGTTAACCCTTCTTCGTTTTCCGGCCAGCTGATCCCCTCCGGGCGCAGGGCGTAGCAGGCGCGCATAATGTCGAGCAGATCCCAGCGCGAATTGCGGTTCTGCCAGCTCCACGCGTAGGGATCGTAAAAGTTGCGATAGAAGATATTGCGCGTCACTTCATCGTCGAAACGAATGTTGTTGTAGCCCACCACGCAGGTGTTGGGCACGGTAAACAGATCGTGGATACGACGCGCAAACTCCGCCTCGTTAACTCCTTTGTCCCGCGCTTCCTGCGGCGTAATGCCCGTGACCATCACCGCGCCAGGCTGCGGCAGATAATCATCGGCGGGCTTGCAGTAAAACACCTCTGGCTCGCCAATGATGTTGAAATCTTCATCAGTACGGATGGCGGCAAACTGGGCAGGCCTGTCCAGCGCCGGGTGAGTGCCAAAGGTTTCGTAATCGTGGAATAAAAATGTAGGGCGCGCGGCAGAGTCAGACACCAGTAATACCATCCTGTTAAAAAGTGACGTCACTATGGTAAACGATCGTGAGAGGCAGACCGAATAAAATGCGCCGTTAAGGGTGAAATTTGCGAGGCTGCTTCAGGAAGAAACATGCACTTTGTCACATTTTTTTGCAATAAAGCCAGGTAACGACATAAGAACTCCCGTAAAAAGGTCAACGATTTTTAATGACCTGAGGATATGCCCTTGAAACGCCGTCTGTTTATTGCTGTTTCTTTACTCGCTTCGAGTATCACATCTGCCCTGGCTGCCGATCCGCTGGATTTTTCGCCGCAGCCTCCGGCTATCCAGGCCGGTGCCTGGGTACTGATGGATTACACCACGGGTCAAATTTTAACGGCGGGCAACGAACACCAGCAGCGCAACCCGGCCAGCCTGACAAAGTTAATGACGGGCTATGTCGTCGATCGCGCAATTGACAGCCACCGCATCACCCCTGACGACGTGGTTACAGTAGGCCGCGACGCATGGGCGAAGGGCAACCCGGTATTTGATGGATCGTCCCTGATGTTCCTGAAGCAGGGCGATCGCGTTACCGTGCGGGACCTGAGCCGCGGGCTGATTGTCGATTCCGGTAACGACGCCTGCGTGGCGCTGGCCGACCACGTCGCGGGCGGGCAGCCGCAGTTCGTCAAGATGATGAACGACTACGTTCAGAAGCTGAACCTGCGCGACACCCATTTTGAAACGGTACATGGCCTTGATGCTCCGGGACAGCACAGCTCGGCCTACGATCTGGCGGTCCTTTCCCGCGCCATCATTCACGGCGAACCTGATTTTTATCATATGTACAGCGAGAAGAGCCTGACCTGGAACGGCATCACCCAGCAGAACCGCAACGGCTTGCTGTGGGATAAAACCATGAACGTCGACGGGCTGAAAACCGGCCATACCTCCGGGGCGGGCTTTAACCTGATTGCCTCTGCGGTGGACGGGCAGCGTCGTTTGATCGCGGTGATCATGGGGGCAGACAGCCCTAAAGGGCGTGAGGATCAGGCGCGCAAGCTGCTGCACTGGGGTCAGCAGAATTTTGATACGGTGCAAATTCTGCATAACGGTAAAAAGGTCGGCACCGAGCGTATCTGGTACGGCGATAAAGAGCAGATTAAGCTCGGCACGGATCAGGACTTCTGGCTTGCCTTACCGAAGGCCGAGGTCCCTAACATTAAGGCCAAATACGTGCTGGATAAAAAAGAGCTGGAAGCGCCCATCGCCGCCCATCAGCGCGTTGGGGAAATCGAACTCTATGACCGCGACAAAGTGGTTGCCCACTGGCCGCTGGTCACGCTGGAAAGCGTTGATAAAGGTGGCGTTTTCTCGCGCCTGAGCGATTATCTGCATCATAAAATCTAACCGCGCAGGGCACCGCGCTTCGGCAGACTGGCAGGGATGCGAGTCTGCTCGCATAATAAACATTCCGTCATTGCCGTTCCTTAAAATCCTGCTTTATAGTGTATGAATATACAGTAATCACCGGAGGCAGCATGGACTACAGCATTAGTCAGCAACAGAAACGTAAAATCGCGGGCTTTCATCTTGTGGGGCCGTGGGAAAAAACGGTTAAGCAGGGCTTTGAACAGCTGATTATGTGGGTTGACGGGCGCCACATTGAGCCGCTGGAGTGGGTTGCGGTCTATTACGACAACCCGGACGTCGTCCCGGCGGAAAAACTGCGCTGCGATACGGCGGTAACGGTGCCGGATGATTTTGTCATCCCGGAGAACAGCGAAGGGGTGATGTTGACCGAAATCGCCGCCGGGGATTACGCCGTGGCGAAAGCACGGGTCGAAAATCATGATTTCGCTACCCCGTGGTATCAGTTCTTCAACTCTCTCTTGCAGGATAACCACTACCAGTGGGCGCCCAAGCCCTGTTTTGAGCGCTATCTCAACGACGGCAACGCAGACGGATACTGGATTATCGAAATGTATATCGCGGTTGAACATAAAGCCGGTTAATCCTGGTAAAAGCAGGGTTTTTCAGCCGGGAACGATCCACTCGGCTGAAAACGCAGTACAATTGGGGTTTGCCGTGTAGCTGGAGAGCGGGTGTGCGTCCCGACAAATCATTAACGCCGTTTGAAATTCGGTTGTATCAACATTATCGCGTTGTGCATGGCTGTCGCATCGCGCTGGCATTCGTACTGACCTTTGTCCTGGTGCGTTTACTGGATGTCCCGGAGGGGACCTGGCCGCTGATCACCCTGGTGGTCATCATGGGGCCTATCTCCTTTTGGGGAAATGTGGTGCCGCGCGCCTTTGAGCGTATCGGCGGGACCGTTTTAGGTTCGGCGCTCGGGCTGATTGCCCTCAAGCTTGAGCTGATCTCCTTCCCGGTCATGCTGCTGTGGTGCGCCGCAGCGATGTTCCTCTGCGGCTGGCTGGCGCTCGGTAAAAAGCCCTATCAGGCGCTGCTGATTGGTATCACGCTTGCGGTCGTTGTCGGTGCGCCCGCGGGGGAGATGACCACGGCGCTGTGGCGAAGCGGGGATGTGATCCTCGGCTCGCTGCTGGCGATGCTCTTTACGGGGATCTGGCCGCAGCGCGCCTTTCTGCACTGGCGTATTCAGATGGCGAATTACGTCACGGCGTTCAACCGCGTCTATCAGGCCGGATTTTCCCCTAATCTGGTTGAACGACCGCGCCTCGAGAAGCATCTGCAAAAAATTCTCAACGATGTGGTGAAAATGCGCGGGCTTATCACGCCTGCCAGCAAAGAAACCCACATTCAGAAATCCATCTTCGAAGCCATTCAGACCGTCAGCCGCAATCTGGTCTGTATGCTGGAGCTGCAAATCAACGCGCACTGGGCGTCGCGTCCCAGCCATCTGCTGATGCTTAACGCGCATACGCTCAAAGAGACTCAGCAGATGACTCAGCAGACGCTGCTGACCATTGCTCACGCGCTCTATGAAGGGAACCCGCAGCCGATTCTGGCAAACAGCGAGCGGCTTAATGAAATCGTCGCCGAGCTCAAACAGCTAATCAATGAACGGCAGGGCGATAACGTCGCGGAAACGCCGATCCACGGCTATGTATGGCTGAGTATGGAACTGGCCCGCCAGCTGGAGCTGTTGTCGCATCTGATCTGCCGTGCGCTGCGCAAATAAAAAGCAGCTATCGCCATATGTGACGCCTGCTGCTTCGATTCAGCAGCAATTGGGGTTATGATAGCTTTAAACGATATATGCATTGTCATTCGCGACCGCTGTCAGTAAGGTTATTGTCACAACGGTTGCTTTAACGAATCCGAATCTCACATTATCAGGGGTGTAAAAATGGAAACTACCAAGCCTTCGTTCCAGGATGTTCTGGAATTTGTCCGCCTGTTCCGTCGCAAAAACAAGTTGCAGCGTGAAATCCAGGACGTTGAGAAGAAGATCCGTGACAACCAGAAACGTGTTCTTCTGCTCGACAACCTGAGCGACTACATCAAGCCTGGTATGAGCGTTGAAGCTATTCAGGGCATCATTGCCAGCATGAAGACCGACTATGAAGACCGCGTTGACGACTACATCATCAAAAACGCTGAGCTGTCTAAAGAACGTCGCGACATCTCTAAAAAGCTGAAAGTGATGGGCGAAATCAAAAACGCGGAAGTGAAAGGCGAGTAATCGCAACGAATCGCGAATGAGGCTCTCTGGTGACAGGGGGCCTTTTTTATTGCCGGGAGTGCAGGGGGCGAGGGTTTTTCAGGTCGGGTAAGGCGCAGCTGCCACCCGGCAGTCTTACAGAATGCAGAAAAGCAAAAAGCCTGCTTTAAAAGCAGGCTTTTCTAAATGTGGCTCCTCTGACTGGACTCGAACCAGTGACATACGGATTAACAGTCCGCCGTTCTACCGACTGAACTACAGAGGAATCGTTGTGGAGGCTTATCTTAGCGGCGAAAAAACTTTTGTCAAACCTGATCTTAGGGAAAAACGGTTGATTGCTGAAACCGTCATCAGTTTGTTGTAAATCCAAACATATTTTTGTGGAAAATACTTTGCAGGATACGCATTTCTCACTCATCATTTGAAATGGAGTTTCAACTTTCTCGCTAAGGTCCATTTTGAACGTCACTGCCCCCATACGCCAGGCGATCATGCGCACGCCCTGGTATGCAAAACGTAAAAGCTATCGTGTTCTCTTCTGGCGTGAAATCACCCCCCTCGCTGTACCTATTTTTCTGGAGAACACCTGCGTCCTCCTGATGGGCGTATTGAGCACGTTCCTGGTGAGCTGGCTCGGAAAAGAGGCGATGGCCGGGGTAGGGTTGGCGGACAGTTTTAATATGGTCGTCATGTCGTTCTTCGCGGCCATCGACCTAGGGACCACGGTTGTGGTGGCGTTCAGCCTCGGGAAACTCGATCCCAAACGCGCACGCGAGGCGGCCAGACAGTCGCTGATGATCATGACCGTCTTTTCGACGATCCTCGCGGCGGTCATTCACTACTTCGGTAAAGAGATTATCGACGTGGTGGCGGGGGAAGCCACCCAGGAGGTCAAAGACCTGGCGCTGACCTATCTGGAGATGACGGTGCTGAGCTACCCGGCGGCGGCAATTGCCTTAATCGGCAGCGGCGCGCTGCGCGGAGCAGGGAACACCAAAATCCCGCTGCTGATCAACGGCGGCATGAACATTCTCAACATTATCATCAGCAGCGTCCTGATTTACGGCGTCTTCTCCTGGGACGGCCTCGGCTTTGTCGGTGCGGGGCTGGGCCTGACTATCTCCCGCTATATCGGGGCGGCGGCGATTGTCGGCGTGCTGGTGGCCGGCATTACGCCATCGCTTCGCCTGTCGCTGAAAAGCTTTTTCCGCCCGTTCAATTTCGCCATTATCTGGGAAGTGATGGGGATTGGGATCCCGGCCAGCATCGAATCGGTGCTGTTTAACGGCGGTAAGCTGCTGACGCAGATGTTTGTGGCGGGAATGGGCACCGACGTGATCGCCGGTAACTTTATCGCCTTCTCGATCGCGTCGCTGATAAACCTGCCCGGTAACGCCCTCGGCTCTGCGTCGACGATTATCACCGGCAAGCGGCTGGGCAAAGGGCAGATAGCCCAGGCCGAGCGCCAGCTGCGGCACGTCTTCTGGCTGTCGACCATCGGCCTGACGGCGATTGCTTGGGGCACTGCGCCGTTCGCCGGGCTGATGGCGTCGTTTTACACCCACGAAGACGATGTAAAAGAGGTAGTTAAAATTCTCATCTGGCTTAACGCGGCCTTTATGCCGATCTGGGCAGCCTCATGGGTGCTGCCCGCCGGACTGAAAGGGGCGAGGGATGCGCGCTTTGCCATGTGGGTGTCGATGCTCGGCATGTGGGGTTGTCGCGTCGTGGCGGGCTATACGCTCGGTATCATGCTCGGGATGGGCGTCGTGGGCGTCTGGCTGGGGATGTTCCTCGACTGGGCCGTGCGCGGCGCGCTGTTCTACTGGCGAATGGTAAGCGGACGCTGGCTGTGGAAATATCCGCGTAAAAAGGTCGAGGTTGCGCAGGTGGAAGCCACGGAGTGAGCGCCAAATGTGCGAAATGGAGAATAAATCGGCAAACGATCGGAAATCTGCAATCTGCCTTTGACAACCTCGGGGAGCATCGATAATATGCGCCCCGTTCACACGATTCCTCTGTAGTTCAGTCGGTAGAACGGCGGACTGTTAATCCGTATGTCACTGGTTCGAGTCCAGTCAGAGGAGCCAAATTTGAAAAGCCTGCTTTTATAGCAGGCTTTTTGCTTTTTGACGTTCGGGAAATTGCCGGGTGGCGGTATCGCCTTACCCGGCCTGGAAGGGCTGCCGCTAGCGGTTTACCCGAATCGGCGCCGTCGCTTCGAACAGCCACGGGCGCGCGTCGCTGTCCACCAGCGGCGACAGGGCGTCGCGCACCTGCTGGTGATACTCATCAATCCACTGTTTTTCCTGCTCGGTAAGCAGGTTCAGCTCCACCTGACCTAAATCAATCGGGATCAGCGTCAGGGAGGCGAACCTGCAAAAGCCCGGGCGGCTCTCCACAATTTCCACCTGATTTTCAATACGAATGCCGTGGCTGTCCGCCAGGTAATACCCCGGTTCGATGGTCATGATATTCCCGGCCTCCAGCGGCCACGGGTTGACCTTCTTCGCGATGCGATGCGGGTTCTCGTGGATCAACAGCTGATGCCCCACGCCGTGGCCCGTCCCGTGATCGTAATCCAGCCCCATTTCCCACAGCGGACGGCGCGCAAACGCATCCAGCTGGTGCCCCTGCGTGCCGGACGGGAATTGCAGCGTCATCAGCGCCAGAAAACCTTTCAATACGGCGGTGTAATGCACGCGCTGCTGCGGCTCCACTTTGCCCCAGGCGAGGGTGCGGGTGGCGTCGGTGGTGCCGTTCTGGTACTGGCCGCCCGAATCGTTCAGATAAAAATGGTCGTGAACGAGCGGCTTGTTGCTGGCCTCGCTGGAGTGGTAATGGCACATCGCCGCATTGCTCGAAGAGGCGGAGATGGTGGCAAAACTCTGCTCGATAAAGCCCGGCTGGCGCTTGCGGAACGCCAGCTGCTGCGCCTGAACCTCAAGCTCGGTCAGCGGATTGCCCGCCTCTGCACGCAGCGGAACCTCGCGGGACAGCCACGCGAGGAAGTTCACCCACGCGGCGCCGTCCTGATGATGACACTCACGGTAGCCCGCCAGCTCCGTCGGATTCTTACGGGCCTTTATGAGCGTGATCGGGTCGGTCTGCCAGATAATTTCTCCGGCTGGCTCGATGGCAAAGCGCAGCGCCACCGGCGCGGAATCCGCATCCACCATGACCCGCTTCCCGGAAAGCTGCTGGCAGCGTTCGATAAAGGCATCCTGCGGCGAAATCGTAATCCCTTCACGCACGGCGTCAGGCAGCGCGCCGAGCTTGTTGTCGTTCACAAACCACTCGACCTGGCCGTCGCGGCCAAGCAGGGCAAACGAGAGCGGAACCGGGCTGAAGGGAATATCCGCACCGCGCACGTTCAGCAGCCAGGCGATATTGTCCGGCAGCGTAATGGCCAGATAGTCCGCCCCTTTCTCTGCCAGCAGCGTTGCCACGCGCTGGCGCTTATCGGCGCTGCTTTCGCCGCTGATGTCATCGGGCATCGCGCGGATCTGCCCGGCAGGTGCCGCCGGGCGGTCAGACCACAGGGTATCGAACGGCGAGGCGTTTAGCGCCACCAGCTCGCAAGGAGTTGCGGAAAGCTGGACGTATTCGCTGTTGGTCATCAGCAGTGACTCAAAGGCAATGCGCGTGCCTTCTGCGACGTTCTGCGCCAGCCACTCGTTAAGCGGTTCATTGTGCAGATGGTGAATCTCCACCTCGTCCATATTGACCTGAACCCGTGCCTGCACCTGATAGCGTCCGTCCACGAACAGCAATGCTCTGTCCTTCAGCACCAGCGCAAGCCCGGCGGAGCCGTCAAAGCCGGTCAGCCAGGCCAGTTTTTCGTCGTACGGGGCGCAGTACTCGCTCTGCCAGGCGTCCGCGCGGGGAACGATCATCCCGTCGAGGTTGTTTTCCTGTAGCCACTGGCGCAGCGCCGTAAGGGGTGATGTGGTGTGCATGGTTTTTCCTTATTTTTATTAGCGGAACGGCGGTTCGTTGAAGGTACGCAGCTTGCGCGAATGCAGCTTATCGCCCTCTGCGCGGAGCAAATCAATCGCGCGGATACCAATTTGCAGGTGCTCGGAAATGGCCCCTTCATAGAAGCGGTTCGCCTGGCCCGGCAGCTTGATCTCCCCGTGCAGCGGTTTATCCGACACGCACAGCAGGGTGCCGTAAGGAACGCGGAAGCGATAACCCTGCGCGGCAATGGTGGCGCTTTCCATATCAATCGCCACCGCGCGGCTCAGGTTGAAGCGCAGCGCAGACGCGGAGTAGCGCAGCTCCCAGTTGCGGTCATCGGTGGTCACCACGGTACCGGTGCGCAGACGCTGTTTGACCTCTTCACCCGGCATTCCGCTCACCTCTTTGGTGGCGTCATACAGCGCGCGCTGCACTTCGGCAATGCTCGGGATCGGGATGTCCGGCGGGAGGACGGCATCCAGGACGTGATCGTCACGCAGATAGGCGTGGGCCAGCACGTAGTCGCCAATCAGCTGGCTTTCGCGCAGGCCGCCGCAGTGGCCTATCATCAGCCAGACGTCCGGGCGCAGCACCGCCAGGTGGTCGCAGATGGTTTTCGCATTCGACGGACCAACGCCGATGTTGATCAGCGTGATCCCCTGACCGTCGGCGGTGACCAGGTGCCAGGCGGGCATCTGGTGCTTCTTCCACGCCAGATCGGAAATCGCCTGCTCGGGCGCTTCGGTTTCAGCGGTGATCCAAATTCCCCCGGCGCAGGAGAGCGCAATGTAGGGGCTGTCGGGATCGAGGATCTGGCTGCATCCCCAGCGCACGAACTCATCGACGTAGCGGGTGTAGTTAGTAAATAGCACGAAGGGCTGGAAATGCTCCGCCGGCGTGCCGGTGTAGTGGCGCAAACGGGCCAGCGAGAAATCGACGCGGCGGGCGTCAAAGTGCGACAGCGGGGAGAACTCCGCCGGATGGTAAATCCCGTCCGCGGTTTCATCGCCAATCTGCGACAGCTCGGTGGTCGGGAAGTGGCGGGTCAGACCGGCGCTCATCGAGCGGTCAAGCGTCAGCTCCGAGCCGTCGATCACGTAGGGGTAGGGGATCTCATGCATTGAGGGTTCAACGCTGATGTGCGCGCCGTAGTCCTGATACAGCAGCGTTAACTGCTCTTCGAGATAAGGGCGAAACAGCGTCGGACGGGTAATGGTGGTGCTGTAACAGCCGGAGTGGGTGAAGCGCGCGTAGGCGCGGGTTTTTGGCGTGTTGGTAGCGCTTCCGTCCCAGGTCACGGAGAGTGACGGATAAACAAAAAGGCCGCTGCTTCTGGCCTTGTCGTCGGGAAGTTTTCCGGTGTCGATGTACTCGCTGATGGCAGTGCGCAGCGCGTTCACGGACTGGTCGTACAACGCATCGAGTTTTTCCAGTGCCTGAGCTGGGGTCAGGCTGGAGCCCCTGGTATTCATCTCTGTCTCCTTGTTCCACAGGTGTGCGGCTTTACCCGATAGTATGTCACACGCCTGTGAAACAAAAGTGAGAACAGGAACAAGGCTAGCGGTGCTGAGGCTCTTTCATCCACAGCGCCGTGGCCGCCGAGAGCAGGCAACCCGCCAGCAGATAGATCGCCACGCTGTGCCAGTTTCCGCCGGAGAAGGTCACCAGCGCGGCGGCGATAAACGGCGTGAATCCGCCGCCGACCACGCTGGCCACCTGATACCCCACGCCCGCGCCGCTGTAGCGGTAGCTTGCCCCAAACAGCTCGGTGAACATCGGCTGCTGTACACAGACCACCATGTCGTGGGCGATATTCGCGAGCATGATGGCGAAAAAGACGATCCAGAATATCGACTGGGCCTCCAGCGCCATAAAGAACGGCCAGGCGCTGAGGGTGCCAATCAGCGCCCCGGTGATATAGACGCGCCGACGACCAAAGCGGTCCGCAAGCCAGGCGAAGCAGGGGATGGTCAGGCAACTGATGCCCCCGACCAGCAGGCCGATATTCAGGAACAGCTCGCGCGGCAAGCCCAGGTTCTGCGTGGAATAGTTCAGGGCGAAGGCGGTGACGATGTACATCGTAAGCAGTTCGCACAGGCGCAGGGCGATAATTTTCAGAAAAGCGCCAGGGTGCTGCGTCAGGGCTTCCATCACCGGCAGCCGTTTTTTGACAACCGGCTGTTCCTGCTGCTGCTTTTCAAATTCGGCGGACTCTTCCATCCCATTGCGGATCCACAGCGCGGCGATCACCAGCACAATGCTGAAGATAAAGGGAATGCGCCAGCCCCAGCTCAGGAACTGCGCGTCGGTGGTGAGCTGGCTTATCAGCGATACCAGCCCGGTAGAGAGCAGCAGGCCCACGCCGTAGCCCACCTGCACGCCGCTGCTGTAGAACGCGCGTCTGTGCTTTGGCGCGCTCTCCACGGACAACAGCGCCGCGCCGCCCCATTCACCGCCGACGGCGAATCCCTGAATGGCGCGCAGGGTGACGAGTAGTACCGGTGCCCACCAGCCGATGGTGGCAAACGACGGCAAGATCCCGATTAGCGCAGTGGCGATCCCCATCATCCAGACGGTGAGCATCAGCATGCGTTTTCGCCCGAGGCGGTCGCCGAAGTGGCCGAAGATAATCCCACCCAGCGGGCGGAACAGGAACCCGACGCCGAAGGTGGCAAAGGCGGCAAGGGTGCCCATCGCCGGGCTTATCTGCGGGAAAAATTCCCGGTTAAACACCAGCGCGGCGGTAATGCCGTAAAGCAGAAAATCATACCAGTCGACGACGGCACCGGCGAAGCTGCCCAGGGCGGCGCGGCGGGCGCGATTGAGCGAAGGTGTCTCCTCGTCAGAGCGTGGGGAGGTGAGGGTGGAGTCCATAGTTGTCCTGTCAGTACTGTTTTTTTTAATTATTGGTATAAGAAAAGGCTACTCACACTGCGTCCGTCATCATGCGGACGTATGAGACTACCGCGACAGGGGGCGTGAGGAAACTGATTTTATTTCCTGATGACGGGCAATATTCGGCGGCGCTGTGGCGCTTTCTCCCGGTACGCAGGGCAAAAAAGGCTATGCTTATCCGATACGTGGAGCAGCAGGGGAAGGGATGATGCATCGTTTACGTTTATCTGTTTGTTTAACTGCCTTATTGGTGAGCCGTAGCGTGCTGGCCCTCAGCTATCCATTGCCCCCGGAGGGCAGCCGGCTGGTGGGCAGCACGCAGGTTGTTACGGTTCCGCAGGGGAATACCCTGCCGCTTGAGGCCTTCGCCGCCCGGCACGGCATTGGGCTGAGCAATATGCTGGAGGCCAATCCGGGCGTCGATCCGTTTCTGCCGAAGCCCGGCACAGAACTGACTATTCCCCAGCAGCTGATCCTGCCGGAAACGGTGCGCGAGGGGATTGTGGTGAACGTGGCGGAAATGCGCCTCTATTACTACCCCAAAGCGGGTAATACCGTTGAGGTCTTCCCGATTGGCATTGGGCAGGCCGGGCGAGAAACGCCGCGCAACTGGGTCACGCACGTTGAGCGCAAAAAGGCAGGGCCGACCTGGTCGCCGACGCCGAACACGCGTAAAGCCTATGCCGAAGAGGGCAAAACACTGCCAGCCTTTGTTCCGGCGGGCCCTGATAACCCGATGGGGCTGTATGCGATCTATATCGGCAGGCTGTACGCCATTCACGGTACGAACTCGAATTTTGGGATTGGGCTGCGCGTGAGTCAGGGCTGTATCCGTCTTCGCAATAACGACATCAGATACCTGTTTGATAACATCCCGGTCGGCACGCGCGTGCAGATTATCGATCGCCCGGTTAAAACCACGACCGAGCCCGACGGCAGCCGCTGGCTGGAAGTGCATGAGCCGCTGTCGCGTAATCGTCTGGAATTCGAGTCAACAAAGAAAGTGCCGCTGCCGATTGCGCCTGACGTTCGGGCGAAGCTCGTCAGTGAGGGAGGTGAGGCCGCGCTTGAGCGCCGGTCCGGGATGCCGATCAGGATTGGCAATCTGTAGGCCCGGTAAGCGCAGCGCCACCGGGCGATTTTACCCGGCTCAGAAAAGCAAAAAGCCAGCTATAAAAGCAGGCTTTTCAAATTTGGCTCCTCTGACTGGACTCGAACCAGTGACATACGGATTAACAGTCCGCCGTTCTACCGACTGAACTACAGAGGAATCGTGTGAACGGGGCGCATATTATCGACGTCAGTTACGCTTGTCAAAGGGTGGATCGCAACCTTTTGATCGTTTGCTGACAAAATCAGCAAAATGGCGTTTTTGACAACGGATTGCACTTAAATGGTGCGCGAATACCCCTTATGGGGCAGATCATAAACCGCTGTTTCGATAATAAAACCCGGGCTGGCGATTAGATTTCCTTATTTTCAGGCGGTTAGGGAACATATCAGACCTCTTAAAAAAACTGGCATTCATATTGCAAAAACCTCTTCAACAATTAGAGCCAGTACTGGCACTGCATTTCGAACAGGGGGCAAAATGAACTTAAGACGACTGAAATACTTCGTGAAAATTGTCGATATCGGCAGCCTGACCCAGGCCGCAGAAGTGTTGCATATCGCGCAGCCTGCGCTGAGTCAGCAGGTGGCCACTCTGGAAGGTGAAATGGATCAGCAGCTGTTGATCCGCACGAAGCGTGGCGTAACGCCAACCGAAGCGGGCAAAATTCTCTACACCCACGCCCGCACCATTCTTCGTCAGTGCGAACAGGCGCAGCTGGCGGTCAATAACGTGGGGCAGACCCTGAGCGGGCATGTCTCTATTGGTCTGGCACCGGGAACGGCGGCCTCTTCCATTACCATGCCGCTGTTGCAGGCCGTGCGCGCCGAACTGCCGGACGTGCTGGTCTATCTGCATGAGAACAGCGGCTCGGTGCTCAACGAAAAACTGCTGGGCGGCCAGCTGGACATGGCGGTGCTGTACGATCGCTCTCCGGTGGCGGGGATCACCAGCCAGCCGCTGCTGAAAGAAGATCTCTATCTCGTCGGCACCCGTGATTGCCCGGGTCAGAGCATCGACCTGACCGCCGTCGCAGAGATGAATCTCTTCCTTCCGCGCGACTACAGCGCGGTGCGGGTGCGCGTTGACGAGGCGTTCTCACTGCGTCGCCTGACGGCAAAAATTATCGGCGAAATCGACTCCATCTCCACCCTGACGGCAGCGATTGCCAGCGGGATGGGTGTGACCGTACTGCCAGAGTCCGCCGCGCGTTCGCTGTGCAGCGCGGCTAACGGCTGGATGGCGCGCATCACCACGCCGTCCATGAGCCTGCCGCTGTCGTTGAACATGTCGGCACGCGGCTCCCTGACGCCACAGGCGCAGGCGGTGAAAGAGATCTTAATGTCTCTGGTCAGCAAGCCATCGCTGGAAAATCGTGAACTCCAGCTCGTGAGCTGATATTCCATAAAAGCATAAGATGCTGGTTTTTATTATTTGTTCTCCAGGTCTGACGACTCTAACAATAGAGCCATGTCAGATGCGCCGGAGTGAATCGTGAATTTCCAGCAACTTAAAATTATCCGCGAGGCGGCACGGCGGGACTTTAATCTCACCGAAGTCGCCAACATGCTTTATACCTCCCAGTCGGGCGTCAGCCGCCACATCCGCGAGCTGGAAGAAGAGCTTGGGATTGAGATCTTCATACGTCGCGGCAAGCGTCTGCTCGGCATGACGGAGCCAGGCAAAGCGCTGCTGATCATCGCTGAGCGCATTCTCAACGAGGCCAGCAACGTTCGCCGCCTGGCGGATCTCTTCACCAACGACGCGTCCGGCGTGTTAACCATCGCCACCACCCACACCCAGGCGCGCTACAGCCTGCCGCCGGTCATCAAGGCATTCCGTGAACTGTTTCCTGAGGTGCGTCTTGAGCTGATTCAGGGAACGCCGCAGGAGATCGATCAGCTGCTGCAAAACGGCGGGGCGGATATTGGCATTGCCAGCGAGCGACTGAGCAACGATCCGCTGCTGGTGGCCTTCCCGTGGTTCCGCTGGCATCACAGCCTGCTGCTACCCGCCGATCATCCGCTTAATCAGGTTTCACCGCTGACCCTCGAAGAGATCGGCAAATGGCCGCTGATCACCTACCGTCAGGGCATCACCGGGCGTTCGCGTATCGATGAAGCCTTTAACCGCAAAGGATTAACCCCCGATATCGTGCTGAGCGCGCAGGACTCCGACGTGATTAAAACCTACGTCGAGCTGGGTTTAGGCATTGGGCTGGTGGCAGAGCAGTCGAGCGGCGAGCGCGAAACCGGGGATCTGGTGCGTCTGGATACCCGCCACCTGTTTGACGCCAATACCGTCTGGCTCGGCCTGAAGCGCGGCCAGCTCCAGCGCAACTATGTGTGGCGGTTTATTGAGCTGTGCAACGCGGGGCTGTCGGTTGATGAAATCAAGCGTCAGGTGATGGAGCCGGAAGAAGTGGCGATTGATTATCAGATTTAACCCTTTGCCCGGTGGCGCTTCGCTTACCGGGCCTACAGGAGTCGTAGGCTGGGTAAGGCGTAGCCGCCACCCGGCATCTCTTTCTGAACCCGGAAAAGCAAAAAGCCTGCTATAAAAGCAGGCTTTTCAAATTTGGCTCCTCTGACTGGACTCGAACCAGTGACATACGGATTAACAGTCCGCCGTTCTACCGACTGAACTACAGAGGAATCGTGTGAACGAGGCGCATGTTAATGGCCTCGCTAATTTGTGTCAACACTAAATTTAACGTGCTGATTCAAATGATTAATTAAGCTCCAGTGTGCTGATTTAGTGTACTTGAACGGTCGAATTGCCGCCATGCTCGCTATTTTTACGTAAACGCTGGAGCGGATCCTGCTGGTAGAAATGGCAAAAACGCTGCCACAGCGCCGGGAAGCGCGGGGCGAAAAGTTCTGGCGCGCTGAAGAAGTATTCTGACAGCACGGCGAAACATTCCGCGGGATCGGTAGCGGCGTAGGCGTCGATGCTGGCGGCGCTTTCGCCCACCAGATCGATTTCATCCTGGATGTTATCCATTGCCGCGTGCAGATCGTGCTCCCAGCCCGCGACTTCGCGCAGGGGGATAAACGGCACGCCGCTTGCCCGGTCGCCGTTGCGGGTGTCGAGCTTATGCGCCACTTCATGAATAATCAGGTTGAAACCGGACGCATCGAACGAGTCCTGAATATCCAGCCAGTTGAGGATAATCGGGCCCTGCTGCCAGCTTTGTCCCGACTGAACCATGCGCTGGTTATGAACAAGGCCGATATCATCCTCCCACTCGTCGTCAACCACGAACGGTGCCGGGTAAATCAGCACTTCGTGGAAGCCATCGAGCCACTCGATGCCGAGTTCCAGTACGGGCAAACAGAAGAGCAGGGCGATACGGGTGCTTTTGAGCGCGTCCAGCTCAAATCCCTGAAGCGGCACCAGGCGCTTTTGCTGTAAGAAACGATCGGCAAGCTGAACCAGCTTAGACTGGTCTTCAGGCGGGAGATTAGCCAGCACGGGAATTGCAATCGCCTCATCCCAGGGCAGGGCCGTATTACGACCTGCGTCATTCGATTTCCAGGGCCACTTAATCATCGTTTAGCTCGTAAACTCGATACCAGAACAAAATTGAAAGGTCAGGGTCAATCAGGACGTTGCGCTTAGCAGCCGGTCCCTCGTTTGACGTGTAGAGGACATTTTTATCATGTCATCTCACGCTTAGCACCCACTTTCATCTCGTTGAGTTCACACAATTAAGAACATATTGGCGTCGTTTTTTTCCTGTACGCGAGATAAAAAAAGCCAGGCATCGCCCGGCTTTAGCCCTTAGCGTAGCGCGTTCGCGATGGAACTGAACATCAGCGACGCCTCCAGCGGCTGCGCGCTAAACGACGGCTCCGCCTCCGGCCAGGTTGACCACTGGACGATAACCAGGTTTTCCGCGCGGTTCACCATAATCATCTGCCCAAAAATGCCCAGCGCCCAGAGTGAGTCTTTCAGAGAGCTCTGCGCGGCAGGCGCTACGTCAGTGGCATTGACCGGAACTTCATTGTTCCACCACTGATAGCCGTAAAGACCGTTCGGGTGCGCGGCTGAGACAGAACCCGCCGCGTGGGTCCAGCGTGAGGATTCGCTCACCCAGTTGTCCGGCAGGATCTGCTTGCCGTCTGGCAGCGTGCCGTTGTGCAGAATAAATTCGCCGAAGCGTCCCCAGTCTTCGAGGGTTGCGTTAAAGCCGTGCGCGCCCACGTCGTGCTCGCCTTTGCTGTAGGCATGCCACACCCCGTCGCTCGCCATGCCGTACGGCTGCCAGATGCTTTTCTCCAGATAGGCCGCGAGCGACATGCCGGTGGCGCGCTCAAGCACATCCCCCAGCAGCCACGCGCCGCCGGAAGAGTAGGACCAGTGTTCCCCGGCCGGATGTTCACGGTGCAGGCCGGAGACCAGCTTGCGCACGCAGTCGTAGGTGCCGGGTTTTGCTTCACACTCGGTGAGCTTTGCGAAATCTGATTGGGGATTGGTGTAATCCTCGCTCCATGCCACGCCGGAGGTGTGCGTTATCAGCTGTTTCAGCGTTACGCCCTCCCACGCCGTGCCTTTTAAATCAGGCTCGTATCGGGTGATAAGATCGTCGAGGGAGTGAATCTTTCCCTCTTTAATTGCCACACCGACCAGCGCCGAGACCACCGATTTACCCACCGAGCGGGAGGTCCACAGGGTTGAGTCGGTATTGCCTTCGGCAAGGTATTTCAGGGCAATCTTGCCGTCTTTCAGCACCAGCATTCCGCTGACGTTTTGGCGTTTCAGATAATCCGCCAGCGTATAGGTCTTGCCGTTGACCTGATAGCGGGCGTCCGTCAGGGGTTTCTCCGCTTTTACAAACGGCGTGGCGACGCCGTGGTGGAATACATCCCCCGCGTAGTTGCGGTAGTCATTGCGAAAGCCCACGACGCGATCGCTCTGGCTCCAGGTCAGCATGTTATGTGGATCCGGCAGCGTGCGATCGAAGGGGGCCGGACAGGCGCTCAGGTCGGTGCCTTCGCAGGCGGCCATTGCAGCAGGAGACAACAGGCTGGTGATAACCAGCCCTGCGAGCAGCGTAAGATTTAACGATCTGTTTTTCATAATTATCTCGTATGAGTGAGGAACGGCTTCAGTTTAAGAAGCGGCGCCCTATAATAAAAAACGCGTCATGGGGGAAAATCCCCCGTAAATTTAAAGGGAGCGTAGCGTGGCGACACTGATCTATTCCTTTGCCCAGCTTGAAGCCTTTACCGCCGTGGCGGAGCAGGGAAGCCTGAGCAGAGCGGCGGTAAAGCTTGAGAAAGATCGCACCACCCTGCGCGATCTGATTGATTTTCTGGAAGACGGGCTGGGCTATGCGCTGTTCCACCGGGAGGGGCGCTCGTTACGGCTAACGCCCGAGGGCGAGCAGCTTCAGCGGCAGGCGCACCTGCTGATGCGTCAGGTGCGGGCGTTTGAAGCCTTCGCCCGGGAGGTGCCCAACGGCGCGACGCAGGATCTCTCTCTGGTTTACGATCCCTTCACCCCGAGAGCCTTTTTGCAGGCGCTGATTGCTGAAATGGCGAAACGCAATATCCGGCTGAGTCTGGCCTGCGCCTCGCGCGATGAGGCGGAAAGCTGGCTTGCCGGCGGGCGGGCCGATATCGGGATCTGTCAGGCGCGCAACCGCAGCGTGGGTAACGAGATGGAGTGGCGGGCGCTGGGGTCGGTGGATATGGATTTCTACGCCGCAAAGACGCTTTTTTCCGAGGCCGACACGCCGCTTTCGCTGCTCGATCTCTCTCTGGTGCCGCAGGCGATCATGCATGAAGCCTCTGACGAGCCGGTGGCGCGTCGCCTGCAAATTTCAGGGCACACGCTGTTTACGAACGAGGTGGACATGCTGCGCGGCCTGCTGGAGCAGGGCTGCGGATGGGGATTTTTACCGACGCATTTCGGCGCGTCGCGGTGGAAAAATGTAAAAAGGCTGCACACCGAAGTGGGCAGCCAGGGCATTAGCCAGACAATGGTTACTATCTGGAAACCGGGCAGCGACAAACGGGCGTTGATTCACGATACGCTGTCGCTGCTGCCGGACTTATGGAAACGCTCAGCGCTGTGAACAGCCTTTACACTGCTTGTTCTGGATCTGCTGGAAGAAGTCGTTGCCTTTGTCATCCACCAGAATGAACGCCGGGAAGTCTTCCACTTCGATTTTCCAGATAGCTTCCATACCCAGCTCAGGGTAGGCCACGCACTCCAGGCTCTTGATGCTGTTTTGCGCCAGCACCGCTGCCGGGCCGCCGATGCTGCCCAGATAGAAGCCGCCGTGCTTGTGGCACGCGTCCGTCACCTGCTGGCTGCGGTTGCCTTTTGCCAGCATGATCATGCTCGCGCCGTGGGATTGCAGTAAATCCACGTACGAGTCCATACGTCCGGCGGTGGTTGGGCCCAGGGAGCCTGAAGCATATCCTTCCGGTGTCTTGGCCGGGCCGGCGTAGTAAATCGGGTGATCCTTCACGTACTGCGGCAGTTCTTCGCCGTTGTCGAGCAGCTCTTTCAGCTTCGCATGGGCGATATCACGGGCCACGATGATGGTCCCGTTCAGCGACAGACGCGTTGACACCGGATGCGCCGCCAGCTGCGCCAGGATCTCGTTCATCGGCTTGTTCAGGTTGATGCTGACCACTTCGCCTTCACCCTGTTGGCGCAGGGATTCAGGAATGTACTGACCCGGATTGTGTTCCAGCTTCTCAATCCAGATGCCGTCGCGGTTGATTTTCGCCTTAATGTTGCGGTCAGCGGAGCAGGAAACCCCCATGCCGATAGGGCAGGATGCGCCGTGGCGCGGCAGGCGGATCACGCGGATATCGTGAGCAAAGTATTTACCGCCAAACTGCGCGCCGAGACCGAGGTTCTGCGCCTCTTCAAGCAGTTCCTGTTCGAGCTGAACGTCGCGGAACGCCTGGCCGTGTTCGTTACCTTCGGTCGGCAGAGCGTCGTAGTAGCGGGTGGAAGCCAATTTCACCGTTTTCAGGGTCGCTTCCGCAGACGTTCCGCCAATCACGAACGCAATGTGGTACGGAGGACAGGCCGCGGTGCCGAGGGTGCGCATCTTCTCAACGAGGTAATTCTTCAGCTTCGCCGGGGTGATCAGCGCTTTGGTTTCCTGATACAGATAGGTTTTGTTGGCAGAGCCGCCGCCCTTCGCCATGCACAGGAATTTGTACTCCTCGCCGTCCACGCTGTAGAGGTCAATCTGCGCAGGCAGGTTAGTTCCGGTGTTCACCTCTTTATACATATCCAGCGCCGCGTTTTGCGAATAGCGCAGGTTGTCTTCGATATAGGTGTTGTACACGCCCTGGCTCAGCGCGGCCTCATCGCCACCGCCGGTCCAGACGCGCTGGCCTTTTTTACCCATGATGATTGCCGTGCCGGTGTCCTGGCAGGTTGGCAGCACGCCTTTGGCGGCGATTTCTGAGTTGCGTAGGAATTGCAGCGCCACGTATTTGTCGTTTTCGCTGGCCTGCGGATCGGTAAGAATGGCGGCAACCTGTTTCTGGTGCGAAGGGCGCAGCATAAAGGCCGCATCGTGGAAGGCCTGCTGTGCCAGCAGCGTCAGGGCTTCTGGCTCTACTTTCAGGACGTCCTGGCCGTCGAACTGCGCAACGGAAACATGCTCTTTGGTCAGCAGATAGTATTCGGTGTCGTCGTGTGCGAGAGGGAAGGGGTCTTGATACACAAAGGGTTTGTTCGACATGGTATTGCTCCATCAAAATTAAACCGCCGGACGAGAAGTCCGGCGGTTGGGAATCAGAACATCATGGACATCCACGGATAACCAATCAGCAGCAGGGCCGCCAGGAAGATGGCACCGAAGATAGTGCCGAGGCGCCAGTAATCTTTAGTTGGCAGGTAGCCGCTACCGTAGTAAATCGGGCTTGGGCCAGTACCGTACGGGGTGATGATCCCCATGATACCCAGCGAGGTCACCATCAGCAGGACGAACACTTCCATATTCATGCCCGGAATGGTGGCGGCGATAGTCAGCATCGCTGGCAGCAGCGCGGTGGTGTGCGCGGTGGTGCTGGCAAACAGGTAGTGCAGCAGGTAGAACGCCAGCAGCAGAACGATAGTCGCCACGCCCGGAGAGATACCGCCCATCAGCAGGCCGCCTTCTTTACCCAGCCAGCCGATAAAGCCGGTTGAGGAGAGGCCGTCCGCCAGCGCGACCAGGGTCGCGAACCAGACGAAGGTGTTCCACGCGGCTTTATTACCGGTGATGTCGTTCCACTCCAGCACGCCGGTCCACAGCATCAGGGCCACGATCAGCAGGGCAGCCAGCGCCGGTTCAATCCACGCCGCGGCGAAGATCCACATCAGCAGGGCGCAGCACACGAAGACCATCAGCAGGATTTCATTGCGAGACAGTTTGCCCAGTTTTTCCAGTTCACGGCTCGCCCACAGCGGCACTTCGTCGTTCACTTTCACTTCAGGCGGATAGAACCAATAGGCCAGCAGCGGCATGGTCAGGATCAGCAGGATACCCAGCGGCAGGAAGGCGATGAACCAGGTGCCCCAGGAGATGGTAATACCGACGATGCTTTTTACCAGCGCCAGCGCCAGCAGGTTAGGTGCCAGGGCAGACAGGAACATGGAGCTGGTGATACAGGCGGAGGTAATCGCCACCCACATCAGATACGAACCAATCTTACGCGCGCTTGGGTCGTTCGGTTTTGAACCGTACAGCGGCGGCAGGTTAGCGATGATTGGGTAGATTGTCCCGCCGCTGCGCGCGGTGTTAGACGGGGTAAAGGGTGCCAGCAGCAGGTCGGCGAAGGTGATGGCGTAGCCGAGCGTCAGGCTGCGACGGCCCAGATATTTCACCAGAATCAGCGCCAGGCGGCGTCCGAAGCGGGTTTTATCGTAGCCCGCTGCGAACATAAAGGCACCGAAGATCAGCCAGACGGTAGAGTTACCGAACCCGCTGACCGCCCATTTAAAGGAGGCGCCCGCCAGCTTGAACTTCGGATCCGCCAGCTGTTCAGGGCTGAACAGCACCCACTGGCTGCACAGAGCGATGGCGACGACCCCGGTCAGGCCGATAACAGCGCCCGGCAGCGGTTCGAAGATTAACCCAACGATGACGCCCACAAAGATGGCGAAGTAGTACCATGCATGAGGTGGCAGTCCGTCCGGAACCGGAACAAACAGAAGCAGTATGGCGACGATGAAGGGCAGCGCCATCATGATTAGACGGTTTTTGGCTTTTCCGTCTTTTGCCTTACTCGCCGCAGGAGGCGTTACAGCAGTTTTTGTATTCATAGGTTAGCGTCTTAAGTTGTCAAAAATTCGGCGTGTTCCTGAAAGCCCCATTTCACTTAATTTAGTTACGTTGCTTTTTTTAGTTATTTAAGGTGTCTGTGGGGTGTTTCAGTAATACAAATTCAACGCGTTTTCGTCGGCGCTGAATTAAAAAATATGATGTTTATATATTGCGCCTTTGGATGCCATTACAATTGATCGAGATCAAAAAAAGAGAATTGCGGTCTTATTTTTATTCTTTTTTAAATAACCACTACGGCGTATGTGGGTATTATCTGTTTTAAGCCTTTAATTTATCATATCGATAACAATTAGAATGGTGGTTTGGTTTTATATGATTGATTTAATTGGTTTTATTGTGCTGTTGAGATAAAGGTAAGACCATTCTTTATTTAACGTCTTTTAAATTATTGTGAATTGCTGCGTTATTGCTGCTAACACCAATGTGTTATTTATGTTATCGAAGGGATTAAATAGTTTTTTAACTAACGTAATTACTTTGGTAACTAAAAAAATCGTTATATTAATATCATGACATCGGCAAATAACACGAAATAAAAATACGGTTCCGATAACGAATTCTTAATTTTAAAAGTTTGGAGTTTCTATTATGAGCACTAACGCACGTATTCTAAGCCCGTTCACTTTACCGAATGGTACCGAGCTTAAAAACCGCTTATTAATGGCACCCATGACCACCTGCACGGGCTATTACGACGGCACCGTCACCAGCGAGCTGGTTGAGTACTATCGCGCGCGTTCCGGCAGTATCGGCACCATCATTGTTGAATGCTGTTTCGTTGACGATCTCGGCCTCGCTTTCCCGGGCGCTATCGGTATCGATAACGACGAGAAAATCGCGGGTCTGGCGAAAATCGCCGAGGCGATCAAATCCAAAGGCTCTAAAGCCCTGCTGCAAATCTACCACGGCGGCCGTATGGTTGAGCCGAAGCTGATCGGCGGTCGTACCCCGGTTGGCCCAAGCGCCGTTGCCGCGCCGCGTGACGGTGCCGCTACCCCGGTTGCGCTGACCACCGAAGAAGTTGAAGGGATGGTCGGCAAGTTTGGTGAAGCGGTACGCCGCGCTATCCAGGCCGGTTTCGACGGCGTGGAGATCCACGGTGCCAACACCTATTTAATTCAGCAGTTCTACTCTCCTAACTCTAACCAGCGCGACGACGAGTGGGGCGGCAGCCGCGACAACCGCGCGAAGTTCCCGCTGGCGGTGCTGGATATCACCCACAAAATGGTGCGCCAGTACGCGGACGATGCCTTCATCATCGGCTACCGCTTCTCTCCGGAAGAGCTGGAAGTCCCCGGCATCCGTTTTGACGACACTATGTACCTGCTGGAGAAACTGGCGGCGCGCGGCGTGGATTATCTGCACTTCTCCGTTGGCGCTACCCTGCGTCCTTCCATTGTTGATACCCAGGACCCAACTCCGCTGATTGAAAAATACTGCGCGATGCGTTCTGAAACCCTGGCGCAGGTGCCGGTAATGGGCGTGGGCGGCGTGGTCAACGCCGCTGACGTGAACGAGGCGCTGGATCACGGCTACGATCTGATTGCCGTAGGCCGTGCGACCATCGCTTACCCTGACTGGACTGACCGCATTGCGGCGGGTGAAAACCTCGAACTGTTCATGGACAGCACCCAGCGTGAAGCGCTGAACATTCCTGAACCGCTGTGGCGCTTCTCGCTGGTGGAAGCGATGATCCGCGACATGAGTATGGGTGAATCGAAATTCAAACCCGGCACCTTTGTTGAGAAAGTGCAGGATGATACCAACGAGCTGGTGATTAACGTCAGCCTTGAAACCGACCGTATCGCCGACATCGAGCTGGCCTCCGGCCCGGCGGAAGACGTGGAGTTTGTCACCAGCTTCGAAGAGATCCGCTCACGCATTCTGGACGCCAACACCCCGCACGTGGATGCCATCACCGGCGCAACCAGCCAGAGTGAAGCGGTGAAAAAAGCGGTCTCCAAAGCGATGCTGAAATCCAGCAAGGCGCTGGCGGCAGAAGAGGGCGCTGACCCGAACGAAAGCAAAAGCGTGGATGTGGTGGTCATCGGCAGCGGCGGCGCAGGCCTGGCGGCTGCGATTCAGGCCCATGATGAAGGTGCCAGCGTGCTGATCGTTGAAAAAATGCCAACCATCGGCGGTAACACCATTAAAGCCTCGGCCGGGATGAACGCCGCCGAAACGCGCTTCCAGCGGGTGAAAGGCATTCATGACAGCAAAGAGCTGTTCTACAAAGAAACCCTGAAGGGCGGCGGCAACAAGAACAACCCTGAACTGCTGCGCCGCTTTGTAGAGAACGCGCCGGAAGCCATCGAGTGGCTGGCGACGCGCGGCATTATGCTGAACGACATCACCACCACCGGCGGGATGAGCATCGACCGTACCCACCGCCCGAAAGACGGTTCCGCCGTCGGGGGCTACCTGATCAGCGGCCTGGTGCGTAACGTTACCAAACGTAATATCGACGTGATGCTGGATACCGCGGTTAGCGACATCATCTTTGAAAACGGCGAAGTGACCGGCGTGCGTCTGACCACCGAGGAGAACGACGTCATCACCGTCGCGACCACAAGCGTGATTGTGGCGACCGGCGGCTTCAGCGCCAACAGCCAGATGGTCGTGAAATACCGCCCGGATCTGGAAGGTTTCGTGACCACCAACCATAAAGGGGCGACCGGCGGCGGTATCGCGCTGCTGGAGCGTATCGGTGCGGGCACGGTGGATATGGGCGAGATCCAAATCCACCCAACCGTTGAGCAGAAAACCTCATACCTGATTTCCGAATCCATCCGCGGCGGCGGGGCGATTCTGGTCAACCAGCAGGGGAACCGCTTCTTCAACGAGATGGAAACCCGCGACAAAGTCTCGGCGCAAATCATCGCGCTGCCGGAAAAATACGCCTACATCGTCTTTGACGAGCACGTCCGGGCGAAAAACAAAGCTGCTGACGAGTACATCGCAAAAGGCTTTGTCACCAGCGCCAGCTCACCGAAGGCACTGGCGGAGGCGCTGGGTATGGATCATCACGCATTCCTCGCGACCCTGGAGCGCTACAACGGCTTTGTGGAAAAACAGCACGACGATGACTTTGGCCGTACCACCGCGCTGCGTGCGCCAATCAACGAAGGGCCGTTCCACGCCATTCAGATTGCGCCGGGCGTTCACCACACCATGGGCGGCGTGACCATCAACACCGACACCTGCGTTCTGGACGAGAGCCACAACGTCATCCCGGGCGCGTATGCGGCGGGTGAGGTGGTCGGCGGGATCCACGGCGGCAATCGAATCGGCGGTAACGCGGTGGCAGATATCATTATTTTTGGTACCCTTGCCGGACATCAGGCGGCGATGCGTTCGAAAAGAACCTAAGGCTCCTGTTTTGTAGGCCGGATACGCCCAGCGCGGTCCGGCACCTCCCCGGCGGCGCGGTGCCTCCGGGGCTACAGCTAAGGAGACCTGCCATGTCCGATGAAAACCGCGTCTACAGCTACTCTGCCGTCCTCATGGGCTCGCCCATTCTGCTCAAACTCTTCTCCCACGACGAAGCCCTCGCCTCCCGCGTATTCCGCCTGATTAAACAGTACGAAGATCTGCTTACCGTGAACCGCGCCGAGTCGCAGGTGATGGACATCAACCACGCGGCCGGAAGCCATCCTGTCAGCGTCAGCCGTCCGGTTTATGAACTGATCCGCTGTGCGAAGGCCGCCAGTCTGTTTCCAGGCAGCATTTTTAATCTGGCGATCGGCCCGCTGGTCAAACGCTGGAAAATCGGCTTTAAGGGCGACAGCGTCCCGCCCGCTGATGACATAGCGCGCCTGCTGACCCTCACCGACCCGAACGACGTGCTGCTTGATGACGAAAAGTGCAGCGTGTTTCTGACCAGGCCCGGCATGGAAATAGACCTGGGCGCCATCGCCAAAGGCTATATTGCCGACAGGGTGCGGGATTATCTGCGCAAACAGGGGGCGTCGCTGGGGTTAATCAACCTGGGCGGGAACATCCAGACGCTTGGCTCGCCGGAAGGGGGCTGGAGCGTGGGCCTGAAAAAACCGTTCGCGGCGGATGCGCTGATTGGCGCCATCGAGGTGGAGAATATGTCCGTGGTGACCTCGGGAACCTACGAGCGCTACTTCGAACAAGACGGCAGACGCTATCACCATATCCTTGACCCGCGCAGCGGATATCCGCTGGATAACGCGCTGGACAGCGTCACCATTGTTTCAGCCAATTCTCTCGACGGCGATATCTGGACCACGCTGATGTACGGCATGGGCGTTGAAAAAGGCTGCGCGGCGCTGCGGGCAAGACCGGACATTGAAGCCATCTTCGTGACCAAAGAAAAAGAGGTGGTCTTCTCCTCGACGCACCTCTTCCGCTTTACCCTGCTCGACGACGGCTATCGCGTCACTGACAATACTGCCTGAGCAGCCCGACCTGTTCCGGCTGAAGACGATAGCGGTACACCGGGCGACCGGTGGCCCCGTAGTGAATGCTGGTGAACAAAATGGTGATTTGCGCCAGCCAGATCAGGTATTTACGGCACGATACGCGCGAGATATTCACCGCGTTCGCCAGATCGTCCGTCGAAAACTCCATCTCCGGGTGGGCGTCGATCCACTGGCAGATGGTGCGCAAGGTCTGCGGAGTTAACCCCTTTGGCAGGCGCTTGCTGTCGGCAAGCTCCGGCGCGCCGCCGTGCAGCAGCCTGTCGACGTCCGCCTGCTCATAATACTGATGCGATCCCTTCAGGCTCTGCTTTGCCTTCCAGCCGTTTAACGCCTCTTCAAAACGCGGGAACTGGAACGGCTTGATCAGGTAATCCACCACCCCGTAATGCATAGAGGTCTGGATGGTCGCCGCATCGGAGGCCGACGAAATCATGATCACGTCAATCGGGCGGCCCGACGCGCGGATAACCGGCAGCAGATCCAGCCCGTTATCCTGCTGCATATAGACATCCAGCAGCACCAGATCGATGGGCTGAGCGGGGTTAGTAATATATGCCTCGGCCTGGTTGAGCGTGGACGCGACGCCGCAGCAGCTAAAGCCCTCAACGCGGTTGACGTACAAACGGTTGAGGTCGGCTACCATGGCGTCATCATCGACAATTAATACATTTATCACGCGATATTCCTCTCGCTATCCCAGGGGATCTGAACAAAAAATTGGGTAAATACGCCAGGCTCCGACTCGACGATGATATCGCCGCCGAGGTTCTGAATCTGCTGGCGGGCAAGGAACAGCCCCACACCGCGGTTTTCGCCCTTGGTGGAGTAGCCCTTGGTGAACACATCTTCCAGCCGCTCGGGGGCGATGCCGGGACCGTCGTCGCTGACTTCACAGCTCAGCCAGCCGTTCTGATAGTGTAGTAGCAGGGTGATTTCGCCTTCCGGCTGATCGGACATCGCATCCAGCGCGTTCTCAATCAAATTGCCGAGCACGGTGATCAGCACCGCCGCCTGCTCTTCGTTCGCGGTGTCGGGCAACTCACACTCGTCCGCCAGGGTAAGCGTAATGCCCGCCTCCTTGGCGCGATTGATTTTCCCGAGTAAAAAGCCCGCGATGACCGGGGATTTGACCTTGCGCTGAATCGCACCGATGTCGGTCTGATAGTTATGTGCGGTCTGAAGGATGTACTCCTCCAGCTTGTCATAGCGCTTCATGTGCAGCAGACCGAGGATCACGTGCAGCTTGTTCATAAACTCGTGGGTATGTGAACGCAGCGCATCGACGTAGTTAACCATGCCGTCCATGCGCTGAAGCAGCTGGCTGACTTCGGTTTTATCGCGGAAGGTGGTAATCGCCCCAATCACCTGATTCTGGCTTTTCACCGGCACCATATTGCACAGCAGCAGGCGGCCGTTGCAGCTGATCTCCTGATCTTTTAATCCCACGCCGCTCTGTGACACGGTGCGCAGGCGCTCCAGCAGCGGGGCGTGCGGCGGCTCGCCGGACTGGCCCGGATGCTGGCCGGAGGGCAGCAATAAAATTTCGCGCGCGGCGTGGTTGATCATCGTCACGCGGCCGTGAATATCCACCGCGACGACGCCCTCGCGCAGAGACTGCAACATCGCCTGGCGCTGCTCGAACAGCGCGGAGATTTCATAGGGTTCAAGGCCGAACAGAATGCGTTTCAGAACGCGAACCACCACCCAGATCCCGAGCGAGCTTATCAGAATGCTGAACAGCACCGTCCACAGGGCGTTCAGCCGCCCGCGCGAGATCTGCTCTTCGACTTTGTTCAGCGAGATGCCTACCACCACCACGCCAATCTGATCGTGCTGCGCGTCATACACCGGGGTAAACACACGCAGCGCCTCGGCGAGGGCACCCCGGTTAACGGACACATTCTCTTTGCCCTCCAGCGCCGGGGTCAGGTCGTCGCCGATAAAATGCAGGCCGATCAGGGCTTCGTTGGGATGGGAATAGCGCACGCCGCGCATATCGGTGACCACGGCGAACAGCAGGTCGTTGCGTTTAGTGATGGCCTGAGCCAGCGGCTGAATGACATCCGACTGCGGCGATCCCTCCAGCCCGCGCCTGACCTCGGGGCTGTCCGCCAGCGTGCGGGCGATCCCGAGCGCCGTGTCTTTTACGTCATCGCGGGTCGCACGGGTGATTTGCACTGAATAGAGCGCGAACACCACCAGCAATACCGACCCGATGATCGCACACACCATCAGCGTGACCAGGGTGTTGAGCTTCATGGATCGCCTGGGCGTGGGGGGGAAGGGCTGCAAATCGCTCATCAATGCTCCGCGAGAATAGATAAAGGCTAATTATCGCTGATGGCGCGTGTTTCTTAAAGCCAGGTAAAACTTGCTTTTGCACTCCTTTTTTCGTGAACCGCCTCGCAGGTCATCTATATAAAACACTTTATAGTGTGTGGGAACTCATAATAAGGAGGCTGTTTATGAGCACTATGCTTACCGGTTCAGTCAAGGAAAGACGTCATGCCAGCACCGTCGATATCGACAGATTAGCCACGCTGGACATGCTGAAAGTGATTCACCAGGACGATGCAAACATCTCCGCTGCGATTACCCCTTACTTAAATACCCTGGCACGCGTTGTTGATAATGCGGCTGCGACCCTGAGCCACGGAGGACGCCTGTTTATTGTCGGCGCAGGCCCGTCCGGACGTCAGGCAGAGCAGGCGGCACTGGAGTACGCCCCCGGCAAGCATCCGGTGATGGCCCTGACGGCGGGTGACGATGCCGCAAGCTACGAGCGCGGCGTGGCTGCGCTTCAGGCGATGAAATTTGGTGAGCACGACATGATGCTGGCGCTAACGGTCAGCGGCAAAACCCCTTGGGTGTGGGGCGCGATGCGCCACGCCTGGTCGCTGGGATCGCCGGTGGCGGTCATCACGGGCGATGCGCAAAGTGAAGCCGCGCAGCTTGCAAGCATGGTGATTGCTCCGGAACTGGGTGCCGACGTGGTGGCCGGGTACAGCAATCCGAAAGCTGGGATCGCCCAAAAAATGATCCTTAATATGATTACGACAGGGCTGGCGGTCCGGTCCGGGCGCGTTTACAGCAACCTGCGGGTGGATCTGGAGGCAAACAGCACCAAATGGGCGGAACGTCAGATAGCGATCGTAATGGAGGCGGGGGGATGTACCCGTTCGGTTGCGAAAACCGCGCTGGAAAGCTGTAACCATAACTGCAAAACGGCGGTGCTGATGGTGCTGACCGGGCTGGACGCGTGGAAAGCCCACGATCTGCTGGCGCAAAATAACGGCTTTATTCGCGTGGCGTTGCAGGAAGCGCCGTAAGCGCATAGGTGATATAAAAAAGCCCGCTGATGCGGGCTTTGGTATTTCTGGGGATTAGAACTGGTAAACCATACCGATGCCAACTACGTCATCAGTGCTGATGCCGTTGGTGCTGTAGAACGCATCGTCTTCGTCCAGCAGGTTGATTTTGTAATCAACGTAGGCAGAGAAGTTTTTATTGAAGTAGTAGGTTGCACCGACGTCTGCGTATTTAACCAGATCTTTGTCGTTGCCATAACCGATGTGCAGGTCTTTACCTTTAGACATCACGAAAGCAACGGAAGGACGCAGGCCGAAGTCGAACTGGTACTGTGCGGTCACTTCAACGTTCTGGGTTTTGTTTGCAATGCCAGAGTCACCGTAGCGGGTCATGTTGCGGGTTTCCGCATACATTGCAGCCAGGTAGATGTCATTCGCGTCATATTTCAGACCAACGGTCCAGACGTCAGCTTTGTCGCCGCCAGCAGTTGTGCCGTGTTCCTGGTCGTTGGTACGGTCGGAAGAGGCGTATGCTACACCTGCGCTGAAGCCTTCAGCGAAATCATAGGTAGAGGAGATACCCCAACCGTCGCCGTTCTGGTAACGAACGCTACGGCCATTGTTGGTGCCTTCCTGGTTATTGGAATCGCTTTCGTTGTTACCCTGGTATTGCAGGGCGAAGTCCAGACCTTCAACCAGACCGAAGAAGTCAGCGTTGCGGTAGGTTGCAACACCGTTCGCACGGCCAACCATAAAGTTGTCGGCGTCGGAATAGCTGTCGCCACCGAATACTGGCAGCATGTCGGTCCACGCTTCTACGTCGTAAACCACACCGTAGTTACGGCCGTAATCGAATGAACCGTAATCAGCAAATTTCAGACCAGCGAATGCCAGACGGGTAAAGGAGTTTCCGCCTTGTTTTTCAGTGTTGTTAGCGACGGTTCTGAATTCCCACTGGCCGTAACCGATCAGTGCGTTGTTGATCTGAGTTTCGCCTTTAAAACCGATCTGTGCATAAGTTGCATCGCCGTCTTGACCTGCATCGTCAGAGAATGCATGACGTGCGTCAACTTTGCCGTAAAAATCAACTTTATTACCGTTCTTGCTATAAATTTCAGCTGCATTTGCTGCGCCAGCCATTAACAGGGCTGGAACCATAATTGCCAGAACTTTTCTTTTCATTATATATTCCCTATATATATAGATATTATGAATATGTGTAATCACCCTCCGTAATTACAGCGGAGATACTATTCTAAGTGATGCAAATTAGGTTCAAAAATAAATGTAATAAAATGATTATTTTTATTTCAAAATGTTTCAAATAATCTCTTTATTATTCATATGTATGAATCATGAGAAAACATTGAAATTTATTATATTTATTTTATTCAGTTGGTTATAAGGATTTTTAAGGCTTTGATTCATGCTTTTTACAAATGGGTGTCGCCCATAATCGCTATGATTCAGCTGTGCTGATTATATTTAAAAGCGAAGGCCAAAATTCACATTTAAATAATCTGTTGAATTTAAGAATAATAATGTGGTGAATGCGTTGAGGAACATGCGGAGCCAGGTGCTAACGAAGAAATCATCCGCGTAAAAGGATTCTTCCGCTTATTTTCTTTTAAGCGGGACGAGGCGAGTGCCAGGCGCAGGGAAAGTTGATAATGTAGCCGTTTTCAGAACAGGAGATGACGATGGAACTCGCTCAATGGCAGCAGCGTTTTGAAGACTGGCTTGCGGCGCATCACGCTACCGACGATGCCGCACACGATATCTCCCATTTTCGCCGCGTCTGGATGACGGCAAAAAAAATCCTGGAGAATGAAGACGCCGATCCGCTGGTGGTGCTCACCGCATGCTATTTCCATGACATCGTCAGCCTGCCGAAAAACGACCCTGAGCGCAGCCACTCTTCCCGCCTGGCGGCGCAAAAAACGCTTAAGATCCTGCGCCGTGATTTCCCGGACTTCCCGCCCGAGCGTTACGACGCCGTGGCCCACGCGATTGAAGCGCACAGCTTTAGCGCCGGGATCGCGCCGCAAACGCGGGAGGCCAAAATTGTGCAGGACGCAGACAGGCTCGAAGCGCTGGGAGCGATTGGTCTGGCGCGCGTTTTTGCCGTGTCGGGCGCGCTCGGCGTCGCGCTGTTCGATGCGCAGGATCCCTTTGCCGAATCACGTGCGTTAGACGACAGGGCCTACGCGCTGGATCATTTCCAGACCAAGCTGCTTCGGTTACCCGAAACGATGCAAACGGCGGTGGGGCGCGAGCTGGCGCGGCATAACGCGGATTACCTGATTCAGTTTATGGCGAAACTGAGCGCCGAATTGCAGGGCGACTGTTTTGGTACGGACAGCCAGATCCTGAGCCGCTTTCGCCGCAGTGTGATGCCCTGAACTGTGGTAATCTGTTTTAAGTCTTTATTGTCCGGTTAAAAGAATGCAGGAAAATCGATCAGTGACCGAGCCCGCCCCAGCGCAGGCCGGGAAGTCAACGGCAGCGGTGCAGGCGTTACTGCGTCAGCTGCTGGATATCTATGATGTAAAAACCCTGGCAAACCAGCTCGTGGCATGCGGTGAAAGCCACTGGAGCCCGGCCATTCTCAAAAGACTGCTTACCAGCGAGCGGGCAGGGCATCGCCTCAGCGACGGCGAGTTTCGCTTTCTGCAAACCCTGCTTCCGCCACCTCCGGCGGCGCACCCCAACTACGCGTTCCGGTTTATCGATCTCTTTGCCGGTATTGGCGGTATTCGCTACGGCTTTGAAGCCATCGGCGGCCAGTGCGTGTTTACCAGCGAATGGAACAAACACGCGGTGCGCACCTATAAAGCCAACTGGTATTGCGATCCCGAGGCGCACCAGTTTAACGCCGATATCCGCGAAGCCACGCTGAGCCATAAGCTCGGCGTGACGGACAGCGAAGCCGCTGAACATATTCGCCAGACCATCCCCGAGCACGACGTTCTGCTGGCGGGCTTCCCGTGCCAGCCGTTTTCGCTTGCCGGAGTGTCGAAGAAAAACGCCCTGGGCCGCGCCCACGGTTTTGCCTGCGACACCCAGGGGACGCTCTTTTTCGACGTGGCGCGCATCATTGACGCCCGTCGTCCCGCTATTTTCGTGCTGGAAAACGTTAAGAACCTCAAAAGCCACGACGGCGGCAAGACGTTTCGCATCATCATGCAGACCCTCGACGAGCTGGGCTATGACGTGGCGGATGCGCAGGACATGGGCGCGGACGATCCGAAAATTATCGACGGTAAACATTTTCTGCCCCAGCACCGCGAGCGCATCGTGCTGGTGGGGTTCCGCCGGGATCTGAACCTGAAGGGCGATTTTACCCTGCGCGATATTCCGTCGTTATATCCGGCGCGCCGCCCGACGGTGGCGGATCTGCTGGAGCCGGTCGTCGACGCGAAGTTCATTCTGACGCCGGTGCTGTGGAAGTACCTGTACCGCTACGCCAAAAAGCATCAGGCCAAGGGGAACGGGTTTGGGTTTGGCATGGTTGACCCCACCAATCCGCACAGCGTCACCCGCACGCTGTCGGCGCGCTACTGCAAAGTACTTGTAGATAAAAGAAAAAGCCACTTCTTAACTTATTGACTTTAAATGATTTTTTTGTAAGCTAGCAATGTCCATTTTTTTCTAAAAAAAGTCATCCCACTATCTATAGTCTTCCTGCACCGTAGTGTCAAATCTGTTTAGTAGTGCCCAATGCCGTTAAAAAATTTTTCTAAACGCAAGAGTATGAGACTGAAATTTAAGGCCATATTCCTAAAGACTATTGGACTATGACCCTGTTATCTCCTAAAAGCTTAGTTCATTTATGGATTTAAATGAGTTTAGGGTTTTTGTAAATAAGATTTATATTATCATTCACGATCGCCGGTGATAAGGAAGATGTTCCAAAATGTGATTCATAAGAGTATCAATATTATAATTATGATACGCGCTATAGAATACTGGCTTAGAAATCTTTAGGCCGATAGATTCATCTATTCTTTTTTGAATAGATAAGCATTTTTCCTCAAGGAATGTTAATAATATAGAGTCAGGTTTATTCTCTACTACATCCCAATGCCTACCTTTCATGGCTTGATCTGCTTGGTTTATAGCCACAATAACTCTATCATGCTCAATACACCTAAGGACAATATTTTCTAATATATGATAGGTTGTACCAAGATCTCTAGAGGAACCATCAAGGATAACTAATGTAATGTCTATATATCCAAATAATTTCTCACTATTTTTAATACTGATTTTCTTGGAAAGAAGAACTGATAATTCTTGAGCGTACCGGATGTCTTCATTTATTCCATCACCTAAACCTGGCGTATCATGAACTCTAAAGTATTCATCTGATTTATAAGATGATATAATTTTAGTTTCTGGATCAACGCCAGTACCAACAATTGCACTTTCATTTCCAAAAAGAGAATTTATCGTTGAACTTTTACCAACTCCTGTTGCACCTACCAAGGCAACGTCCAAAGGAATAAGAAGACCTCTGGCTGAAGTCAAATCTGAGATTCTAGAAACAAAGTCCTTTCTCATCAGGAGAATAACCCTCCCAAAAATCCTACAAACCCACCAACAACCCCACCAACCGCACGTCCAAAAGCTTCTCCAGATTTACCAAAGATACCACCCAAAGATCCGCCAATGTCAGACCCAGAACTTGCGCCTTTTGATACAGATTTAACAAGAGAGCCAAAGAATGATTCTTCAATTTCTTTTTGATAATTTTCTAACTTATCATCTTTTTCCCACATTTTTTCTTTTTTATTTATATCATTAACAAATACAACTCGTTTTTCTTCTTTAGTTTTTCTTAAAATGAATGCGAGTAGTTTGGATAGGTTATATGGCCTTTGTTCTTCATTATCCTCTTTATAACCAGCAGAGTAATATATGGGGGTAACGTCAACGCCTGTCGCCTCTTTTATTCTTCTTCTTGTTGATAATACTTTCTCATCTAAGAATTCTATTAATTTTGTCTCTGGTCTATTTTCTTGATAATTCCAATTTTTACCTTTCATAGCCATGTCAGCTTGATTTATGGCTATGAGTAACCGAGATTTATCATCTCCAAGATTAGGTATAATAACGCTGTTAATTAATTCAAATGATGTGCCCAAATCACGACTGCTGCCATCAAGAACAACAAGAACAAGATCAATCAACAAATCATTGTTCTTATCTTTTTCGTTAAGTTTATTTATTATGTTTTTTGCATGTTTACGATCAGACTCTCTTCCATCGCCTAAACCCGGCGAATCAAAAAGAATGATGTTATCCAACTCAAATTTGGCTATTTCCATTGTTTCGGGATCAACACCAGTCCCTACTTTTGCTTTTTCAAAATCAAACAATGCATTAATGGTTGAAGATTTACCTGAACCTGTAGCGCCAGTTATTAATATATTAACTTTTGTTTCTTTTAAAGAATTTAAGTTTTTTAAAACAATTGTTTTATCAAACTCGCTTAATGATTTATCTTTTTGTAATTTATCAATAAATTTGTTGAAGAAGTTGTTTTCGCTCATTTTTAACTATCCCAAATTGACATATAGTTTGCAATTCTAATATCGGCAGTAACTTTTAGAACATTAGGGATTTCTTGAATGAATCAGATACAGCTGTCAGGATGGCTCCCGACAGCAAACTTGTTATGTTACGCGGACGCTGTACGACATACCCTAAAACTTCACCTAGATTAGCGCGTTGATGAGGTACACGCGCTTGTGATTAACATGAAGGCCTTCACGGCGCAGTAACTGCCAGATGCGTCGGTAGCCAAAACGCCTGCGCTCCAGTGCCAGCTCAGTGATGCGCCCTGATAAATGCGCATCAGCCGCCGGACGCTGAGCATCATAGCGGCAGGTCGACAGGGACAAACCTGTGAGTCTGCAGGCACGACGTTGCGACAGACCGGTCGCATCACACATCAACACCACGACTTCGCGCTTCTGGTCTGTCGTCAGTACTTTCGCCCAAGAGCCACCTGAAGCGCCTCCTTATCCAGCATGGTCTCGGCGAGCAGCTTCTTGAGTCTGGCGTTCTCTTCCTCAAGTGACTTCAGGCGCTTAACCTCAGGCACCTCCATGCCGCCATACTTCTTACGCCAGGTATAAAACGTGGCGTCGGAAATGGCGTGCTTACGGCAGAGCTCACGGGCAGAAACCCCGGCTTCGGCCTCGTGGAGGATACTGATGATCTGTTCATCGGAAAAACGCTTCTTCATGGGGATGTCCTCATGTAGCTTATGAAGACATTACTAACATCGCGGTGTATTAATCAACGGGGAGCAGGTCACCGGATCACAGGTGAGCGCAACAACCTACATCTTGAACTCAAGATTGTCTAACCCTATACACAACTTAAAATATAATGGCTCTGTCGCGTTAGACGCCATGCGCTTTCGCCCTGTCAGGGAGCTAAATTTTTCCAGATGTCATAGCCGATATACGCCAGCGTTGAGGTAGCAAACAGGGCAAAAATGATGACAACGTAGCGGAGTCTACCCTGACTTGCGGCAATTTGCGCCTCCAGATGGCTCTTTTGCTGGCTCACCGCCTCGGTCAACGCCTGCTGGCTGGTTTGCAGAAACTCAATAGCCTGGGTTGGCGGGATCAGATGCTGCACCAGTGCTGCCTGGACGTCGGTGGAAAGCGTTTCAAGGCCGCTTAACACTTCCCGTCGATCACTTTCCTGCCGTTCCGCGAGCGTGGTCCGCGCCGTTTGCACACCTTGACTCACGCCCTTGAGCTGCTGGTCAAGTTCGCTTATCGACTGCTTTATTTGCTGCTGGGCCTGCATGACAGTTTCCAGCCGTTCAGCCAACCGCTGGTCACGTTCTCGCGTCGACCGTTGCTCGCTGGCATTCGCCTCCAGGGAGCGGTTAGCAGTCAACAGTTGCTGCAACAAAGCTTCAGCGCTGTCGAAACCCGTTTGTTGATACTGCTGTATTGCTGTCTGGACACTCTCATTTTGCTGCCCAAGAACATCCGACAGTTTTTCAAAAAGCTTACCGGTCGCGACTTTCAGCTGGCTATCATAGTGCACCGATTGTTGGCTAAGCGCGGTGCTAATATCCTGTTTTTTTTCTTCTACCTGAGTCGAAATAAATTCCCGCAGCTTACTTATCACCCCAGGAATATCGTCATCTTGCAGCTCACGTAACGATCTTTTCAGCGGATTGATGATTTCTTCGGTGTTTGCGCCTACCGCATTAATGGCATCATTGATTTCTTCAACCTTATCTTTGGTCTCCAGAACCTCTGTATTGAGTTTTTTTAACGAACTCTCAAGGGGATTGAGCGGCTCCTTGAGTATTTTTACCATTAACTCGGCGAGCGATTTTTCTTTATTTTTTATTTCACTGGTCACGTTCATGCCTTATCCAGAATACTTTTCAGTTAAATTTATTAAATCTTCCCGCTGATTTTTCAACGCAACGCAGGATAAAACTTGTAATAACGCATCACAATTATCACGTTCCTGAAATGCTGAATCCAGACGCGTATTTAATGTTTTGAGATACTCTTCATCAAGAAAGTGAACAAACTGCTCGCAGCGGACAAGATCCTCTTGTGATTCAACGGCTATTTTCTTTAACTCGTCTTCGCGCGAGACGGCCTGTTGTTTAAGTGATGTCTGTTGCAGCAGGGATTTATTCTGCTCTACCCGCAACTCATCGAGAATTCTCCCCTCTTTGGCGAGTTCGCTTTTGTATTGATTATGGACGTTCTCTGCGGCAGCCATCCATTGTGACGTCCACAACCGAATGACTTCCACTTTGGCATTTTCAGCGGCATGGATGACTCTGTTTGTATCGGATGAATAATTTGAAGAACTAAGATAGGCGTCGAACCAATAGTCATTGAGCCTATAGCGAATAGCACTGAAGTTTTCATCAAGAATATCCTGCACCGCCTGTCTCGTAGGTTCAACATTTTTGCGGGCCACTTTTTGCCAGTAGATCGTCTTATTTTCCACATCCAACTGGATATTTTTAATTTTAGAGCAATAGTCGGCGATCATGCTTTGTAAAGTGATACGGTTTTCGCTGCTGTAACTTCCCTTCAATTTAAAGTTTGCGGCCTCTTCCGCAGCTTTATCGATAAGCAGTCGGCAGACAGGTAAAGCGTTATCTTTTAATAACCTCTCCGTTTTTTTTAATTTCTGCTGCGTCTGAGTAATAGCGTTTTCCCAAACCGTAAGTTTATCTTTTGTCTCTTGTTGTTGTTTTTTTAGCCCCAATAGTTCTCTTTCAATTGCCGCCGTTTTTTCCTCCTGGATATATTTAACGCTGAGGTGGGTATCCAGGGTACTTCGCAGCCGTCCGAGTGGGCTTGTCGATGTTGCAATTTGTTCCAACAGTTCGCTACGCAAGCGGCTGACCATGGGAGCAACCCGGGCATAAAGGGCGGTATCGTTTTCGGCCATACTCAACCAACTGCTGCCAAACTCGAGCGGGAAGTAGAGGTTCCGATCCTTCGCCGCGTCGCTCAGGTTGTTAAAGGGGTTTGAGGGCCAATGGAACGAAAACGTACGCTAAGAAGTTAATTCATTGTTTAAATTGAAATTTAGTTCTCTCAGTTCCCCCTTCAAAATATCCTCCGGTAGCGTAAACGTATAATGCCCCAGCATATTGATATGCCCGTGCATCAGTGGGGACAACCGGGCGATATCTTCAACCCCGATTTCTTCTCCATTACTGCGTATCCAGCTCAGGGCTTCCTGCATATAAAGTGTGTTCCACAGTACCACTGCGTTAGTGACCAGGCCCAGTGCCCCCAGCTGATCTTCCTGACCTTCACGATAGCGCTTTCTGATCTCACCGCGCTGCCCGTAGCAGATCGCCCTCGCCACAGCATGGCGGCCTTCCCCCCGGTTTAGCTGCGTCAGGATCCGCCGACGATAATCCTCATCATCAATATAATTAAGAAGGTACAGCGTCTTGTTGACGCGCCCCACTTCCATGATCGCCTGTGCCAGCCCTGATGGGCGCGAGCTTTTCAGCAAAGAGCGAATGAGTTCTGAAGCATGAATGGTGCCCAGTTTCAGCGAACCGGCGGTTCGCATCATCTCATCCCACTGATCCTCGGCTTTCGACAGATCGGCACAACCACGTGCCAGTTCGTCCAGTGCACCGTAATTTGCCGATTTATCCACTCGCCAGAATACCGCTTCACCGGCATCGGCAAGCCGGGGGGAAAACTGGTATCCCAGCAGCCAGAAGAGGCCAAAAATAATGTCGCTGGTACCGGCTGTGTCTGTCATGATCTCAACCGGATTCAGCCCTGTCTGCTGCTCCAGAAGGCCTTCCAGCACAAAAATGGAATCTCGTAATGTGCCGGGGACAACGATGCCGTGGAATCCAGAGTACTGATCAGAGACGAAGTTGTACCAGGTGATGCCACGTCCGGAACCAAAATATTTTCTGTTAGGTCCTGAATTGACGGTTTTCACCGGCGTGACAAAGCGCATGCCATCAGCTGAAGCCACTTCGCCACCACCCCAGCGGCCAGCAAGCTCCAGTGTGGACTGAAAATCAACCAGGCGGGCATTGGCGCTGACCAGCGTTTCTGCCCGGAGGTAATTCTGTTTTACCCAGCTAAGCCGGTGGCGCGTCAGCGCCGGTATATTGTGCTTTATCAGCGGTTCCAGCCCGATATTGCAGGCCTCTGCCATCAGGACCGCGCACAGGCTGATGTGCAGATCCTGTGCCCGGGCCCCGGATTCACTGACATGCGTAAACTCACGTGTAAATCCCGTTCTGGCATCTATTTCAAGCAACAGTTCCGTCAAATCTACTGGCGGGAGTAGCAGCCTTACCCGACTGTTGAGACGATGCAACGATGGTGGCTCCTCCAGTTTCTCCAGGCTGCTGATAGTCAGGGAAGGATGTTTACCGTCATGGCAAATATGAACCTCCGCATTTCCTTCAAAGCGGGATGCGACGGTTTTCCAGGTTTCATCTAGCTGGACCGCCAACTGTTGCACGCCTTTATGTCCATCAGTGGGATGTCCCAGCGCCCGGCAAACGGGGACCCGCTGAGCCTGCCATTCTTCCCCCTGCAACAGCTTCTCGCGGGGATTTCCCCAGCGATCGCTGTTTTCGAGCCAGATGTCCCTTCGACGTAGTGCATCCTGAAGGCGCTCCAGCAGACAAAGCGAGTAACCGGCACGCTGTATCCGGCCCTCCGCATCGTATACCAGGCGTTTCCAGGGGCCGGTAATAATATGTTCAGGCGCATTGTCCAGGATGCGCTTTTTCGAGCAGTTCAGTTCGGTCAGATAATGAATGGCGGACAACGTATGTTCTCCGGCTGGCGCTGCCTGGAAATGCAGGTCGCGCAATACCACCGGAAGAAAGCGCTTTACCCGCCCGTACTGCTCCACCATTTCGTCATGGAAATTGTTGTTCTGAGGCCGGGCCAGCTCATTTACCTTGCTGACGGATTCTGCCAGCCTGCTTTTCGGTATGCTGTTGAATATGGTCTCCCTCAGTTCAGCATCGTCAGCCTGTTCATCCAGCAACAATGAACATGCCCGCGCCAATATTAGCGCAGCACGATCAAGATCTTTAAGCGTCCTGAGCCGTTTTTTCTGCCCCGTTTTCTTCGCCGCACGAGTGATATCCAGTATCAGCATATCGAGCACATCAACGGCCTCATCCAGCGCCGCAGTCTCCTGCGCTTTAACGAATGCTGTGAGTACGGCCAGTTTTCTCTGCTGTGGCATTCGCGCGATATATTTTACCGACGCCATGCCTGCGTAACGGGCCAAATTACGCAGTTGTATAGCAGGCAGACCGGTAAAATTCAGTCGGGAAAATTCCAGGTTTCGCAGCCGGATATATCGCTCCAGCGCTTCGGTAAATGCCGGGCCGCTGACGGTGACCGGTCCCTTTTTCAGTTGCTCCAGCGGTGAAGTACGCTGCCCCTCAGGAATGTCCAGAAGCTCCGTCACGCGGGCGGTCTGCCAGCTGTCCGGCAACGCGGCCAGTTTCTTCCACAGCCGCTGATTTGCCCGTTCGCGTATTTCACTGACGAGACGTACAAGTGTGGTTGCTCCGGGCAGCAGGACCTTATTCTGAAGCAGCCACGCGGTGGCAAAATCAAACATAAGGCCGGGTCGCTCATTACTGAGCCATGCGCGGGTGTACAGCAGGCGCTTCAGGCGGAAAGACCAGGGGAAATCGCCAAATTCATGGTAACCGTAATATTCCTTAATCAGCGCAGTATGCTCTCTGAGGGTGGTAACCCGTTCTGCGTAGCGGGTAAGGACTTCCGGACGGCGAATATTAAGCTGCACCGCGACAAATTGCTGAACACCTGGCAGAACCCGGGTTAAGTCTGTCAGAAAGGTGCCCAGAAAACGGGCGGTGGTGAGCTGAAGCGCAATTCCCAGCCGGTTATGCCTTCCCCGCCGCTGGTTAATGAAGGCAAGATCCCGCTCATCAAGATGAAAATAGCGCGCCAGCTGCACGTCATTGGGTTCTGCAACATAGCGACCATAATTCAGTTCCTGCTCAGTGGTCAGAAAATCGACGGGCATACCGGCCTCCCTGCCTGATGGTCATGAATTAACAATTTCGCAACCGTCCGAAATATTATAATTTATAAGACAGCATAAAACGGCAGGCATGGACTGTCTATTAAATCGTATTTTTGCCATAATAGACACAAGGTGTCTGATATTCGATTTAAGGTACATTTTTATGCGACTTTTTGGTTACGCACGGGTCTCAACCAGTCAGCAGTCCCTAGATATTCAAATTAGAGCACTTAAGAACGCGGGGGTAAAAGCCAACCGTATTTTTACGGACAAGGCATCGGGAAGTTCAGCTGCCAGGGAAGGACTTGAGCTGTTGCGCATGAAGGTGGAAGATGGAGATGTCATTCTGGTGAAGAAGCTAGACCGTCTTGGTCGTGACACTGCCGATATGATTCAACTAATAAAAGAATTCGATGCCTTGGGTGTGGCAGTCCGATTCATTGATGATGGGATCAGTACCGATGGAGAAATGGGGAAGATGATCGTCACAATTCTATCAGCAGTGGCACAAGCAGAACGTACTCGCATCTTTGAACGAACAAATGAAGGAAGAATTGAGGCCAAGTCTAAAGGAATTAAATTTGGCAGAAAACGGAAAATAGACAGGAATAAAATAAAATTTATGCATGATAAAGGAACTGGAGCAACTGAAATAGCTAAGCATATGGGTATTGCGCGTTCAACCGTATATAAAATTATCAATTCAGAACGTTCACCAATCAATGATTGATTATCTTACAACTGACAAGGTGGAATTGTGAGAACATTTGTTATAATTTGGACGATAGCTTTCATTGCGGTAATTGCTGTAATGTGTACAGTGGATCTTTCATCATATGTACCTTCAATTTACACCGTATTTAATAAAAACAAACCTTTAGTAACTGGTATTATATATATACTACTAATATCTATTTTTATATGGCTAATTGTAGCGTTATATCTTTTAAAAAAATACTCATTTAAAGTAGAGAAATTAAGTTTAGGCGGCGTTAATGTTCTGTTCAATGAAAGTGGTACGTTATATCGCAAAAGTATAAAAAATCATCTGGATTCAAAAAGAGCTATCTTTAAGTTGAAGAAAAATGTGGACGCATTCGATGAAGTTATCTCATCATATTATCAGACATATCAATTTATTAGAGATGAAATGAAACTATTGAATCCAAAAAAAGACAATGAGTTATATAATATTAGCAATGATATGTTAATGGTGTTAAATAAATTTTTAACTAAAAATCAAAATAATTATAAAAGATGGTATAAATATATATCAGATAAGGATGAAGTTATTGATGTTATAACTAATACACCATTAAAAGTTCACCTGACGCCTATAAATAAAATACAAAAGCAATACTATAACTACAGTAAAATATGTAACGATTTTAAAGTAGTAAATGATTTTTTCACATCACGGGTTCAACAAACATTTAACGTGAACACCACCAAATGGGATTGGTAACAAGTAAAGGGGAGTATCATACTCCCCTTTACTGTTTCTGCTAGCCATTACGCATTCTCATTGGGGTAGAAAAAACGTATTCGCACTTATCTTTATCTTGATATGTTAACTCAATCATTTTTCTAAGGTTTTCTGGGTTATTGTGTATCTGATCCCAGTTGACTATTGATATATATGACTTTTCACTCATCAAGTTATCGATAACTCTTTCAGGCATATATGGATATATTTCTTTATATGTTGTTCTGTCGTTGATTGTTATCCACTCGGTTATATTAGGATGAAATTCATTTTTTTCATTTTCACCATGACTGGCTCTAATGTTGTTTGTCCCTGTTGAAGGAAGATTTATAATAAAAATACCTGATTTGCCGTTTCTGGGACTATCCCTCATGGATGAATATAATTCCCAATCAACATGCTTTCTATTTTTAGTCTCAGTCCCAACGAGTAAAATAAGAACGGATGTATCACGTAAATATTCATCCCTTATTATTTCTCTGATCTTTTGAGGTTCTTCTTCTTCATCAATGTCACCAAGTGATACCGAGCGATTCACAAAAATATCAAAAACATCATTCATTTTTTCAAGTTCGTTTTTGTACCATTGGTCATTAGCATGGTGGTAACTGATGAAAACTTTGTGCTTGGTCACGCTTTTTCCTCATTTATTCTCTGGTTTACGGATTTTACATCTTCATCCATACCGAGTAAAAGTCTTATAATTTATTTTTTCACACTAAGAGATACTCTCAACCACTGGATACAGTATAATCAGGAAGTGGCTACATTCTTCCAATTCAAATGAAGAGAGCAGACTTACATGCAATTCATCCATAATGATCTTGGTCAAAGAAAAAGAGGGGAGATTGTTGAAATCACCCTTACCAGTGGTGCAAATGTTAGACTAATGGATAGTTCTAACTTCAGTAGTTATAAGAATGGCCGACGACATTCCTACATTGGTGGGTTAGCAAAGCGCTCCCCCATAAGGTTACAGATCCCTTCATCAGGCCATTGGCATATTGCTGTAGATATGCAGGGATTAAGGGGGAGTACCAGGGCTTCTGTTCGCGTTCTTCCAGGGGTTCTTCCTGAAATTCAGGATAGGCCGTTAAGCGAAGTTCCTAGTCTGGTAAGAGATAACAGACCACCGTCAACAGCACAGAGCAACGAGATACATGACGTATTTATTTCGCATGCCTCAGAGGATAAAGATGATTTTGTTCGCTCTCTGGCAAACTCATTAATCAGTCACGGCCTTAATGTATGGTATGACGAAATGACGTTAAGAATTGGTGACAGCCTGAGACAAAAAATAGACAAAGGTTTAGCAAACAGTCGTGTTGGGTTAGTAGTTTTGTCTCCGGCGTTTATAAGCAAAGGTTGGACAAATTATGAACTTGATGGAATCGTCACTCGTGCTATTTCTGGTGAGCAAATATTGCTTCCCATATGGCATAATATTACAAAACAAGAAGTTGTCGATTTTAGTCCATCATTAGCAGACAAAGTTGCTCGTAGTACTGCAACTCATACAATCGATGAAATTGCTCATGAGATAGCCGAGCTACTGCATTCTCGTGGTTAATGTTTATCGAAATTCAAATAGCAAAACAAAAGGATCAATCAGCGATCCTTTTTTTATTTTTATGAATATCAATAAATTACATTCTTAACGTACGTTTTCGTTCCATTGGCCTTCAAACCCCATATCCAAACTGACCCCTAGTCAAACAGTGCCGTTACGTCCTCGATGGCTCCCTGCTTCCATTCCACGTCATACGGCATCACGCAGTTCCTGATAGCGACCATGCAGCCGCTGGCGGAGTTGTTCCGTGGTCATGCCCGGGCGTGTATCAGCGCGGGCTGCAGTCACTTTGGCGCGAACCTGATCTTCATACTCGGCCTGTGCCAGTTCTTCGTTAGCCAGGCGCTGCAACAGTGCTGCCTTGTCCGGGCCACCTTCCGGCAGTATGCGGGGCAGACTTTCGGCCAGTTCCCGCAAGAAGTTGGCGTTTTCGTAGTGTGTGGTATTGCTCATTACAGAGCCTCCGGGGTTGATGCGTCGACATGAAGGAGTTTAGCAGGGACACTCCCTGAAAAATATGCTGAATCCGGTACGCGAAGCGTTACTTCCTTGTACTGGCTGTTCTCTGTTATTCGTGCTGTCTTGCAGGCTTACTGCGGGTTGCTGTCTTTTTTTTCTCGCTGCCTGAGTCCCTCAGCAAAACCGACCATCCAGCCTAATGGATCATGCTGCGCAGCCCCTGACAACAGCGCGTCAGATTCCAGTCCGGCTTGTCGTCCTGCCTCTCTGACATCTTCTCGTACCCATACCGCAATTTGCTTATAACCCGCCTCGCGCATACGTGCTTTATAGGCTGCCTGGCCGCGTGCATTCTTGATCAGATACTTGCGGTTGCTAGTGATATCGCGTGTCTTGTTGTTTGAACCGGTCATTAATTCCTCAGGCATTACAGAGTTGTCGTACACACAGAAAACATTACTAGTAATTATGATTGTTGTGAGTATTCCAGGGAGAAAATGAGAGATTTCCCGCGCAAAAGGGCGCTTTTTGGCGGTTTCAGGTGGTAAACGCACTGAAACGGGCCGCCATGCAGTCCGGTGCATAGCCATTCATGCCATCAGAATTCATCAGGCAAGTTTTGCGGGGTTTTCGCCGGGTAAGCTGTGGTTTTCACCGGCTTCGCGCTGAAATCGCCCTGAGCGCGTTTTAGCGGTGCGTACAATGAAGCCTTTATGTTAAATAGGGGCTTTTGTTGTCCGGAAAAGGCTGAGCAAAAATACGATAAACAGTGTCATACCGGTAACCAGCATGACATAGCCGGCTGTTGGGTTATAAGTCAGACAGAAGGCTGTGCAGGCACTGGGGGCGTGTATGCGAAAAAGCCCGGCAAAACACAGACTGGCCGAGAGTCCGTAAAATAACGATCCTGCGATAACGGTCAGCATAATTCTAAACATTGTCCCTTTGTCCCTTTGACCCTAATCATCCTCATCTTTTTTCTAATATGCCCCTTAAAATCAGGATGTTGATTGTTTTGTATGCAAGAAATGGACTAAAGAAATTTGTTTGTGATCCCATTCTCGTTTCTGCATATGAACAAAAAAGCCCCGCACATGGGCGGGGCTGAATGCTGCGAGTCTGCGACGGTGACTTATCCCGGAAGCGTCCAGTCAGGTCGTTCAAAATGGCAGGTATAGCCGTCGGGATTATGCTGCAGGTAATCCTGATGCTCTGGCTCTGCAGACCAGAACTCACCGGCCTGCTCTACTTCTGTCACCACGACTCCGGGCCAGACTCCTGAATCATCTATTTCACGGATAAGCTGGTTTGCCTGCTGCTTTTGCTCCTCTGTGGTGAAAAAGATGGCTGAGCGGTAGCTTGAGCCGACGTCATTACCCTGACGAAGTATTGTTGTAGGGTTGTGAATACTAAAGAAATATTCCAGTAGTTTTCGGTAGCTCAGTTTATCCGGGGAATACACCACCTTCACCGCCTCCGCATGTCCTGGGTGGTGCTGGTATGTCGGGTTATCATTACGTCCGCCGGTATAGCCCACTTCGGTGCTGACCACGCCATTGAGTTTGCGGATCAGCTCCTGGACACCCCAGAAACAACCACCGGCAAGGATTGCCACATCAGTTTTCATGCTTATCTCCTTTCTCAAACAGGGGAAGAAATTCACCGTATCCTTCTGTTTCCAGAGCGCCTTTCGGGATAAAACGCAGTGAAGCCGAGTTAATGCAGTAACGTAATCCACCGGTATCCTGTGGCCCGTCAGGGAAGACGTGTCCCAGATGGCTGTCACCGTGACGGGAACGCACTTCAGTACGCACCATGCCATGACTGAGGTCGCTCAGGTTGTGGACGTTGTTTTCCACTGGTTTGCTGAATGCCGGCCAGCCACAGCCCGAATCAAATTTGTCCTTCGACGAGAACAGTGGCTCACCGGAGACGATATCCACGTACAGTCCGTCCTCAAAGTGGTCGTCATATTCTCCGGTAAACGGGCGCTCAGTGGCGCTTTTCTGGGTGACGCTGAACTGCAGTTCCGTCAGTGCCTGAATGGTCTGTGGGTCTTTTTTATACGGTTTGTTCATATCGCTCTCCTGACAAATCTCACTCACCGGGACGGGTCCTGCTCATGAATAAGATCCAGATAGTGTTTTTCAAAGTCCGGGTTGGCGGGGAGCGACTTATTTTCCAGGTAGCGCTCTAAAAAGTAGCGGGGAGTGATCCCCGCCCGAAAGGCGGCTTCCATGCCTCTCACCATGAACCCGGGAGTGGTGTCATATTTGCTGGCCAGAAATATCAGGCTGCTGCGTAATTCAGGGTCACCCCATGGCTGACAATGCGTCAGACGAGCGGGGTTTGTGCACGGCGCTGAGTTGCTTCGCCCTCCGGTTAATCAGTGTCCGTCGCAGGTCATGACGCAACAGCACCAGTCCAGCCCCAATCAGAAGAACATCCTTGATAATGAAGCTGTCAATGCGACCCAGCTGCGGCAGAAGGCTCAGGGTGACGATGCCGGTGCCTGCCACCATCAGGGCGCCTGCTGCACCCACTGCCGGCCGGAAAAATCCGGCAATCAGGGCCAGAAGGGTGATATTTTCCACCACGCCGAGTGCGTAGCTGAGCCCCTGAACGCCGAGAGCCGGATACAGCGCACCGAGCCAGGTGCCTGGCAGCAGGTGGTGAAGGGCATTGGCCTCGAAGGCAAACCATTTGTAGGTGCCAAACAGGGCGAAGATGAAAATCACTGACAGCCGCAGAACCATAATGTCCAGGCCTGACGTTTTACGAAGTAACCGGCGCAGTTGTGTCTCGACGTTATTTTTCATGGTGTGTGTCCTTTTATTTTCGTTTTGTGTTTATGCAAACAGCGTGGCGCGGGCATGAACGAAACGGGCCTGCTCAAGCTCAGAAATCAGATAAGCGGCAGCGCCATGTTCAAGGGCTTCGCGGATAACCTCCCGCTCCAGCTCATCCACGGAAGACACCCAGCCAACAGAGAGTGTACGGACCGGTACCAGAGCTGCTTTTTCTTCCTCAGTAAGATCGGATTTGATGATGACCGGTCCATGGGCTTTACGGGTGAAGACAGCGATAACGTCGTTGATAAGTGCTTTCATGATGATGCCCCCTGCATGTCTGTTTTATTGTGTTGTCGTGTTGTTAATATTTATTCTACCTACCAGTAGATAGATTGGCAAGGGGTAACTGGAAATTAAACGCAAGGAAAGTCTTAATGTCTTCTGAGGCCCCCGGAATACAGGCGTTGTCAGCGGTGATTTTTTTGAGTGCTGGCTGCCCCGGTTAAACCGGGGCAGCCACAGGCGTGGCTTTACGGGCGGGAGAGTAGCTGAATAAGCGCGCTCATGGTGCGGGAACAGGCATCATGAGGAGGGATCCGATTGAGCATCAGGGCCCCTTTAATGGCGCTGCCGATGATAATGGCCACGTCAGCCGGCTCAGCAGTAAAAGCCAGTTCACCGCTTTCACGACCCGAAACCAGCACACTGGTCAGGATGCGCAGGTCGGTTTGTGCCAGTCGTGAGGTGGCTTTCTGAAGAGGTTCTTCAAACAGGGCGCTGTCGGACAGCATGGCGTGAATGCCACACATCTGGCCGCTGTCGGCGCATTTGAGAAATGCGTCCATATAACCCTGCAGACGGGCTTTACCCGGTGGCAGCTGTAACAGGGCAGCTTCCAGTTTCAGCAGGCTGGCCTCCTTGTATTCACAATAGGCAAGCCCGAGGTCGGTTTTGGTCTGAAAATGGTAATGGATACTGGCCTTCCGTATTCCCAGACCGTCAGCGAGATCAGCATAGCTGAAGCCCTGGTAGCCGTTCTGCTGGATAAGGGTATCAGTCAGTTCAATCAGACTGTCATGGGTGGACATAATGTTCTCCTGGCACCTGCGGGTGCCTGTTATTCAGACACAACTGCGCCCGGAAACCAGAAGGGTTCCGGGCGCAGTTGCGAGGGTAACGGGTATTCAACGATACAGGACAGCGGTACCGGAAAGTTTATTCATACCGGTGGCACTGGTGATGCGGTAGTGTGTGGCCCCGGCATCAGCGGCTTTCATATCCAGTGAGGCCACCAGGTCATCCAGGGTGGTGAAGCCACCGGAAGAGACCACCCCAATTTTTTGCAGCGATGCTGCTTCGCTGCGGGAAACCATTTGCGGGCTGGCGGCATAGCTCAGTGCGCTGGCGGACAGGGCGATGATGGCAAGGGTGGTTTTGATGATGTTTTTCATGATGACGCTCCTGATGTTCTGTTGTGTGTTTTTGTTTGTGTGTCGTGTTGTTAAAATCAAATCTACCAACCAGTAGATAGGTTGGCAAGTGTTAATTGGGGTCCGCTTGGAAAACGGATCTATGGTCACTCCCGTTTTTGCAACACCGATTTTGACGATAAGTTGGCTTGCT